>DATJRY010000007.1 GCA_035504415.1 Candidatus Sulfotelmatobacter sp. | reverse complement strand
TTGCGAATCGGTCAAGCGCCCGTCGTCGAGCACTTGGAGCAGCAGGTTGAAGACATCGGGATGCGCCTTCTCGATTTCGTCGAGCAGTACGACCGAGTACGGACGGCGGCGCACCGCTTCGGTGAGCTGACCGCCTTCTTCGTAGCCGACGTATCCGGGCGGTGCGCCGACCAGGCGCGAGACGGCGTACTTCTCCATGTACTCCGACATGTCGATGCGGATCATCGACTCGGCGTCGTCGAACATGAACTCGGCCAGCGAACGGGCGACCTCGGTCTTACCGACGCCGGTCGGTCCGAGGAAGATGAACGATCCGATCGGGCGCTTGGGATTCTTGAGTCCGGCGCGCGCGCGGCGAATCGCGCGGGTGACCGTGCCGATCGCCTGGTTCTGCCCGATGACGCGCTTGTGGAGCTGGTCCTCCATGCCGAGCAGCTTGGCCGTTTCGTGCTCGGCCAGCTTCGAGACGGGGATCTTCGTCCACGACGAGACGATGTGGGCGACGTCGGCTTCGGTCACCTTGATGACCTTGTCGGACTGGGCGCGCTTGTCGGCCCACTCCTGCTCGAGCCGCGTCTTCTCCAGCCGCAGCTTCTCCTCACGGTCGCGAATCGCAGCGGCCTTCTCGAACTCCTGCGACTTGACGACCGACTCTTTCTCGAGCTTGACCTGACGGATCTGGTTCTCGATTTCACGCACTTCGGGCGGCGGCAACGTCGCCTGCAAACGTACGCGCGAGGCCGCCTCGTCGATCAAGTCGACGGCCTTGTCGGGCAAGAAGCGATCGCTGATGTAGCGGTCGCCGAGCTTCGCCGCGGCCACCAGCGCCTCGTCGGTGATGGTGACCTTGTGGTGCGCCTCGTAGCGATCGCGCAGGCCCTTGAGGATCTCGACCGTCTCCTCGACCGTCGGCTCGCCGACCATGACCGGCTGGAACCGGCGCTCGAGCGCCGAGTCCTTCTCGATGTGCTTGCGGAACTCGTTGAGCGTCGTCGCGCCGATGCACTGCAGCTCGCCGCGCGCCAGCGCCGGCTTGATGATGTTCGAGGCGTCGATCGCGCCTTCGGCCGCGCCCGCACCGACCAGCGTGTGCAGCTCGTCGATGAACAGGATGATCTCGCCGGCGGCGCCGCGGATCTCGTCCATGACGCGCTTCATGCGCTCCTCGAACTCGCCGCGGTACTTGGTGCCCGCCACCAGACCGGCGAGGTCGAGCGTGATCACGCGCTTGTCGCGCAGCGGCTCGGGGACCTCGGTCTTGATGACGCGCTGCGCCAGGCCCTCGGCGATGGCCGTCTTGCCGACGCCGGGCTCGCCGATCAGGGCCGGATTGTTCTTGGTCCGGCGGCTGAGGATCTGGATGACCCGCTCGATCTCGGTCGCCCGGCCGATGACCGGGTCGAGCTTGTTCTCGCGTGCGAGCTGGGTGAGGTCGCGACCGTACGCGTCGAGCGTGGGAGTCTTCGACTTGCCCTTCGGAGCAGGCGGCTGGCCCTCGGCCCCCAGCAGGGAGGTCGTCTGCACGCGCACCTTGGCCGGGTCGACCCCCAGGTTGGTGAGCACGCGGGCGGCGACGCCCTCGCCCTCGCGGATCAGGCCCAGCAGCAGGTGCTCGGTGCCGATGTAGTTGTGGTTGAGCTGCCGAGCTTCTTCGAACGCCAGTTCGATAACGCGCTTGGCGCGCGGCGTGAAGACCATCTCTTGCTGGACGGTCTGGCCGCCTCGCCCCACGATCGCCTCGACCTCTTGGCGAACCTTGGCCAGGTTCACACCGAGGGTCTCGAGGACTTTGGCCGCGAGGCTCTCCCCCTCGGAGATGATCCCGAGCAGGATGTGCTCGGTCCCGATGTAGTTGTTCCCGAGCCGCTGCGCCTCTTCCTGAGCGAGCACGATGCTGCGCCGCGCGCGTTCGGTGAACGGTTCCCACATTGACATGACGTTCCGAAACTCCCCGAGCGGCCGTGCCGCTCCTGCCTCCAACCGGATCGGCTCCCTGAGGAGTCCGGTGCGGCCTTGGTGGTGGTTAAACCTTCGGCACGTTCGTTCAGTTTCAAACCCCTGGCCGAATGCAGCATGGAAGCAGGCACCGCAGGGGCGAACGGTGAGTCGACTTTTCCGCCGCCTGCGAGGACGCTGCAATTCACATCCTCGGACTGTTCACCGTTCCGCAGCTGCTCGATCAGCTCGTCAACGGCATCACCCTCGGAATGCTCTACATCCTGGTCGCCCTGGGGCTGAACATCATCCTGGGGCTCATGGGGGTGATCAACTTCTCCCACGGCGCCTTCTTCATGCTCGGCGCGTACGTCATGTACACGCTCTCGCCGCGGCTGGGCTTCTGGCCGGCGATTCCGGTCGCCGCCTTGCTGGTCGGGTTGCTCGGGATGGCGTTCGAATCGACGCTGATCCGCCCGCTCTACCGGCGCTTGCCGGAGTACACCCTGCTGCTGACGTTCGGGACGGCCTTGATCTTCACCGAGGTCGTCCGCCGTATCTGGGGCGACGACGCCGTACGCGTGAGCACGCCGGCGTACATGCCGGACTCGATCTCGCTGGGCAGCGTGCAGTTTCCGTTCTACCGGGACTTCCTGCTGGTCATCATCACGATCGTCATCCTGGCGGTCGTGTGGCTGCTGCTGAACAAGACCAACATCGGCATCATCATCCGCGCCGGCACCCGTGACGCCGAGATGGTCAAGATCCTCGGCATCAACATGCCGCTGATGTTCACCTTCGTGTTCGGCATCGGCTCGTTCATGGCGGGCCTGGCCGGGGCGCTGGCGGCGCCGATCTACGCGGTGCAGCCGCAGCTGGCCTCGCAGTGGATCGTGCTGACCTTCGTCATCGTCATCGTGGGCGGAATCGGCTCGTTCTGGGGCGCGATCGTCGGCGGCTTGCTGATCGGCATCGTCAGCAGTCTGGTGGCGCTGATCTGGGCACCGGCCGTCGACCTGAGCGGCTTCCTCATCATGGGCATCATCCTGCTGATCCGCCCGCGCGGCTTGTTCGGCGTCGAGGGGCTGTTCGAATGAAGCCACGGTCCCGGCTGTCCGCCGTCCTGCTGCACCCGCTGCTGTGGACGGCGCTGCTGTTCGTCGCGTTGCCCTTCGTCGCCGGCGCCAATCCGTTCGCGGGCCAGTGGAGCGGATTCGTCGGGATCGGCACGACGATGGTCATCTTCGCGCTCTTCGCGGGCGGCTTCAACTTGCTGTTCGGGCACGTCGGCGAGCTCTCGTTCGGCCACGCGATGTTCTTCACCATCGGCGCCTACGTGACGGCCCTGTTCGCCAACGGCTTCAACGTCCAGATTTTCGGCCTCACCGTGCAGCACGCGCCGACCGACAATCTGCTGCTGGCGCTGATCTTCTCGCTGGTGGCGGCGGTGCTGTGGGCCTGGGTGCTGGCGCGGCTGATCGTGCCGCGCTCGAGCGGCATCTACTTCTCGATGATCACGCTGGCGTTCGCACAGGTCGTCTTCTTCGTCACCTACGAGTGGAGCGACCTGACCGGCGGCGAGGACGGCCTGCAGGGCATTCCGCGGCCGACGATCCTCGGCTCGCACATGCTCAGCGAGACCTATCACTTCTACTGGTTCACGGCGATCGTCGTCTTCCTCGCGCTGTGCGTGCTGTACTGGATCGTCTCCTCGCCGTTCGGCAGCGTGCTGCACGCGATCCGCGAGAACAAGCAGCGCGCGCGCTTCCTGGGCTACGACGTCGACAAGTACCGCGTCAACGCGTTCGTCCTCTCCGCGGTCTTCCCGGCGATCGCCGGCTGGCTGTGGACCTACTACCAGCAGGCCATCAACCCCGACGCCGGCTCGGTCGAGTATTCCGGCAACGTCGTCATGATGTCGATGCTCGGCGGGATGCAGACGTTTCTGGGGCCGACGCTCGGCGCGTCGATCTACTACGAGATCCAGAACAACGTCTCGCAGCTCACCAAGTACTGGGAAGCCTGGATCGGCATCGTGTTCGTCTTCTTCGTACTGGTCGGACCGCGCGGGATCATGGGCCTGATCGACGACATCCGGCAATACGGGGCCGGCAACACGTTCCGGCGCCTGATCTCGCGGCGCGCGCGGGTCGAGACCGACGTTCGCGAAGAGCGGCCGCTGGTCGACGACGCGGTCGGCATGGACCGGGTGCAGTGATGGACTACGTCTTCAAGACCGAGGGGCTGACCCGCCGCTTCTCCGGCTTCACCGCCGTCAACGACGTCTCGATCGAGATTCCGACCGGAGGCGTGCGCACGATCATCGGACCGAACGGCGCCGGCAAGACGACCTTCTTCAACCTGCTCAGCGGGATGCTGCCGCCCTCGGCCGGCCGCATCTGGTTCAAGGACCGCGAGATCACGCGGCTGCCGTCCTATCAGCGCGCGCGGCTGGGCATCGCGCGCTCGTTCCAGATCACCAACATCTTCGCGCACCTGACGGTGGCCGAGAACGTCCGCCTGGCGGCGCAAGCCGTCAACGACGGGAAGGCCAGCTTCTTGTTTCCCTCGCGCCGCTTCGCCGGCATTCCGGCGACGACCGAGCGGCTTCTGAACGACGTCGGGTTGTGGGACGCGCGCGACACGCGCGCCGAGAACCTCTCGCACGGCGATCAGCGGCGGCTGGAGATCGGTCTGGTGCTGGCCAGCGATCCGCCGGTGCTGCTGCTCGACGAGCCGTTGGCCGGCATGTCGCCGACCGAGACGCACGCGACGGTCGACCTCATCCAGCGCGTTTCGCCCGGCCGCACGATCCTGCTCGTCGAGCACGACATCGACGTCGTCATGGCGATCTCGACGACGATCACCGTCTTCCAGACCGGCGCCGTGCTGGCGGTCGGAACGCCGACCGAGATCCGCGCCAACGAAGCCGTCCAACGCGCGTACCTGGGAGAGCTCGTATGATGGTCATGGACCGAGCGCAGCAGAATCACGCGTTCGCGGTACCGTCGTTGCGAGGTCGGACCGGGGGCCCCACGCAACGCGTGGGGGGCGCGCAGCCTCGGGCGGAGCGCCGTTAGAATGCTGCTTGAATTGGACCGGGTCAACGCGTACTACGAGAAGAGCCACGTGCTGCAGGACGTCTCGCTCGAGGTGGGCGCGGGCGAAGTCGTCGCGCTGCTCGGCCGCAACGGCTCGGGCCGCTCGACGACCTGCAAGGCCATCATGGGACTGGTCGCGGTGCGGATGGGCCAGATCCGCTTCAAGGGTGAGAACGTCACCAACAAGACGCCGTTCTCGCTGGCGCAGCACGGGATCGCGTTCGTCCCCGAGGACCGGCGCATCTTCCCGAACCTGACGGTCGGCGAGAACCTGCGGCTGGCGGCACTGGCCGGACGCAAAGGCCCGTGGACCGAGAAGCGCATCTACGAGTACTTCGCGGTGCTCGGCGAGCGGCGCGACAAGCCGGCGAAGCTCTCGGGCGGCGAGCAGCAGATGCTCGCGATCGCGCGCGCGCTGGTCGCCAACCCCGATATCATCCTGCTCGACGAGCCGATGGAAGGGCTCGCGCCGCTGATCGCACGCAACGTCGAGGACGTCGTGCGCTCGATCCGCGCCGAAGGCAACACGATCTTGTTGATCGAGCAGAACGCACAAGTCGCGATGAGCCTGTCGGACCGCGGCTACGTGCTCTCCAACGGCCGCATCGTCGGCGCGGGGACCATCGATCAGCTGCGCGCCGACGAAGCGATGATGCAGCGGTACTTGGCCGTGTGAGCGCGGCATGTACCGCGAGAGCCTCAGCCACGAGGAACGTCACCTCAGCACGCGCCTCGAGTCGTTCGGCGACATCGTCTTCGGCTTCTCGCTCTCGCTGAGCGCGCTGCAGCTCAGCGTCCCCACCCACGCCAGCGACTTGGGAGACCATCCCATTCGCTGGCTGTTGTACGGCGTGACGTTCGCGCTGCTGGTGACGTACTGGCTGCGCTATCACCGCATCATGTCGGTCGGCTTTCGCCCGCAGCAGATCGACCGCACGATGCTGTTCGCCTACCTCGCCTCGATCTCGCTGCTTCCCTACGGGCTGATCACCTTCTCGCGTTTGATGGACGGCACGGCTTTGGACGAGAAGGCCGGCTTCATGTTCTACGCGCTGCTGGTGTTCGCCATCGCGGCCACCGGCCTGGTCCTCGAATGGCGGGGCCTGCGCCGCTCGTACGCGGTCCTCGACGGCGCGCTGCGCGAGCGCGTGTGGCGAGCCGTCGTGCGGTCGTCGCTCAGCGCGGTCATCTTCGCCCTGGCCATCGCGATCGACGCGGTGAACGGCGTCCATTGGGCGTGGGTGCCCCTGGTCGCGCTCCCGTTCGCCAACCGGCTGGGCGGCTCGCGGCTGCGGGCGATCCCCGAGCGCTTGTTCGGGCGCGGAACTTCCGCGCCGTCCGGTGTATCGTAGAGGGTGATGGTCACCCCCGAAACGGTCCGCGAGGCGCTGACCGAGGTCCTCGACCCCGAACTCAACCTGGGCATCCTCGACCTGGGCCTGGTCTACGACGTCGCTTGCGAGGGCCCGGAGGGCCAAGAGGTCACCGTCGTCATGACGCTGACCTCGCCGATGTGTCCGGTCGGCCCGATGTTCAAGCAGGCGGTGCAGAGCAAAGTCGAAGGCGTCGTCGGCGTGAAGTCGGCCAACGTCGAGATCACGTTCAACCCGCCGTGGGACCCGCGCACGATGGCGTCCGAAGACGTGAAGCTGGCGCTCGGCATCTGGTGACCGTCGGCCCCTGGGCCAAGCAGTGGCACGCCCGCACGGCGGCCCTGACGCGCGTCGAAGCGCAGCTGGCGCGCTCGCCGGACGACGTCGGTCTGCGCCTGGAGCGGGCGCAGTTGCTCGAAGACCTGGGGCTGCGTGAGGACTCCGCGGCCGCCTACGTGCACGTGCTGGTCGCGCATCCGTGGCACTACGAGGCGATGATGCGGCTGGGCGCGCTGTTCGCGACCGGCGGCAAAGCCGACGGCGCGCGGGCGGTGTTCCACGAAGCGACGGTCCATCACCCGGACCGCCCCGCGCCGTACGCCTCGCTGGGCAACGTGCTCCTCGATCTGGGCGACGCGCCCGGGGCCCGGGCGGCCTTCGAGGCAGCGCTCGGCGTCGACCCGGGCCACCTCGAGGCGCACCGCGGGCTGGCGATCATCTTCGAGCGCGCCGGCGACATCGCGGCGGCCGATCGCGCCTGGCGGGCGGGGTTCCCCGACGGCTCGATCGCGATCTCGCCGTTTCGCGGGCCCAACGAGCCGGTGCGAGTGCTGCTGGTGACCTCGGCGATCGGCGGCAACATCCCGCTGCAGCACGTGCTCGACGACCGCGTCTTCCAATGGGCCACGCTGATCGCCGAGTCGTACGTCCCGACCATGACGCTGCCGCCGCACGGCGTCGTGTTCAACGCGATCGGCGACCACGACCGCTGCGCCCGCGCCCTCGAGCACGCCGACCAGCTGCTCGAACGCGTCGACGTCGACGTCATCAACCCGCCGGCCCGCGTGCGCGGCTCCGGCCGTGCCGACAACGCGGACCGGCTCGCCGCGCTGACCGGCGTGGTGGTGCCGCGCGTGGTCGCTTTCGCGCGCGACGCGCTGACCGCGCCCGACGCCGTCCGGACGCTGGCCGCGCACGGCTTCGAGTGGCCGCTGCTGGTGCGCAGCCCGGGTTACCACACCGGCGAGCACTTCGAGCTGATCGCGACGGCGGCCGACCTCGCCGCCGCCGTGCAGGCGTTGCCGGGCGAGGAGCTGCTGGCGATCTCGTACCTGGACACGCGGCGCGCCGACGGCGCCTGGGCCAAGTACCGGGTGATGTTCATCGACGGCGAGCTCTACCCGCTGCACCTGGCGATCTCGCGCGAGTGGAAAGTCCACTACTTCACCGCCGCGATGAGCGAAGAGCAGGCCTTCCGCGACGAGGAGCGCGCCTTCCTCGAGGACATGGCGGGGACGCTGGGCGCTCCCGCGGTGGCGATGCTGCGCGAGATCGGCGAGGCGCTGGGGCTCGAGTACGCCGGCGTCGACTTCGCCTTCGACCCGCAGGGGCGCCTGGCGATCTTCGAGGCCAACGCGACGATGGTGATCTTGCCGCCCAAGGACGATCCGCGCTTCGCCTACCGCAAGGCGCCGGTCCAGCGCGCGCTCGACGCGGTCCGGGCGATGATCATCCGCCGCGCCAACGCCGGTGCGGCTCGCCTGCAGTTCTCCTAAGCCGGCGAGGGTACAGTAGGGGCGTGAAGCTCACCGTACCGTGCCTTGCCTTCGCCGCCGCGGCCGTGTTCGTCGCGGTCGCCGCGACCGACGTCCCCGCGGGCGCCGCCCGCGTCCCGGACCCGCCGACCGCGAACTTCGCGCACCCCATCCCGACCGCGACCCCGTTCTACAACCTGGCCTCGCCGCCGGCCACCGTGGCCCTGGCGACCGCCGTCGAGGACTGCCTGAACGACGCCTTCCTCTCCTATCGCTCGATCGACACGCCGGTCCAGTATCCGGTCACCGTCTGCGGGACGATCACCGCCGCGCCGGCCAGCGGCACGACGCGTCCGGGCAGCTTCGCGCTCGACGTCGACGGCACCGAGCCGATCGCGGTCGACTATGACGGCGCCGGCTCGCCGCCGTTCCAGGCCGGGCAGCTGGTGGTCGTGCGCGGCGTCTATCATCGCGCCGCCGACAGCGGCGAGTGGATCAACCAGACGCGCGCGGGCGCGCCGGGGTTGCCCGGGTACGTCCTGATCGGCACGACGACCTACCAGTAGGCGACGCCCGCGCGGCGCCCGAAAGCCGCGCGAATGTCCACTACCGGCTCGCCCCACGAGCGCGCCATCGCGCGGCTGGACGCGATGCGCGACGCATCGCTCGCGCCGGCCGGCGAGGACGCGAACGCGAAGCAGCACGCGCGCGGCAAGCGCACCGCGCGCGAGCGGGTCGAGGCGCTGGTCGACCCCGGCTCGTTCGTCGAGCTCGATCGTTTCGCCGTGCACCGCACGACCGCGTTCGGGTTGGGCGAGCGCGAGTTTCTCGGCGACGGCGTCGTCACCGGGCACGCGACGATCGACGGCCGGACGGTCTTTCTGTTCTCGCAGGACTTCACGGTGCTGGGCGGCTCGCTGGGCGAAGTGATGGCCGAGAAGATCTGCAAGGTGATGGACCTCGCCGTGCGCACCGGCGCGCCGCTGATCGGCATCAACGACTCGGGCGGCGCGCGCATCCAAGAGGGCGTCGTCAGCCTGGGCGGCTACGCCGAGATCTTCTGGCGCAACGTGCAGGCATCGGGCGTGATCCCGCAGATCAGCCTGATCGCCGGGCCGTGCGCCGGCGGCGCGGTCTACTCGCCCGCCATCACCGATTTCACCGTCATGGTCGAGGGCATCTCGCAGATGTTCATCACCGGGCCCGAGATCATCAAGACCGTCACCGGCGAGGACGTCAGCTTCGAAGAGCTGGGCGGTGCGCTCACGCACGCGACCAAGAGCGGCGTCGCGCAGCTGACCGCGGTCGACGAAGACGAGATGAACGAGCACTGCCGGCGACTGCTCTCGTTCATCCCCGCCAACAACCTCGACGATCCGCCGCTGGTGCCGACGCAGGACGATCCCATGCGGCTCGTTCCCGAGCTCGACCAGCTGATTCCGGACTCGCCGAACAAGCCGTACGACATCCTGGACGCGATCGTGCCGATCCTCGACGACGGCGACTTCTTCGAGATCTTGCCGCTGTGGGCGCAGAACGTCGTGGTCGGCTTCGGCCGCGTCGGCGGACGCAGCGTCGGCGTCGTGGCAAACCAGCCGAAGTTCCTGGCCGGCGTGCTCGACATCGACGCCTCGATCAAGGCCGCGCGGTTCGTGCGTTTCTGCGACGCGTTCAACGTCCCGCTGCTCACCTTCGTCGACGTGCCGGGCTTCTTGCCGGGGACGAGCCAGGAGTGGGGCGGCATCATCAAACACGGCGCCAAGCTGCTCTACGCGTTCGCCGAGGCCACCGTCCCCAAGATCACCGTCATCACCCGCAAGGCGTACGGCGGCGCGTACGACGTCATGGCCTCCAAACACATCCGGGCCGACATCAACCTTGCTTGGCCGAGCGCCGAGATCGCCGTCATGGGCGCGTCGGGCGCGGTGCGCATCCTCAACCGGCGCGAGATCGCCGCCGCCGCCGACCCCGATGCCGAGGCCGCACGCCTGGCGGCCGAGTACACCGACCATTTCGCCAACCCGTTCATCGCCGCGCAGCGCGGCTACGTCGACGACGTCATCGCCGCCCGCGAGACGCGGCGCGCCGTCTCCCGCGCGCTCGACGTACTGGCGAACAAGCGGGTCGACCGCCCCCATCGCAAGCACGGAAACATACCGCTCTAAGCGGGAAAAAATTTTTCGCGGGCCGACCAGGCTCCCGCCGAGGCGGCGGTGAAGGGCCCGCGCACGCAGCTTAGAGCTGTAAGCGGGTGGAGTGTGCGTTACGGGTGGGGTGTGCGTATAGGATATGTCGGGCTCAAACGCGCCCGTCAGACTGTTCAGAGCACGTCTGGTCGCGCCGTCGAGTGGCGGCCCGACGAACTTTTCGATCAGCGTCATCCGGCCGCTGGCGGCAGTTCACGCGCCCGTGCCCGAGGCCGAACCCGAGCCTGGCCCCGGCTTCCTCGTGGCGTACAGCGGCCTCCCCGGCAACCTGCCGAAGGACTACCACAATACGGTCTTCCTGTGGCAGGGAGCGCTTCCCAACACCACCGCGGAGCCGCTCGAGGAGCAGGACGTCCCCACCAACCTCGAGCGCGGCGAGGTCAAGTTCGAGAAGAGCCTGACCGCCGCCGCCTACTGCGTCACCTACCAGGTCGGCGCGGATGCGTCACGCATGTGCGCGCTCGCGCAGATCAACCCCGGCTCCGGCAACGCGCCGGATCCCCCACCTGCGGTCGTCATCGAGATCGACCAGCTCACCGACAAGTCGGTGACGGTCATGTACACGACGCTACCGGGTTACGAACCCCACGCACATCAGAACTGGGTCGGTCTTTGGCCGGGATACGCACTGCCGTACACCGCGCCCAAACCGGCCGCGCGCGCCGACGTGATGTCCGACTACACCCAGGGTCTGGTCACGCTCGACGCCACGTTCGTGCCGGCGTTCACCTACACGATCGCCTATTTCATGGGCCCTGAGCAGTCAACGGCCGCCGCGCTGATCTATTTCCAGCCCGCGCGACCGCCGCTCCGGCCCATTTGATCGGCAACCTAGTCACCACGTCACTTTTATGGAGAATCCACATGGCAGAGTCTAGCGTCGCCCGTCTCCACACACTTGCCGACACGCCGCAGACCAGCGGCATCTCGATCACGCTCCAGGGGGGACTCAACCCCGACGGCTTCATCGCGCAGTACGTGACCTTCGCGTACAATCAGCCCTCGACGTACAGCAACAAGATCTTCGTCTGGCCGGCTGAGGACAACACCGTGCCGTGGTCCAACCCCACCTCGGGCGACGGCGCGATCGCGAGCGATCAGCCGCGCGGCGACCAGCCGGTCGCGACGGCGATCCAGAAGCGCGGTTACATCCTCGGCTACGCGCCGGCGCCCGACCCGAGCGCCGTCTGCGCGACGGTCTTCGTCCCCGCGGCCGGCCAGCACGACCCGGCGACCTGGGAGTACAGCAGCTTGGTGATCACGGTGCCGTACGTCGGCATCGACACCATCTCGGTGAAATACACGGGGCTGTTCAACTACGATCCCGCCGCGAACAAGAACTGGATCGGCGTTTGGCGCCAGAAGCAGGTCCGCTACAGCGGCGACGCGATGGCCACCAAGACGATCACCAACAGCAGCGAGTCGGGCCAGCTCTTCATCGGCGGGCTCGATCTACGCGCCGGCGAGACGTACTCGGTCGGGTATTTCATGCAGCCCACGTCCAAGGCCACCGGCCGCACGTCGTTGGCGGCGCAGGCCAGCTTCACCGTCAGCTAGCCTCGTCCCAAGCCGCCTCGCGGCGGACGAACGTATCGGCACGGCACGGGGCGCGCGCTTGCGCGCGCCCCTGACCTTCTACGGGTGAGAGAGCATGATCACGTTCCAGCGCGTCGGCACGTCCCGGCTGTACGCCGGCGACGCCGTCTCGAGTCGAGGCTGGTGGGGGTTCGTCGTTGCCGCGAACGCCGACCCGCCGACCGATCCGATACCGTTCGCGACGGCGCTGACGAGCACCAAGCTCGCCGGCTCGTTCGCCTACGTGCTGCGCGCGCCCGATCTGCGTGACCCGTTCGTCACCACCTTGATCGCGGCCGTCGACGCGGTGGCCGGGCGGACCGCCAACGGTCGCGCGCTCATCTGGTTCCCGGCGCTGGTACCGAGCCCGGACGGCGCGCTCGCGCTCGGCCTGCAAACCGCCGGCGACCAGACGATCGGGCTGTTCCAATTCGGCATCTCCGGTGGTACGCCGCCGCGCCTGCTGCTGACGGTCCCGCCGGCGGCGACGCTGACGGCTGAAGACAGCTCGCTCGCGCTGCAGCGCACCGGCGTCGTCCGCTTCGACGGGCCGGCCGCTCCCAGCGCCAGCGCACCGTCCGACGCGTCGATCTCCTTCGCCGGTGACGATACCGGAGCGCTCCGCTTCCGCCTCGGCGTCGACCGCGTGTCGCTCTACCAGAAGCTGAACTGGGGCTACCAGTTCCTGACGCCGCGCACGATCGGCACCTCCAACGATCCGCCCTACCTGACCGTGTGGATGCCGCTCGCGTCGGGCGACCTGCCCGACCCCAACGACCGCATCCTGTTCGACGTGCGCATGAACCCGGCCGATCCGAACAACACGAACGCACTCACCGACGACGGCGTCATCCGCAGCGCGTTCCGCTTCGTCGGCACCAACTCCAACGGCGATGCGACGGTGCTCAGCTCCTTCTATCGCACGCCGTTCGGCGACCCGATCTCCCTGACGCCGCTCACCGGCGGCGGCGGCTCGCCCGCGGAGCTGGTGATCAACCCCGGCTACGGGTTCAGCGGCCTGCAGGCCGGCTTCCGCTTCGGGCCCAGCGGCGACTTCGCGATGAACGCGAGCCGTCGCATCGACGATCACGCGACGCTGCTGTGCGGGCTCGCCGGCGGCGAGTCGATCGCGTTCGTCCCCAGCGACGCCAGCAGCGGCGCCGACCGCCTGCGATGCACGCCCAACCAGCCCGCCAACGTGCCGGTCTTTCCGATCCCGCCGGCCTCGCCGCTGGGGCCGCCGTTCGACCCGACGCAGATGCTGCTCGACCCGACGTTCCGCACGTCGTGGGCCAGCGTCATCGCCGGCGCGAGCGCGAACGGCGCACCGCACTATGCCGCGGCACCCAAGGGCGCCGACCCGTTCGGCGCCGACGCGATCGTGGCGCCGAAGACGACCTTGCTGCTGGGCCCCAAGGATCCCGGGGTCGCGCTGTCCGACGCGACGCTGAGCTATCCGCTGGCGCCGTACGCCGGCGTCATCCCCGGCGACGACCACACCAACCTCGGGCCCGGCGCGATCCAGGATCTCGAGCGGCAGGTGCTCTCGGTGACGCGCCGCCAGCGCATTCGCGCCTCGAAGCCGCCGCACTCCGCCTCGGCGCGCGCCAGCCTGAAGCTGGCCGCGCACGCGAACGCGAACGGCGCGAACGACGCGTTCCGCACGACGACGCCGGCCGGCTTGATCGCCACCGTCGACGGCGGCTCGTTCACCAAGCTGCTGCTGGGACAGATCGCGCGGCCCGGCTCCGCGCAGCCCGAACGTCAGATTTGCTTTCTCGGTCTGGAGCGCGAGCTGCAAGCCGCGTTCCAGACCAGCGATCTGTTCCTGGTGGTCGCGAACGCCACGCTGCTGGGCAAGCCCGCCGACGGCGTCGGCTCGCCGCCGCCCGTCCAGCAGCCGGCGACGTTCTGCAACGTCCTCAACGTCGAGACGTGGAAGTTCCGCGCCGGGATCGGCAACAACCCGGCGTACGGCGACTACCGCAACGTCATGATCGTCAAGGGCGTGCGCGGCAAGCTCGTCGACCTCGTCACCAGTCCCGACAAGTGGACGGCCAAGGATCAGTTCGCGGCGCCGACGACCCTGCTCGACGGCGTGCCGACCGAACCGCAGCTCGGCCAGCTCTTGCCGCTCTCGAAGTGGCTGAGCGAGTACTTCGACGCGGCGCTGGCGCACGGCGACGACGATCCGTACTTCGCCAACTTCAACCGCATCATCCGCGAGGAGACCTGGACGGGCATCCTGTTCCTCAAGGTCGACATCACGGACATCCCGCCCGATCTGATCGGCCTGTTGGCGGGGGTCGGCAGCCCCGAGGACTTCAACGCGCACCATCTGGGCTTCGCGATCGCGCAGGTCGATCGCGCCAGCATCGACCTGGTCGACAGCAGCGCGGTGTTCGGGTTGGTCTACTACGTCGACCCCCGCTTCGATCCGGTGACGGAGGCGCCGATTCCGGCCAGCGACCTGGGCGCGACCTACGACTTCACGCTGCTCACGCTGCAGGTGCTGTTCGAGAACACGGCGGTCGTGCGCTTCCACAGCGTCGCGCAGGCCGTTCTCAACCGCATCATGGGCACGGCGGTCGCCGGGATGGACGGTCCGGGCGCGAACCTCGACAACGCGATCTTGCTGCGCGGCGCCTACCAGCGCAACGGCGAGAGCGCGGTCTACAGCCTGGCGTCGACCGGCGAGAACACCTTCGTGCTGGCCAACGACGTGCTGCTGCAGGCGCAAATCGCCAACGCGCAGCTCACGACGCGCGAGACCGGCACGAAGAGCGCCTTCACCACGACCACCGCCGACGTCGAAGACGGCGAGAACGTCGTCGTCGCGGTCGAGAGCGTGGCCGGCCTGGCGAACGGCATGACCGTCGTCATCGGCACCGGCCTCGAACAAGAGGTGACCACGATCTCGGGCGTCAACGCGACGGCGAAGACGTTCGTCGCGGCGAGGCTGCTGGCCGCGCAGCCCGCCAACACGACGGTGTTCGCCAATCCGGCGGTCTCGTGGCTGGCGATGAGCGGCACGCTCTCGTTCGTGCGCATCCCCGACTTCGACGTCTTCTCGTTCGGGTCGGACGACGCGCCGGTCATCGGCGAGGGCCTGGCGTTCTCGAACCTCGGCCTGCGCATCGCGTTCCCGCTGCAGTCGCCCGCGACGCGGCGGTTGACGCTCGAGACGAACGAGATCCGCTTCGATCCGGGCAGCAGCCGCGCGCGCGACAACAGCATCGTGCGCAGCTTTCAGCTGCAGCTCCAAGGCCTCACGCAAGGCGGCGGCGATCTCACGCCGACCAAGGCCGGCTATCTCACCCTCGCCACGCCCGACCACCCGTTCAGCGGCGTCGACGCGGGCAATTGGCACGGCTTGGTCTACACGATCAACCTGGGCACACCCGGTGCGCTGGCCGGCAAGCTCAACTTGACCTCGACGCTCTTGACGGCGTGGGGCGACGAGAGCAGCGCGGATTCCCCGCAGGCCGTGCTCGCGCTCAAGCTGCCCGGCACGGGCGGCGGCGCGGAGCTGTTCTCGCTCCAGACGGTGATCAGCGTGTCGGTCGGCACGCCGCGGCTTTACTACAACAAGGAGAAGGCGTCGTTCTTGCTGCTGCTCAGCGAGCTCGCGCTCAAGTTCCTCTCGTTGCTCAAGATCCCGCCCAACGGGTCCAGCTCGTTCTTCTTGTTCGGCGATCGCACGGTGAAGGACACCAGCGGTCTGGGCTGGCTGGCCGTGTACAACCAAGAGCCGCAGAGCTGATTCGAGCGCGCGAGGAGAGACGTCCATGGCTTTCGGATTCCTGTCGTCGGTCTGGAGCTCGCTGACCGGGACCACGGAGCAGTATTCGTCCGCCGAGATCCTGGCTGGCAGCGACGCGTTCCACACCTACCTGACCGGCGGCACGAACCCGCGCATCCGCATGTGGGTCGAGGAGACGTCGAACCTGGGCAACCAGTCCTCGACGATCAACCTGCTGTATCGGCTGGCGCGCCCGCGCCGCGACGACAAGCTCACCTACGGCTACGGCGGCATCATCGACGTCTACTACGAGCAAGACGAGACGCTCGCCAAGATCTATCAGTTGCTGCCCGAGCTCGGCGGCCAGCCGAACGGGACCGTCGACGCCGCGACCGTCAACCTGATCAAGTGGACGACGAGGCCGACGACGCTGGTCGCTCTGGGCTTCACCGGCGCCGCCGACGATTCCAAGGACGCGCAGGGCGGCCTGGCGGCGATGCTCAACGTCGGGACGTTCCTGCGCCTGCAGCCGTACCTGTGGAAGACGCAGCTCGAGCAGATCGTCCGGCAAGACCTCGCCAAGAACATCTCGCTCAACGACCAGCCCGCGCTCGGCGGCCTGGCCTTCGGGCGCCGGCTCTTCAACGTCGATCCCTCGCTCTACGCGGCGCCGGACTTCAGCCGGTACGCGGGCGTGGTGCCGCAGATCGTGCAGTACCTGACCAGCGACGACTTCCTGGCCGCGCACGCGCTGCAGGCGATCTACAGCTTCAAGGACTCGCTGATCTACTTCAACCAGAACGGGATCTTCGCGACCGCGCTGTGCTGCGGCGCCGGCCTGCGCTGGCAAGGTCTGCCCGGAAAGCTCTACAAGAACGCGCAGCCGCTGGTCATCGTCAACTTCGACCTGATCGACAGCGCCGACAGCGTCGCCGCCGTCAAGACGATCGTCGAGGGCGGCCTCACCCCGGGGGAGACGGCCCTCGGCGCTTCGCTGGCGCGCAACACGACTTTATCCGCGAACGTAGCGCGGCGCAGGGCGTACTTCACGGCCCTCGGAGCGGACCGCTTCACGACGCTCTTCAAGCCCACGACGGTGCAGGCCGTCCGGGACGCGGTCGCCACGATCACCGGCCACAAGGATCGCGTGCTGTTCATTCAGCTCGGCCACGCGCCACAGCCGTTGTTCAACCACGCGCTGTTCAAATCGACGATCATCCCCGTCTTCGAAGGGCAGAACACGACCAACGCCGCGATCAACATGGGTCGCGCCTACATGCAGATCCCTCGCGAGAACGCGACCGTGCAGCAGCGCGCCGCGCTCTATCCCTCCGTCGTGCGGCAAGGCATCAACGCCGCCGAGCAATCGCAGCTGATGGTCACCGCCGCCGGCCAGTACAACTCGGCGCCCTCGGTCTGGCCCGCGAAGGACGCCGACGCCCCCTGCACCGTGCTCGCCGTGTGGAACCAAGAGTACGTCGACGAGGGCCGCGACCCGCTGGCGGGGATTCACGGCTACTTCCGCCGGCTCAAGGAACAGTACGCGCAGGCGCATCAGGACAAGTTCAACGTCGCGTTGGCGTTCATGAACGCCAAGGTGCTGACCGCGGTCGAACGTCCGCCGGCGCTGCGCGCGCGCGCGTCGCTCGCGGCGGCGGTCGCCGACGAGGGCGGTGGGCAGGAAGCGCTCAACGCCCTGTACGCCAAGCTCGAGCCCGCGGTCGTGAAAGGGCAGCCGCTCGACCTGATCCCGGGGATCCTCACCACCGGCGTCATCGCCGACTACGTGGTCGCGCTGCTCAAGACGTTCTCGCCGACGCTGACGCTGACCGTCGACACCTTTACCCACGAGGGCGAGCCCGACGCGATCACCCGCATCGAGCTGACCGGCGTCACCTCGGCGTTCGAGAAGATCGGCGTGAAGAACACCGTGTCGGTCGTCTTCACCGCGCCCGACGACACGATGACGGCCGACCTCACCTTCACCACGCTCGGGGCGTGGATCATGCCCGGCGTTGAGTGGATCGCGCTGCGCGACCCGTTCATCGCGCTGCGCCTGCCGGACAAGAGCTTCCCCGTCACCGCGATCATGGGCGGCTACTACCCGGCCCTGGAGAAGGGCGACAAGCCCGTCACCGCTCGCTTCGCCATTCCGGTCGCCTCGTCGCTGCCGATCTGGCCGGCGACGGTCGAGTTCAGCCAAAACTATCCCAGCATCGCGCTGGCCTTCCAGATGATGACCAGCGTCAACCTGGTCTCGCTGCTGCCGCCGCCGCTCAACGTGATCGTCGATTTCGGCGTCGTCCGCATCGAGACGCAGTACGACTACGACGCCCAGAAGCTGGCCTCGGTCATCATCCTGGCCAAGAGCAACACGCAGAATCTCCCGCTGGTCGGAACGATCACGCTGAGCGACTTGCAGATGACCGCCATGCTGATCGACCCGCAAGGGGATCGTTCGATCGCGGTCTCGGCGTCGGGTTCGTTCAAGATCGGCAGCGGCACCGTCCAGGTCTCCGTCGAGTACCCCAACTGGCAGTTCAACGGGCAGCTCGAGGGCACGGTCACCATCGCCGAGATGCTGACGGCGTTCTTGCCGTTCGTGACCTTGCCGATCCCGGGCGATCCGAAGATCATCGACTTCCGGTTCAGCTACGCGAAGGCGACCGACAGCATGTCGGTCACGATGAAGTTCGCGATGGAAGGCGGCTGGAGCTTCAGCTTCCCCGGCAAAGCGAACCTGTTCACGGTCAACGAAGTCGGCTTCGACATCTCGCGCAACCGCGGCGTCAACCAGGGCTCGATCACCGGCGCGATCGAGCTGTTCGGCGGCGCGGCGGCCGTCGGGCTGCTGCTCAGCGCGTCGTACGAGGGCGAAACCAAGCTCTGGACGTTCCGCGCGCAGCAGACCAGCGGCGTGTTCGACATCGAGCAAATCGTCAAGTACTACCTGGGCGAGAACTTCCCGGTGCCCTCGGGACTGCCCAAAGTCAAGGACCTGGTCGTCTCGTTCACCAGCGACTCGGGCACGTACGAGATCTCGGCCGCCACCGCGGAGCGCTGGCAGCCGATCAGCGGCATCGACGTCTACGCCCAGAACGTGAAGCTCAAGCTCGGCTACGGCGTACCGCCGGCCGTCACCCAAGACCAGCCCGTCGCCGCCGCGCGCGGCACGCTGATGCTGCCCGGACCGGCGCCGCGCGCGGCCGGAACGGCGCTGGCCACCGATCCGCCGCCGCCCAAGAAAGGGTACTACGGCGAGTTCAGCGGCGACTTCCACTTGTGGAACATCGCCGATCTCTCCGTCGCCTTGGTCTTCGATCCCGGGAAGTACGAGCTCAAGGTCGTGTGGGGCGTGCTGACGGCGGTCGTCACCGGCGGCGACGGCCAAGACACGATCGCGACCTTCACCATCGGAGAGCGCACGATCGGCTCGCTGGTCGAGGAGTTCGTCAGCTGGGTGACCGGCGCGCCGTACGCGCTGGCCGCGCCGTTCAACGTGCTCAACGAGATCCCGCTGAGCAACTTCGAAGTCACCTACAACTTCACCAAGAAGAAGGTCGGCTTCAACGTCAACCTGGGCCCGATCGACCTGGGTTTGTTCACCATCAACAAGATCGGTCTGGTCTACAATCCGGACGCGGCCGGCACCAAAGAAGACCCGAAGACGAAAGTCACCGTCGACGCGGCCTTCAAGTGGCAGTCCTCGTCCGAAGCGCTCTCGTGGGACCCGAGCAAACCCGAAACGACGCCCTCGCCCTCGGGCGGCGGCAACAAGTACTTCGACCTGCGACTGCTTGCGCTCGGACAGCACGTTACCGTCGCCGGGCTCACCGAACAGCGCCGCGTGCAAGGCGTGATCGCGCTGTTGCGCGATCTCAAGGAGCCCGAACCGCCGGAGATCCCCGTCGGCGGAACCGGTCAGCCCGTCTTCGCGCCGAACAGCTCGTGGTTCGTCGGCATGGACTTCGGCATCTTGCGGGTCGCGAAGGACGATCCCGACGGCGAGTCGCCCCCGGCGACGCCCGACGACTACTTCATCCAGCTCTCGATCGTCTTCAACGATCCGCTGCTCTACGCGCTGCGCATCGTCCTGACCGGCCCACTGGCGAAGGTCTTCAACGGGCTGGACTTCCAGATCTTGTACCGCCAGATCTCGGAGACGGTCGGGGTCTACTCGGCGGAGCTCGCGCTGCCCGAGCTGATGCGGCGCTTCCAAGCCGGTGCGTTCACCATCACGCTGCCGACGTTCGGCATCGACGTGTACACCAACGGCGACTTCCAAGTCGACATCGGCTTCCCGTGGAATCAAAACTTCGCGCGCTCGTTCACGATCGAGGCGATCGTCCCACCGGGCATCCCGGTGGTCGGCTCCGCCGGCTTCTACTTCGGCAAGCTCAGCAGCGCGACGACCAACCTCGTGCCGCGCAGCAGCAAGGGCTGGTTCAACCCGGTCCTGGTGTTCGGCTTCGGCGCCCAAATCGGACTTGGCAAATCGATCGAGGCCGGTATCCTGCGGGCGGGGTTCTCGGCGACCGTGTTCGGCATCATCGAAGGCGTGCTCGCGCGCTGGCTGCCGTACGACGGCGGCGCGCCCAACGAACGCAAGGACGACCTGCAGAACGGCTACTACTTCGCCCTGACCGGCATCGTGGGCGCGATCGGCAAGCTGTACGGCGAGGTCGACTTCGCCATCGTCAAGGCGCGCGTCGACGTCGACATCCGCGTCATGATCCAGATTCGGCTCGCGAGCTACGAGCCGATCCCGATCACGCTGCAAGCCTCGGTCTCGATCAGCGTGACCATCTCGATCGATCTGGGCCTGTTTTCGATCGACATCAGCTTCTCGTTCTCGGCCACCATCAAGGCGACGTTCACGCTCGACAACCCGCAAAAGAATCCGCCGTGGGGCACCGACGCGCTGCTCGCGCCGGCCGCGAACGCGATGCCGCGGCGGTTGCGCGCGCTGGCCGGCGGCGCGGCGGCGGTGTACGACCCCGTCTGGACGCGCCTGCAGCCCGGCACCGTGCTCGATCTCAACGGATACGTCGCGCCGGTGCTGACCGTCGCCGGCGACGAGGCCACGCGGCCGGACCAACAGGACATCTGCTACGTCGCCAGCTTCTTCCTCACCACGCCGCCGCCGGTCCAGCGCTCGACGCAAGCGCGCCGGCTGACGGGGGCCGCGAGCGGCGCGCCGTCGCTGCCGCGGACGCCGGGCGAGATCGCCCACGCGGCGCTGCGCCGCGCGGAGCCGCGGCGCAACGCGCGTCTGTTCGGCGCGAACGCGCTCGGCGACGGCGCGCAGGCGTCGTTCGAAGACTTCGCGGTGCGCGTGCTGCAATGGGTGCTCGCCGCCGGTCAGCCCGCGGACAAGACGGTCGGGCAGGTCGACGACCTGGTCCTCACCGCCGCCCAGCTCGACGCGATCCTCGCCTACCTGAGCGATCCGACGCAACCCAACCCGATCCCGGTCGACGCGATCGAAGCGTTCCTGACCGCGCAGGTCAGCGTCAACCTCGACGCCCCCAGCGCGCAGGACTCCGGGCACGGCGTCTACTTCCCCGCGCCGCCGTCGACCCGGCTGACCGTCCCCGACTACGGTCAATGGAAGGGCGTCGACTACGTCTTCGGCTCGTACAACACGACCGGCGCGGCGTTCCGCGAGAACTTGGCCGCGTACTTCGCCGCGCTGCGCGTCAAGGTGCAGCCGCCCTCGGTCGACGATCCGCTCGCGCCCGAGCTGCTCGCCGCCGGCGCTCCGGTCGGCCAAGCGAACCTGTCGGTCGCGACGTACGTCTTCGCCGATTACTACACCGGCATCGCGCGGCAGGGCGTGCAAGCCCTGCTCACCAGCCTGCGCAACTTCAAGCGGCTCATCGACCCGGCCGAAACGGTCACGACCATCGTCGAGCGCGTCAACCAAGCCGGCCAGCTGACCGGCGAGGACGCCTTCACCGCCGCGTACCTGTTCGAGGGCAACCCCGACCATCGCTTGACCGCCGACACCAAGCTCACCATCGCCGGGATGGGGTATCGCACGCCCGGCGGGACCAGCTTCAACGACGTCGCGAAGCTCTCGATGTTCGGCAACGCGTTCGACGGCGCGGCGCTGGCGCGGGCCAACGCCGACGACGCACACATCCTGCAGCCCGGCACGAACGTCGTCGCCGGCAACGCCTCGCACCGCATCCAAGGCGGCGACTCGCTCACCACCATCGCCAAGGCGCTCGAGATCTCGCTGGCGCAGCTCCTCTCGACCTCGAACGTGCTGACCGACGGCGCCGTGCTGGCGCCGCTCGCCGTGCTGCTGATCCCGAGCTTCGTGCACGCGGTCACGGACGGCCAGACGCTGGCGGCGATCGCCGGAACCTACGGCGTCACCGAAGCGACGCTGGCGGCCGCGAACGGCGGCATCGCCGGGCTCTTCGACGCCCATGACGACCCGAACCTCAACATCACGCACCTGCCGCAGTACCGCGTCGGCGACTTGCTCGACGAGATGCACCGCACGCTCGCGCTCCAGAACCTGGGCGGGATGATGTCGCGGTTCTACCTCAACGGGCTGCGCATTCCGACCGCCGACGTGACGGCCGATCAGCCGGGGCTGTTCGTCACCCAGACCTCGCCCGGCCACTACGCGATCCCCGACGTGATGGGGCTGTTCGCGCTGACCGGCCAGGCCTTCGCGCTGCCGACCACGATCACGCTGCCGAGCAAGCCGGAAGATCCCGCCTTCAACTTCACGCTGACGCGCGGCGCGAACGAGACCTGGCTGACGTTCGGCACGGCGAGGGCGCCGTCGCTGACCTGGAAGCTCGACCACCCGCGCGACTACGACCGCTACGTCGCCGTGCGCGACTACGCGCGCGCGAACGTGCTCGACCTGCAAACCCACGAGCTCGGGCCGGTGACGGTCTCGGCGGTCGAACCCAGTCGCTTCCCGCTCGCGCAAGAGATCGTCTGGCAGACGCCGGCCGTCGTCGTCCTGCCGCGCCAACCGGTCGCGCTCGCGGCGCAGCGCCCGCGCTTGTGGACGCTGCCGCCCACCCTGGTCGACCTGCCGCACGAGGCGCTCGATGCGCCGCGCCCGCGGCTCACCCCGCTGCTCTCGCGCTACGATCAAGCCTCGGGTACCACGGTCACGACGCCGGTGCAGAACTACGGCACCGGGACGCTGATCGCGTTCAAGGTCAAGAAGGTCCCGTTGGTCGCGAGCAGTCCGACCACCGAACACACCTACGAGATCATCGGCGCGGCGACCGACGACATCGTGCTGCTCGAGCGGCTGCTCGACCAGCTGCGCTCGAGCGACGGTTCCTTCCAACAGATGCTGCTGCTCTATCCGCCCAGCGCGGCGGGTTCGGTGCAGACCGGCTGGCAGTCGGGCGATCCGGCGGTGACGCTGGTCGGCATCACGCAAGTCAACCTGTCGACCGAGACGCGTCCGCCGACCAGCCTGGCCGCGGCACGTGCCGACGCGCGCATTACCGGCGCGCTCGGCAACGTGATCAACGGTCCGACCGCGTTCCTGCGCCTGCTGTGGGAAGCCAGCATCACCCGTCAAGGCGGCTTCTTCCTCGCCTATCATGACAGCCGGCACGATACCGGCCTACCGGATTCGATCTTCAACGACCGCGGCGAGGCGAACGTGGCCGTGCTCGCGCTGTACAACGCGGTCGGCGCGGCCGGTCAGCCGTTCACGAACTACGTCAACGTCGTCGCCACCGACGAAGGCTTCACGCTGGGCGACGCCGCGTTCGTCCTCGAAACCGTCCGCGATCCGTACCGGCCGCCGGCGACGACGACGGGCGACACGCTGGCCGGCATGGCGGCGCGCGCGTACCTCGATCCGGCGACGCTGATCGAGTCCAACCCGGACGTCACCTTCCGCAACGGCACGACCGTCGTCGTCGAAGGCGGACTCTACCAAGTGCGTCCGGCGGCGACGCCCAGCGTGCAAGATCCCGGCGGCGACGTCGCGCTGATCGCGCAGCATTTTGGCACCACCGTCGACGAGCTCAAGCGCGCCAATCCGTACCGCACCGACTGGCCGGTGGCGCCGAACGTGCTGCCGCCGTTCGTCGCCTTGGCGCTGCCGCGCATCCCCCGCTCGATCGCGACCGACGGCGTGCGCTTCTCCGACCTCGCGGCGTACTACGGGATCTCCGTCGCCGCGCTGGCGGCGACGCACGCCAACGCCGAGCTGGCGGGGCTGCTGGCCGCGGGGCAAACGCTGCCGGTCACGCTCGGTCCGGTCGAGCGATCGGCGAGCGTGCCGCCCGGCGTCGCGGGCGTCCAACTCGTACGCACCGCACCCGGAACGATCACGCCCACCGACGGCGCGACCTACCTGCGTCACATGTTCAGCCTGCTGGGCTATCAGGTCGCGGGCCTGCCCGAGTTCGCCAACCCCGACTTCCATCCGAGCACGATGGGCTTACCGGCCGGTCCGGTCGATCCCGATGCCGCGCCCGGCACGGACAAGATCCAAGCCCCGCGTCTGGTCGCCGAGCTCACCGATTGGACGTACCGCCTCACGCTGCCGTTCCCGCAGCTGTGGGCGCATCCGTACGACCCGGCCGACCCGAGCCCGTACCGCGGCGTGGGCGGCATGCTGCAAGTCGGACTCGACTGGCGCGACATCTTCGGCAACCTCGCACTCACCGATCTGGGCAACCCGCGCGCGGCGCACCTGAACTATCCGCCGCAGATCACCGGCTACACCGACGACATCGTCGGGCTCACGCAATGGCCGGCGATGACGGCCGCATACCGCTTGCGCCCCGACGACCAGCAGAATCCGCTGCTCGACCTCGTGCTCGACTTCGACCCGTCCGCGTACCTGAAGGACACGACGGTCTCCGACGACGCGCCGCGCCGCCGGCGTATCCGCCAAGCGATCCAGATCTACGACACGGTCTTGCAGCAGCTGCGCGACCAGAACGGCGTTGCACTCGAGCTGACGACGACCGTCACCCCCGACGCGGGCTCCGTCCTCAGCCCGGCGGCGGCCGACGCGCTGGTCGGGTGGATCGAATCGATCCGCACCTGGCTGAACAGCCTGCTCGGCAGCGCCCCGACGACGCTCCAGCAAGTCTACACGATCACGGTCCCGCTCGCGCTCGACCACGTCAACGCGGGGCAGATCTTCGCGGTGCGCGCCGAGTTCACGATCCGGCGCAAGGCGGCGCTGGTCGCCGGCGCGCTGCGCTCGGCGGCCGCGGTGGGCGCGCGGTCGGTGACGGTCGCGCCGTACACCGGACCGCTCAGCACGATGGACGCCGGCACCGCGCAGACCAAGGCGTGGCTGCAGGCCGCGCGCGGCACCTTCGACCAGGGCACGCAGTCGCTGCGCGACCTGGGCCTGTTCGCGGCCGCGTTCACCGCGGCGCTGACCAAGCTCGGCGCACGCAGCTTCCGCATCGCGACCGGCGGCGACCGCACGCAGACCGCGACCGGCTCCGCCGCGACGATCTGGGCCGTCCAGCTCGGCACGGACGCGAGCACAGCGATCTCCTACCGCATCGACGACGCGAGCGATCCCATCGTCTACGCGCCGCAGCCGCTCTCGAACAAGCTCGCCTCCGGTCAGGCGGTCGCGATCTACGAGTACAAGACCGGCAAGGGGATCGACTTCACGACCCCCTCGCGCCTGGCGTCGTTCGACGGCGTCGACTTGGACATGTGGATGCAGCAGTCGCTGGCATACATCGACGGCTTGCTCTCACCGCAGTACATCACCCCGATGCTGGTCATCCAAGCGCGTACCGGCAGCGACCTGCGCACGGCGCTCTTGGCGGCGAAGCGCGCGCTGGCCGAAGCGCTGCGCCTCAAGATGATCGCCGTCTACCGCGGGCAAGCGACGACGGACGAACAGCTCGCGGCCATCCGCGAAGTTTTCCTGCAGCGGATGCTCGACACACTGGGCAGCTTCTACACCACCAAGGCCGGCTTGCAGTTCGAGGCCTCGGTCGAAGCGTCGATCGCTCCCGATGCGCTCGACGAACAGCCTCCGCGGCTGTTCGGACAGGTCGCGATGCTGGCGCCGACCGGCGCGCCGAACGCCGGCCTGGACAAGAACGTCTCGATCACCTCGCCGAAGCTCGACCTCGCGTTCGCCGACACCGGCACCGCGACGGCGCGGAAGCGGCTCCTGAGCACGCTCTTCTCGAGCACGACCGTGGAGAGCAAGAACGTCACGGTGAACCTCGAGTACCAGGGCCGGTTCATCGAGCATCAGATCGGAACGC
This sequence comes from Candidatus Sulfotelmatobacter sp., assembly GCA_035504415.1. Classification (NCBI taxonomy): domain Bacteria; kingdom Pseudomonadati; phylum Acidobacteriota; class Terriglobia; order Terriglobales; family Candidatus Korobacteraceae; genus Candidatus Sulfotelmatobacter; species Candidatus Sulfotelmatobacter sp. The sequence goes on along the minus strand of DATJRY010000007.1, from coordinate 259,643 downwards.
TGGCCGGCATCACGGGCTATCAGCCCTCGTCCTGGCTGACGTTCGTCGATGATCAAGGCGTCGGCGGCAGCTGGCCGCTCACGCAGCCGCTCGGCCAATTCGCCGTGCCGATCGTGCTGCGCCAGTTCCCGGCCACGCCGACCCTGATCGTCCAGGCGGCGCTTCCGCCGACCGCGACGCTGCCGCCCGACGGCGGCCTGTGCAATCCCCTGCGCGACGTCAAGACCTGGACGTACGGCTTCACCTATTCGCAAGCCGTGCACCAGCAGCAAGACACGGTCTACGGCACGATTCTCTTCAACGTGAAGGTGAACGGCCTGACCGCGCTGTTCGCGCCGCCGCGCACGCTGTTCGAAGACCTGGCGGAGTTCGTCAACGTCTATCCCAACGTGCTCGTCGATCTCAACAGCCGGCTCGCGACGCTGACCTTCGCCACCGACGACGCCACGCAGATCGCCGACGCGAGCGTCGCGGTGAGCTCGGCGACCGCGCTCATCGCGCGGCTGGCCGAGACCGCCGCCGCCGCGCCGCTGGTGCGCGGTGCGCTCCGCGGGCCGGCCATGCCGTCGATCCCGCCCTTCGAGTTCGTGATCACCGAAGGGGAAGTCAGCGACACCAATCCGGCGCTGATGGTCACCATCACCGCGACGACATGGCCCGCGGCGGGCGTCGGCGCACCCTTCGTCGACATCGAACCGGACAAGTACGAGCGCCAGCCGGCGCCGTCGGCCGGGCCGCCGCCGCCCGACAACGTCTTCCGCTACGTCTACAAGATCCGCGGGACCAGCGACTATCTGTCGGCCGGCGACGGCGCGCGCATCAGCGAACGGCTGTTCCGTCTGCCCAACCTCGACGTGCTGCAGCGGCAGGACGCGGAGACGTCACTCTACCTCACCCGCAACGAAGAGCTGGTCGACGGCCACCCCTCGGCGGACCCGTTCGTCTACACGACGCCGACGGTGCGCTTCCCCGACCCGCTTCTGCCCACGCTTACCAACGAGCTCGCGATCGACGTCTCCACGATCTTGGGGACGACCACCTGCGACCCGGTCAACCGCACGCTCACCGAGCACCTGACCGCGTTGTACGCGGCGCTGTTCGTCAACGCCGGCGTTCCCGACAGCACGATCCAGTTCGTCGCCCAGTACGAGCACAGCCTCAACGCGGCGATGCTGCCCGTCAGCGTCCCCGTGTGCATGATGCCGCCGGTGCAAGTCGCCGTCGCCGACGGGGGGGCCGGAAAGCCGCTCGCCGACGTCGTCGCACAGCAGGCCGCGGCGATGCAGGCGTGGTTCGACGCGCACCAGCCGTCGGTGACCCGCGCCTCCTATCGCTTCGACCTGACCCTCATGTCGGATCTGACCCAACAGCCGATGCCGATCCTGAACCTGACGGGCTTGTACCTGCCGGTGTCGACCATCACGTCCGGCCCGCGGAAGGAGGCCGCGATGGTACGATAGCCCGGGAGGGTGCGTGGAAGAACGAACGTTCGACGTCCTCGTCGTCGGCGCCAGCTTGGGCGGCGTCGCGGCGGCGTTGCGCGCGAGCGCGATGGGCGCGTCGGTGTGCTTGCTCGAGGCGTCCGAGTGGATCGGCGGGCAATACAGCAGCCAGGGGCTGACGCGCGGCGACGAGACGGAGTACATCGCCGGCGGCACCGGCTGCACCGCGCTCTACGCCCAATTTCGCGCGAACGCGGTGGCGTACTACACGAGCAGCTTCGCGCTCTCGGCGACCGGCAAGGCGCTGCACCCGTTCCAGCCCGGTGCCGTCGACGCGCGGTACGCGACCAACCTGCGCGTCGGGCCACGCGTCGCGCACCTGGTCCTCGCGCAGATGTTGCGTGCGACCGCGCCGGCGGTGACGGTGCTGACCGGGATGCGGGCGCACTCGGTCGAGTCGAACGGGTCGCGCGTCGCCGCGGTGATCGCGCGGCCGTACGACGGCGCGCCGGTTCGCTTCGCCGCGAGTTACGTGCTCGACGCGACCGATCTGGGCGAGGTGCTCGTCTTGGCCGATGCGCCGCATGCGATCGGCGCCGAAGCGCGCACGGAGTTCGGCGAGCCGGCCGCTCCGGACGCGGCGCATCCGGAGTGGATCCAACCGATCACGCTGCCGGTCGCGGTCGAGCGCCGTCCCGCGGGCGAGAACCACACCATCCCCAAGCCGCTCGGCTACGACGAGATCGTGCGCGCGAAGCCGTTCGCGATGGAGTTCGGCGCCGGCGGCGTCTTCCGGGCCACCGGCGGCGATTCGCTGTTCAACTATCGCCAGTTCGTCGCCGCGGCGAACTTCGCCGATCCCTCGCTGCGGTACGACGTGACCACGCTCAACGACGTCTCCAACGATTATCGCGAAGAGGGCTTTCCGACCGGCGATCCGGCGCGGGACCAAAGCGTCTTGCTGGCCGCCCGCGCGCGCTCGCTGGCGTACGTCTACTGGTTGCAGACGGCGTGCCCGCGCGACGACGGCACGGGCAACGGCTATCCGAACGTACGGGTCGCGACCGAGGTCTTCGGGACGCCCGACGGCGTCGCGCCGTTGCCGTACGTGCGCGAGTCGCGCCGGATCAAGGCCCGGAAAACCGTGCGGCAGCAAGACATCGTGGTCGGCGACGCACCGCGCGCGACCCTCTTCCCCGACGCCTGCGGGATCGGCTGGTACCGTCTGGACATGCACACCCTGCTCAACGGGATGCCGGACTACGAAGGCCGGCAACCCGCGCACTTTCAGATCCCGCTGGGCGCGCTCGTGCCGGCCGACGGCACCGAGAATCTGCTGCCCGCCTGCAAGAACCTGGGCGTCACGCACATCACGAACTCGGCGTACCGCGTGCACCCGATCGAGTGGAACATCGGCGAAGCGGCGGGCGCGCTGGCCGCGTTCTGCGTCAAGCACGCCATGACGCCGAGCACCGTACTCGAAGCGCCGCAGTTGCACGTCTTCCAGGACGCGCTGCTCGCGGCCGGCGTCCCGCTCTATTGGTGGAGCGATCTGCCGCCGGCCGATGCGGCGCTGTTCCGTGCCGCGCACCTGCTGGGTGCACGCGGCTACCTGACCCGCCCGGCGTCGCTGGCGTTCGGCGCCGCCGACATCGTCGGCCCGCTCGAGCACGCTGAGATTGAGCGCGCCGTGGGCGGCTCGAGCCTGCCGTGGCCGTCGACGACGATGACGCGCGCCGACGTCGCAGCATGGCTGGTCGCGCACCTTCAGCTCTGAGCTACGTTCGCCGCTGGGCACGCGGCGAGCAGTTGCGCGGTCCTCTCTGCGACGCTATGCTGGCCGCGGCACGGGCTCGACGGCAAAGTTCTTCCACACCGCTCGGGCAAACTGATCGGCGAAGTAGTAGTATAGCGCCAAAAAGCGGAGCGAGACCGCGACGCAGGCGATCAAGCACCCTGCCAAGATCGCGGTCCTGTCGGGCGGAAACGTCGCCGCGAAAACGGGCACGAACGTGCTACTCAGCCCGACCAAGATGAGAACCAGAAGGCCAAGAAGCGCCGCGTCGACGACGGTGCGAAATCGAGAAGCACTGTAGCTGAACCGCCGGCGAGCCCCACCGGGACGGGCTCGAAACACCTCGTCGAAGAAACGACGGCGAGGTTGATCGGGAAGCACACGAAAAACGGAGAGTACGAGGGACGCCAGCAAGGCCGCTGCGACGGCATCGGCGAGCACGGCACTCAAGGTCCGCGCGTGCAGCGAACCCACGAGCCAGCCGAGCAGTTCCGCGGCGCCCAGATTCAGCGCCAGAAAGAGCCCGCGCGCCATCGTCGAGAGGCCCTGGAACTGCTCGGCGTACGGCGTGCGCGCGTTGACGATCGGCCGGCACAGATCGAACACGGCTTGGCGCCGATCGAGGACAGCTCCGCTCGCGCGTTGCCCGACGCTCACGTCCATTTCGAACCAGACCCAGGCGAGCTTTGCGATGCGAAGCTGAACGTCTTCCTGCAAGTTGCCGAAGACGATCGCCGACGGATATGCCGGATTGCCGTCCGCGTCTCTGACAAATTTCGCGGAAAACGCATTGGACGCAAGATTCTGCACGAAATGGCCGATCACGTAGCCGAGCGCCAGCGCCATCGCGATATCACCTGCGGTCGTATCCATCGATTGGCCCGACACGATGGCCCGCGGCAACCACAGGACGACGACGACTGCCAAGCCTGGGATCAAATACCCATAGATATCGTAGAAGTTAAAGCGCTGGATCATGCGGACATTCGTTCGGAACTCGAGCCCTCGCCGTCGCGGAGCCGGATCTCCTCAGTCAGCTCCGATAAGACCGCTCCAGGATCGCGTCCGTCGCCCTCCCGCAGCACGACCGAGCCAACGCGCTGGTGACCACCGCCCCCGTATCGGCGGAACAAACTGCCGAGGTCGACGCTTGCGAACTCTCGCCATGGGTTTCGCATCGCGGTAATCTTTGCGACTTGGCTCTCCGACCTCGTCAGCGTGATCGAGTATCGCGCCTCCGGATAAATGGCATACGGGGTGTAGCGATTCACGCTTACACCGTTGGGGGGCGACACATCAGTGACGGCGATCTCCCCGTGAACCATCCGGATGCGCTCCCGTATGATCGTCAATCCCTCGTCGGCCTCCCGGCGCGCACGCTCCAAACGCCAACGCACCTCGTCGAGCGAAGCGATCGCCGCCACGTTCATCGTTCGCATCGCCCGCAGCAGCAGCTTTCCATAGGACGCATCTGCCGACACGGTCAGGCTCAGGTTCACTTCCGCGGCGGGATCGCCCCAGCCGAACATCGCCTCGCCGACGGAGGAGTACACCGCCGCGTCGATACGATCGGCCGCTGCTGCGAGGGCAGCGTATCGGTCAGCGAGCGCCGACGGCTTCCCGACCTTCCTCCACAGCAGCATCGCGCACGACGGGCTAGTTCGATCGTAGAGCAGCGTTCGGCCGGGAGCGGGCTGACCGACCTCGTGCTCGAGGTCTTCGGAAAGGAACGTCGTGGCGTGATGATCGGCCCAAAACACGGCGTCCGGATGATATAGAAAATCGACGACGGCCGAGCGTGGGGGCAATGTCGTCGAAAGCCACGTCTTCGCGAGATCGTAGTTCACGAAGCGCACCTCCTCGATCGACCAGCCTTCGCGAGACTCGAGGTACTCAGCGGCTATTGCAGCCGAGGCAAGTCCGTCGAAGCACGGGTAGTGGAGGAAAAGCGTTCCCTCGTTCGTTCGCATACCGACCTCACGTCACCGGTCCCGGTCCAACCCCGACTGCGACCGTTCGACCTGCCGACAGCATACCTTCGGGCTATGCCAGGTGCATGGCACGAGCGATCGAAAGGTAGTAGTCAGCCGCTTGGTTACTGGCCAACGTGTACCGCGATCCAGTCCAGGATGTGGCGTTCGTAGGCGTCCAGGCGGACCGGGTCGTGCGGCGTGTGGTGCGCGGTCGGAATCGCGATCAGTCGGACCGGAACGCCGCGGTCGCGCAGCGCGTGATAGTACGTCCACGACTCGGTGAACGGGACCGTTTGGTCGACCAGGCCGGTGAGGATCAGCGTCGGCGTGCGGACCTGCGTCGCGTAGGTGATCGGCGAGTCCTCGCGGTAGCGCGTCAGCATCGCGGCGCTCGTCCACGGGCTGCCGCCCAGCGAATCGCGCGTCCAGGCGAGGTTGCCGGCGGCGGAGAGGTCGTACGCCTGCAGCCAATCGACGGCGCCGTCGCCGATCACGGCGCATTTCCAGCGCGCGTCGTGGCCGATGATCCAGCCGGTCATGTAGCCGCCGTACGAATGGCCGCCGACGCACTCGCGGCCGGTGTCGATCGCACCGCGATGCTCGACGTCGGCGAGCCCCGCCATGACGTCCCGCATCGGACCCTCGCCCGGATCTTCGAAGATCGCGTGCTCGTGCGCGGTGCCGAGGTCGTCGCTGCCGCGATAGTTCGGTAAGAACACGTACCAGCCGCGCGCGGCGCCGAGCTGCCCGATCGGCATCCCCTCGTCGGTTCCCTCGTCGTAGCCGAGGTCGACCGCCGCTTCGGGGCCCCCGTGATGCCACACCAACAGCGGATAGTGGACGCCCGGCCGTTCGCCGATCGGGTGCACCAGCAGGCCTTCCGACACCATCCCGTCGGGCCCGGTCCAGCGCACGGGCTCGACGCGCGCGTAGCGCAGCGCGCGCAAGCGCGCGTTGACGGCGGTGAGCGCCAGTGGCCGCGCGCCGGGAGCGCGTACGACGTACAGCTCGGGCGGCCGGCTCGGCGTGCTGCCGACGAAGGCCAGCTCACCGTGCGGTCCGGCATCCAGATCGCCGACCGAGAGCGCGCCGACGTCGATGCGGCGCGGCTTCCCGCTCGGCGGAATCACCAGCACGCCGTTGCGCAAGCCGTCGACCATGGTCGCGACGAGCACGTCGCCCGACCAGTGCAGCGAGGTCACGTCGCGATCGAGCGCGCTCGTGCGATCGACGCCGGCGCTGGTCGGCGTGGCGACGATCGCGTCGAAGGCGCTGATCGGTCCCGGCCCGTGTGGGCGCAGGTACGCGAAGCTGCCGCCGGCCGGCGCGAAGGCCGGCTCGTAGACGTAGGTGCGCGGCGCGTCGAGCTCGCGCACGGCGCCGGTCGCCGCGTCGACGAGCGCGACCGTCGAGCGATCGGTCACCGCGTCGTGCGCGTCGGGCGAGGTCGCGATCAGGATGCTGCGCCCGTCGGGCGACCACGACGGATCGCCGGTCCCGCCGGCGAACGGCGGGACGCCCTCGTAGACGCTCCACGTGCCGTGCGTGAGACGCCGGGCCGCACCGCCCGTGCTCGCCACCAGCCACAGGTGCGAGGGCGTCGGCGGCTGGTCGGTGAGAAAGCCGTCGTCGCCGACCGCGAACAGATCGTCGTGCGCCTTCGCGGCGGCCGCGTTCGGCTCGGCGTCGCGCGTGTCGTAAACGAAGCGCCGGCCGTCCGGGCTCCAGGCATAGTGCTCGACGCCGCGCGGCGCGTGGGTAACGGTCACCGCCGCACCGCCGGCCAGGCGCACCACCACGATCTGATCGTCGTCGTGCTTCGCATCGTGGCGCAGGTACGCGAGCCGCGTCCCGTCGGGCGACCAGCGCGGCGCGCCGACGAACGGCCCCGCGTCGACGACGCGCGCCGCGCCACCGGCCGCGGACTGCACCACGAGCGCATGCGCCATGCGGTCGTGCGGCACGTCGGCGGTCGTGCGCACGTAAGCGACGCGCGTCCCATCGGGCGACAGGCGCGGGTCGGAGAGCGAGACGAGCGCGCGCAGCGCCGCCAGCGTGACGAGATCGGCCATTACCGAGCGGCTACGCGCCCGGTCCTGCGTTCCCCTCGGTCGGCGTCACGGGTGAACGGCAACGTCTCCGATCGTGAGCAGCGGCGTGCGGGCTTCGATGGTTGCGCCGGGCGCGACGTGCAGCGCGCCGATCGTGCCGGCCTTGTGGGCGCGAACCTCGTTCATCATCTTCATCGCCTCGATGATCGCGACCACGTCCCCCTCTTGCACCGCGTCGCCGACCGCCCGAGGCAGCTCGACGACGACGCCGTGCATCGGCGAGAGGACGTCGTTGCCGGCCGCGGCCGCGTTCCTGCGCGCGCCGCCCCCCTTCTTCGGCAGCGTGCGCGGCGGCGCCGCGCCCGCTGCGGGGCTTGCGTTCGGCAACGGCAGATCGACGAACCGCACCCGGAACATGCGCTCGTTGACCTCGACGCGAATCGTGCCGTCGTCGGCCCCCGTTTCGGCACCGTCCGCGTCCGCGTCGCGGACGGCGGCGACGCCGTCGGTCGCCGCGGCGCCGAGCGAGGCGGCGAACGGCTCGAGCGTCGCGGTGCCGTACGAGGCGTCGCGTACCGGGCCGTAGTCGACCAGCGCGCGCAGCAGCGGCAGCGTGGTCGGGACGCCGGTGACCACGTACTCGTCGATCGCGCGGCCCAGGCGCGCCAGCGCCTCGTCGCGGTCGCGCGCCCACACGATCAGCTTGGCGATCAGCGAGTCGTAGTCGGGCGTGATCGTGAAGCCCGGATACGCGGCCGAGTCGACGCGCACGCCGAAGCCGCCCGGCTCGCGGTAACGCTCGACGGTCCCCGGCGCGGGACGGAAATTCTGCGCCGGGTCCTCGGCGTTGACGCGCACCTCGATCGCGTGGCCGCGAAAGTCGATCGCGTCTTGCGCGAGCGTCAGCGGACGGCCCGCCGCGACCAGGATCTGCTCGCGCACCAGATCGATCCCCGAGATCTCCTCGGAGACGGTGTGCTCGACCTGGATGCGCGTGTTCATCTCCAGGAAGTAGAACTCGTCGCCGCTGACCAGACACTCGATCGTGCCGACCGAGTCGTACGCGATCGCCTTGGCGGCTTGCACGCCGGCCTCGCGCAGCCCGCGGCGCACGTTCTCGGGGATGCGTGCGGGGGCTTCTTCCCACAGCTTTTGGTGACGGCGCTGCAGCGAGCAGTCGCGCTCGCCGACGTGCAGCACGCTGCCGTGCTTGTCGGCCAGGATCTGCAGCTCGACGTGCTTGGGGTTCTCGAGATAGCGCTCGACGTAGATCGTCGGGTTGCCGAAATACGCGCTGGCCTCGCGGGTCGCCGTCGCGAACGCGGACTCCAGCTCGTCGACCGTGCGCGCGACCTTGAGGCCCTTACCGCCTCCGCCGCCCGACGCCTTGAGCGCCAGCGGCAGGCCGTACTTCTCCGCCGCGAGGCGAGCGGCGCCGGCGTCGGCGATCGGATCGGTTCCGCCCGGCACGACCGGGACGCCGGCCGCGACCATCGCTTGGCGCGCGCGAATTTTGTCGCCCATCGCGTCGATCGCGTCGGGGTGCGGTCCGATCCAGGTCATCCCGGCCGCGATCACGCGCCGCGCGAAGCCGGCGTTCTCGGCGAAGAAGCCGTAGCCCGGATGGACGGCATCGACGCCGGCGCGCGCGCAGACGGCGAGGATCTTCTCGACGTCGAGGTAGGACTGCGAGGGCGCCGCGGCGCCGAGATGGTACGCTTCGTCGGCGTAGCGCACGTGCAGCGCATCGCGGTCGGCGTCGGAGTAGACCGCCACGGTCGCGCAGCCCAGCTCTTTCGCGCTGCGCATGACGCGGATCGCGATCTCGCCACGGTTGGCGACCAGGATCTTGCGGAACGGCGGCTCAGCCATCGAGCCGTCCCGCCAGCGTCCAGCGCGAGCGCGCGCGCGCGGCGGCGCGCACCATCTCCGGCACGGCGCCGGGCAGGCGTCCCGCCAAGCGCCAGCGCGGCACGGACGGCGGCGCCGCCGTCACCGCGGAGCGCGTGACGACGAGGTACGCGGCCGCGATCGCGGCCAGCTCGTCGGCGGTCGGTACGCGCATCAGGCCTTGGCCGTGTCGGGATACATGCCCATCGCGTGATAGCCGGCGTCGACGAAGTGAACGTCGGCGGTGATCTGCGAAGAGAGCGCGGAGGCCAGGTAGACGGCGACGTTGCCGACGTCGAGCGCGGTGACGTTGCGGCGCAGCGGCGAGGCGGCCGCGACCTTGGCCGGCATCTGCGAGAAGCCGCCGACCTGGCGCGAGGAGGCGGTGGAGATCGGACCGGCCGAGATCGCGTTGACGCGGATGCCGCGCGCCCCCAGATCGTAGGCGAGATAACGCACGATCGACTCGAGCGCCGCTTTCGCGATGCCGGCGATGTTGTAGTTCGGCACGATCTGCGTGCCGCCCAGGTACGTGAGCGTCATGATCGACGCTCCGTCGTTGAGGTTCGGCTCGAGGTGCTGCGCGAGCGCGATCAGCGAGTACGCGCTGACGTCCATCGACATCAGGAAGCCGTCGCGCGAGGTCTCGTAGACCGTGCCCGAGAGATCTTCTTTCTTCACGAAGGCGATCGAGTGGACGAACCCGTCGAGCTTCCCGACCCCGTCGGCCAGCGCGCGCAGCGACGCGTCGCTGGTGACGTCGCATTCGAACACCGGCGCGCCGCCCAGCTCGTCGGCGTGCTGGCGCACCGCTTTCTCGACCCGTTCGCCTTGGTAGGTCAGCACGAGCTTGGCGCCGTGCTCGTGCAGCCGGTGCGCGATGCCGCTGGCGATCGACCACTTATTGGCGATGCCGGTGACGAGGATGGTCTTTCCGTCGAGCAGTCCCACGAGGCTGGAAGGTCAGCCGTCTCGGCCCGACAACCCTCCTGGCGATGCGCCTTCCCGCTGCCCTCGCCGTCCTCGCGCTCGCGGCCACCGCCTCGGTACCGTCCCTCGCGGCCGGCGGCCCCACGCCCGACGACCTCGCCGTCCCGCGCTATCGCCATATCTTCGTCATCGTCGACGAAAACAAGGACGCCGACCAGATCGTCGGCGCCGCCGACGCACCGGGCCTGAGCGCGCTGGCCTCGCGGTACGGCACGGCCAGCGCGATGTACGCCGAAGTCCATCCCAGCGAGCCGAACTACGTCGCGATGCTGAGCGGCTCGACGTTCGGGCTGCACGACGACGACGCGTACTACTGCAAGCCGGGCACCGACGATCCGCACTGTCACGGAACGAACGATCCCGGCTACGCGCCGCACCTGATCGACGCGCCCAACCTGGCGACGCAGCTCACGGGCGCGGGCCTGACGTGGAAGGGATACTACGAGAGCATCCCCGCGACCGGTTCGCTGGCGGTGACCGGCGCGAGCGAGACCGACGCCCCGCCCTGGTACGTCTCGAAGCACGCCGGCTTCATCAACTTCCGGTCCGTCGTCGCCGACCCGCGCCGTAACGAGCACTTGGTCGGGCTCGACGCGCTGCAAGCGGACCTCGACGCGGGCACCGCGCCGAGCTTCGGCTACATCGTGGGCAACCTGTGCGACGACATGCACGGGATGAGCGCGGGCGCGAACGTGCCGGCCGACTGCACCTTCGACCCGATCGGGCCGCTGATCCGGCGCGGCGACAACTGGGCCGTCAACGTCGTCAACACGATCATCGGCTCACCGCTGTGGGCGTCCGGCGACAACGTCGCGATCGTGGTCACGTGGGACGAGAGCGACTCACCCGCGCGCGACGGCTGCTGCGGCGTGACGCCGAACGCGGTCTCGAACTTCGGCGGCGGCCGCATCCCGACGATCGTCATCACCAACCACGGCCCGCGTGGAGTGGTCGACGCGACGCCGTACAATCACTACTCGCTGCTGCGCACGATCGAGGACGCGTTCGGAATCCACCAATACCTGGGGCTGGCGGCCGCGAGCGATCGCGGCGTCAAGCCGATGCTGCCGCTCTTCCGGACGCCCTGACCGCGCGGCCGGCGATCGCGTCGACGGCGGTCGCGATCAGCGCGGCGTCGTCGGTCGCCGGGATCGACGGGCACGCCAGCCGCAGGCTGGCCACGCCGTGGACGGCGGCAAAGAACAGATCGGTCAGCCGGGCCGGATCGTCGGCGGGCAACGGCGCACCGGCCGCGCGCAGCTGGACGAACGGCGCGGCCACGATCGCCAACGCGGCGGCGCCGTCCTCCCACTCGACGTGCTCGAACACGGCCTTGGTGATCGCCGCGTCCTCCATGAACATCAGACGGTAGACGTCGGGCTCGTCGAGGGCGAACTGCAGGTAGGCCCGGCCGGCGGCCGCCAGCCGCGCGTAGGGGTCGTCGATCCCGGCCACGGCGCGTTCGAGCGCCGCCCGCAGACCCGCCATTCCCGCGCGGCAGAGCTCGGCCAGCAGCGCCTCGCGGCTGCCGAAGTGCGAGTAGAGCGAAGCCGGCGCGTAGTCGACCGCCTCGGCGATCCGCCGCATGGTGAGCGCCCGCAGGCCCTCGCTGCGCAGCAGGCCGCGAGCCGCCTCCAAGATCGCTTCTCGCAGGGCGACGCGGCGACGCTCGCGGGGCGCGGTGCTGGCCATCGGGGCGAGTATAGCCCTTGACAAGCCGAACGGTCAACGTATACTGAACGCAGTTCTTAAAATGAACAGCGTTCGATATTTGTCTATCGTTCGATAAACGAGAAAGGCAGTCATGGGCACGATCGCACTCTGGGGAGCCAATGGGGCCATCGGGCGGAGCATCGCGGCGGTGCTGCGTGCCGACGGACGGCCGTACCGCGTGGTCGGGCGGGATGCCGCCGCACTGGCGCGCACCTTCGGCGGCGATCCGCTGGCCGAGATCGTCGCCTGGGACCCGGCCGACCCGGCCTCGGTCCGCGCGGCGGCGCAGGGTGTCGAGACCATCGTGTATCTGGTCGGCGTCGACTACACGCAGTTCGCGCAGCATCCGGTGCTGATGCGGGCGACGCTCGACGGCGCGATCGCCGCGGGCGTGCGCGACATGCTGCTGATCGGCACCGTCTATCCCTACGGGCGCCCGCGGACGACGCCGGTGCGCGAAGACCATCCGCGCGAGCCGCACACGTTCAAAGGCCGCATGCGCAAGGCGCAAGAGGATCTGCTGCTCGACGCCGATCGCGCGGGCCGGATCCGCGGCGCCGTGCTGCGGTTGCCCGATTTTTACGGGCCGGGCGTCGAGAAGAGCCTGCTCGGCGAGCTGTTCACGAACGGCGCGAACGGGAAGATGGCCGCGGTGATCGGCCCGCGCGAGACGCCGCACGAGTACATCTACGTGCCGGACGTCGGTGCGGTCGTCGTGCGGCTCGTCGACGAGCCGCGTGCGTGGGGACACGTCTGGCACCTGGGCGGCGCGGGCACGACGACGACACGGGCGATGATCGATCGCGTCGCGCGCAGCACCGGCAAACCGGTCCGGACGCTCGGCATGAACGCGATGATGCTGCGCACATTCGGTCTGTTCAACGGCGTCGTGCGCGAGCTGGTCGAGATGTACTATCTGGCCACCGACCCGGTGGTGCTCGACGATTCCGCGTTGCACGCGCTGCTCGGACCGATCCGCAAGACGCCCTACGATGACGGCGTGCGTGCAACCGTCGCGGCCGCGCGCGGCTGAAAGAATCCTCGTTGCGCGCGCCGGGCGCGTGCGCTCGCATCTCCAGCGCGATCCGCTTAGGATGGGGGCATGGACGCCAATCCGCGCCACCGCGGCGGGGCGCCGCGCATCGCGCTGATCGCGCACGACGCCCGCAAAGACGACCTGACCGAGTGGGCCTTCTTCAACCGGGGAACGCTGGCGCGCTGCGAGCTCGTGGCGACCGGAACGACCGGCTCGCAAGTCGCCAAGGCGACGGCGCTGCCGGTCGAGCTGCTGCTCTCGGGACCGCTCGGCGGCGACGCGCAAGTCGGGGCGATGCTCGTCGAGCACAAGATCGACCTGATCGTCTTCTTCTGGGACCCGCTCTCCTCGCAGCCCCACGACGTCGACGTCAAAGCGCTGCTGCGTCTGGCGGTGCTCTACAACGTCCCCATCGCATGCAACCGTGCGACGGCCGATTTCCTCATCTCCTCGCCGCTGTTCAGCGACGAACGGCACCGGATCGACCGGCGGGTCAGCACCGCGCTCTGAAACGAACGGCCCCGGCGGCGCGGTCACAGGCGGCATGACGCTGGGAGAGACCGCTCTGCGGACGGCACCCGACGGATCCGCGACCGCGCGGGTCTGGGACGTGCTGCGCGCCGACGCGGAGCGCATCGCCGCCGCCGAACCGTTCCTGGCCCCGCTGCTGCGGCGCTCGATCCTCGGGCCGGCCTCGTTCGGCGAAGCGCTCGCCGCCGTGCTCGCCGCCAAGCTGGCCGACGCCGACCTCGATGCGCCGCGCCTGATGACGCTCGCCGACGACGCGTTCGCGGCCGATCCCGCGATCGTCGAGACCGCCGCGCTGGACCTGGCCGCCAGCGTCGAGCGCAATCCCGCCTATCCCGACCACGTGACGCCGTTCCTGTACGCCAAGGGCTACAGCGCGCTCGAGTGGTACCGCGTCGCGCACCACCTGTGGACCAGCGATCGCCGCTCACTGGCGCTCTATCTGCAAGGTCGCGTCTCCGACACGTTCGCCGTCGACATCCATCCGGCCGCGCGCATCGGGCGCGCGATCTTCGTCGATCACGCGACCGGCGTCGTCATCGGCGAGACCGCCGTCGTGGGCGACGACGTTTCGATTCTGCACAACGTCACGCTGGGCGGCACCGGCAAAGAGAGCGGCGACCGCCACCCCAAGATCGGGCGTGGCGTCCTGCTCTCGGCGGGCGCGAAGGTGCTGGGCAACGTGGTCGTCGGCGAAGGCGCGAAGGTCGCCGCCGGCAGCGTCGTGCTGCGCCCGGTCGCGCCGTACACGACCGTCGCGGGCGTACCGGCGAAGGTCGTCGGCCGCCAGCCCGGTCAGATGCCGGGCCGCTCGATGGATCAGGACTTCCTCGACTTCCAAATCTAGTGGCTTCGGCCGCGCCGCAGCCGCCGCGTTCGGCTACGCTCGATCCGCAGCGGGACGGAAGTTGAGCGCGACGCCGTTCATGCAGTAGCGCAGGCCGGTCGGCTGCGGACCGTCGTCGAAGACGTGGCCGAGGTGGCCGGCGCAGCGCGCGCAGTGCACTTCGGTGCGCACCATGAGGTCCGAGGTGTCGCTCTTGGTCGCGATCGCGCCCGGCAGCGGCGCCCAGAAGCTCGGCCAGCCGGTCCCGCTGTCGAACTTCGTCTTCGAGGAGAACAGCGGCAGCGCGCACGCCGCGCAGACATACGTCCCGCGCCGCTTCTCTTCGTCGAGCGGACTCGAGAACGGCTGTTCCGTCCCGGCCTGACGCATGACCCAGTACGTCTGCGGCGGGAGCAGCTTGCGCCACTCCGCGTCGGTGTGGGTCACCAGCGTCAGCGCGGCGCGCGCCGGCACGGCGCGCAGGGCACCCAGAGCGGCCAGGCCGGCCAAGAGCGTGGAACGTCGCATCGTACCGGTAACGATACCGCGGCGGCGCCGGATCGTTCCGTAGTCCGGCTTACATCAGTCCTTCATCGGCTTGATCGGCGGCCCGGGCAGGGTGCCCACCGTGAGCGCGACGACGTTGCGGACCCAGCGCGCCTGGACACGGTCGCACGGCGCGACGACCCGAAAGGGGCCGCTCGCCGCCGGCAGCGGCGCCCCCTCGCGCGTGTCGGCCAAGATCGGCGCGCAGCTCGCCGCCGTGGTGTCCAACTCGCTCAGCGAGTAGGCGGCGACGTATCCGTCGGAGCCGGTTACGGTGAGGTACGAGCGCGCCGCGAGGCCCTTGGCGGCGTCGCCGACCGGCGCTCCGGCTTGGCGAAGCAGCGCCGCGAGCGTCACCCCGGCGTAGTGGCTGGTGCTGCCGTCGTGTTCGCTCGCCGTGACCTGGGTGCGCGGCATCGCCGCCAGATCGGCGAGGCCGATCGATGCGCCGCGCACGAACTGCCCGCTCAGCGTGACGGTCGCCGGCGGCGCGGACGCGCCGAGCGTCGCGACCAGCGCCGCCAGCAGCAGCGCCCGCATCATGCGTTGGCGATCATCGCACTAGAAAGCGCGCGTCTCGACGGGAACCAGCGTCGAGACGGGCGGTGCGCCCGCGAACCGCAGCGTCAGCGGAATCCGCTGCCCCGCCGCCAGCGTGCCGCGCAATCCGAGCAGCATCAGATGGTAGCCGCCCGGCTTGAGCGTCACCGAGCCATGCGCCGGGATGACGATGCGGCTGACCGGGTGCATCCCCATCGCGGGCATCGTCATCCCCTGCATCTTCATCGCGCCGCTCGACATCGTCGTCGATTCGTGCAGCTCGACGCTGCTCGCGCGCGGCGTGCTCGCGCCGACCAGCGCGACGGGGCGCGAGCCGGTGTTGCGGATCGTCGCGTAGACGACGCCGGTGTCGACGGCGGGGCGTGACCATGCGCCCACGACGGTAATGGCGGCCAACAGCAGCGGGGCGATCATCCAAGCAGCTCCTTGACGTCCGACGCGATCGCCGGCGCGGGATCGGTCCAGTCGTGCAGCACGCGCAGCTCGCCGGCCGGGTCGATCAGGTAGACCGATCCGCTGTGCGCCATGAGATATCCGCTGGCCTTCGTGCCCGGCAGCTTTTGATGCCAGACGTGATAAGCGGCGAACACCGGATCCAGCTGCGCCTCGCTGCCGGTCAAGCCGATGAACGACGGATCGAACAGCGCGACGTAGCGTTTCATGACCGGCGGCGAATCGCGCTGCGGGTCGACGGTGACGAACAGGACCTGCACGCGCGCGCGCTGCGCCGCCGAGAGCCCGCGGTCGACGCGCGCCAGCTGCGCCATCGTGGCCGGGCACACGTCCGGACAGTGCGTATAGCCGAAGAACAGGACCACTTCGCGGCCGCGTTCGCTCGCCAACGAGAACGGCCGCCCGTTCTGATCGGTCAGCGTGAAATCGTAGGCCGGTTTCGGGGTGAGCGTGGTCCCGTTGAAATGCGGCGCGGCGTGCGCGCACGCGCTCAGCGCGAGCGCGACCAGGGCGCTCGCCGCACGCGTGAGGACACGGCGCCGAACCGACATACCGTAGTCGTACCCGTTCGCCGCGAATCCGGGTACGGTAAACGTCATAGTGCGCATCTCTCCCGTTGCGGCGTTGCTTGCCTTCGTCGCCCTCGGACCGTTGTCGGCGCTCGCTCCGGCCAGCGCGGCGGGCGTGGTTCCCATCCACGCAACCGTGCTCGGGGCCGGTGAGCGCGGTCAGCTGGTCGTGCGCAGCGCCGGCGTGACCGGCGAGCTGCCCGCCGGAACGTACCGCTGGGCGGTGACGCCCGCGTCGGCAGCGCGCCTGGCGCCGGGGACGGAGATCGACGGCCTGCTGATGGGCCGCCGGCTGACGGCCGTCCGCGCGGCGACCGCCTTCGTCGCCGGACTGCCGGGCTCGCTGACCGTGCGTCACCTCAACCGCGGCGATCTGCTCGGCGACCGGACCCTGGTCGATCAGGACGGCGTCGTCCGCCATCTCGCGGACTGGCGCGGCAAGTCGCTGGTGCTGAGCTTCGTCTACACGCGCTGTCCGGATTTGGCGATCTGCCCCGCCATCAGCGGCAAGTTCGCCTACCTGCAGCACCACATCGACCCGCGCGACACCCACCTGGCGCTGGTGAGCCTGGACCCGACCTTCGACTCGCCCTCGGTCCTCAAGCGCTACGGCGCCCAGTTCGCCGCCGATCCGGCCCGCTGGTCGCTCTTGACCGGCGAGGGCTCCGAGGTCAAGGCGCTGCTGGACGCCTTCGAGGTCTCCTCGCTGCAGGACGGGCCCGGGCACTACATCCACCAAGACGACTTGGTGCTGGTCAACCCGAACGGCCGGATCGCGGAGATCATCCCAACCGCCGGCTGGGACCCGGGCGACGTCCTGGCCGAGGTCCAAGCGCTGGCCGGGAAGGCCTCGAACCCGTTCCAGCGGCTGATGCTGGCGGCCGTCGCCGGGATCGCGGCGCTGTGCGGCGGCTACTCCCTGGCCGGCGTCGTCACCGAGCTGGCCGCCATCGGGATCACTTTCATCGGCGCGGTCGTCCTCGGGGTGTGGTTCACCTGGCGGTTCGTCCGGCACGGCTGACGAACGCCTCCGGGTGGCCACCCGCGACCTGAACGCCAGCGGCATCCCGCTCGAGCCGTTCTACGAGCCCGTCGACCCGCCGATCCGGCGCGCCCCGCCCGGCAGTTTCCCCTTCACCCGCGGCATCCGGCGCGACATGTATCGCGGGCGGCTGTGGACGATGCGGCAGTACGCCGGCTTCGCGACGGCCGCCGAGTCCAACGAGCGCTACCGCTACCTGCTCGCCAACGGCGTGACCGGCCTTTCGGTCGCGTTCGACTTGCCCACCCAGCTCGGTTACGACTCCGACGCGACACCGGCGCGCGGCGAGGTCGGCAAGGTCGGCGTCGCGATCGACACCATCGCCGACGTCGAGACGCTGTTCGCCGACATCCCGCTCGATCAGGTGACGGTGTCGATGACGATCAACGCGCCGGCGTCGATCCTGCTGGCGTTCGTGCTGGCCGTCGCGCGCCGCCGCGGCATTCCGTTCGAGCGGCTCGGCGGCACGATCCAGAACGACGTGCTCAAGGAGTACGTCGCGCGCGGGACCTACATCTTCCCGCCCGAGCCGTCGATGCGGCTAGTGACCGACGTGATGGCGTACTGCGCGCAGCAGGTGCCGAACTGGAACACCATCTCGATCTCGGGCTATCACATCCGCGAAGCCGGCTCGACCGCGCTCCAAGAGATGGCGTTCACCCTGGCCAACGCGAAGGCGTACTTGCGCGCCGCCCAGCAGGCGGGGCTCGACGTCGACGTCGTCGCGCCGCGCATCTCGTTCTTTTGGAACGCGCACAACGACTTCTTCGAAGAGGTCGCCAAGTTCCGCGCCGCGCGCACGCTGTGGGCCCAGATCGTTCGCGACGAGTTCGGGTCGCGCGACAAACGCTCGCAGATGCTGCGCTTCCACACCCAGACCGGCGGCTCGACGCTCACCGCGCAAGAGCCGGAGAACAACGTCGTGCGGGTCGCGCTGCAGGCGCTGGCCGCGGTACTGGGCGGGACGCAATCGCTCCACACCAACGGCCAGGACGAAGCGCTGGGCCTGCCGACCGCGCAGTCGGCGCGGGTGGCGCTGCGCACGCAGCAGATCATCGCCTACGAGAGCGGCGTCACCGACGTGGTCGACCCGCTGGCCGGTTCGTACTACCTCGAAACGCTGACCGACGAGATGATCGAGCGCGCGCGCGAGCTGCTGGGCGAGATCGACGCGCAGGGCGGTGCGGTCGCGGCGATCGAGAGCGGCTGGATGCAGGACCAGATCGGGGAGTCGGCCTATCGCGCGCAGCAGGCGATCGAGCGCGGCGAGCAGGTCGTGGTCGGCGTCAACCGCTTCACCGACGGCGGCAACGACGCGCCGATCCCGATCCAGCGCATCGATCCGTCGATCGAACGCGACCAAGTCGCTCGCACGCGCGCCTTTCGGGCACGGCGCGACGCCGCGCGCACCGAGGCGACGCTCGAAGCGGCCCGGCGCGCGGCCGCCGGCCGCGACAACGTCATGCCGGCCCTGATCGACGCGGTCGACGCCGGCGCGACGCTGGGCGAGATCAGCGACGTCCTGCGCAGCGTCTTCGGCACCCACGTGGCTCGGGAGAGAATCGCTTGATCGACGCCCCCATCGACCACGTCGCGATCGTGGTCAAGGATCTGGAGGCCACGATTCGCCTCTACACGCAGACGCTGGGATTCACGCAGGTGTACCGCGAGATCGTCGCCGACCAGGGGATCGAGGCGGTCGGTCTGCGCAGCGGGGATGCGATCATCGAGCTGCTCCGGCCGCTCGACGAGAGCTCGCCGGTCGCGCGCTTCCGCGGCGAGGCCGATTCGCGGCTCCACCACACCGCGTACCGCGTCGGCGACATCCGCGCCGAGCTGGCGCGCCTGCGCGACGCCGGCGTCCGCCTGATCGACGAGCAGCCGCGGCGCGGTGCGCACGGCAACACGATCGCGTTCCTGCACCCGAAATCGACCGGCGGCGTCCTGATCGAGCTCTGTCAACCGGGCGGCCATGCGGAACCGGCGGCCGAAGCAGGCCGTTCTCCGAGGTGATGCGTTCAGGAACCTCGCCGACGGCGCTTGCCCTGACCCTGGCGGTGCTGCTCGGCAGCGCGACCGTCGCACGCGCCGCCGACACGACGCCGGCTGCGACGACGAGCGGCGCCGCCGTGCAGACCACGCTGACCGATCCCGACGCGATCTTCCTGGCCGCGCGCAAGGAACGCACCAGCAGCGGCTATCCGCGCTACGCGAGCTATACCGCGGTCGTGCGGTATCGCGACGGCAACGTGCCGGTCATCCGCTCGTGGGACACCGTCGAGGACCTGCAAAAGCGGCTCGTCTTCACCCACGGCATCAGCCGCGAGGAGCAAGCACACCCGCCGACGCCGACCGGGATCAACATCGGGATCGCGGGCGGGAGCAGCGGCGTGCAGAACGTGCCCGCGCCGACCAAAGGCGGCGGCAACATCCTGGGCACCGGGCTGACGATGAACGCGGCCACCAGCGCCGACGTGCTCGGCCAGGTCACCTTCGCGATCAATCAAGACTTCGGCATCTCGCTCAACGCGCCGCCGGTCTCGCAGACGCAAGATCTGGTCGACATCTCGACGACCAAACCGTATCTGCCGCACATCGGCAGCACGGCCGTCATCGCGCGCACCTACACGGTCGTGAATCTGGGGAACGTCACCGAAGGCAACGTCCACCTCTACCACCTGGGGCTGACGCCGCTGCGCGACCCCAATCGCTACCGGCTGCGCGAGCTGTGGATCGACATGAAGACGTTCGACGTCGTGCGCGCCAAGGTGTCGGGGATCGGCAACGGCCTGCCGTTCAGCGCCACGCCGTGGCTGGTCGAGTTCCGACAGTGGGAAGGCGGTTCGTACATCGACCGCGAGACCGCGCTCGGACCGATGCAGGACAGCGGCGACACGTGCTACGACACGACCATCACCTTCGAGGAAGTCAGCGCGCACAACGAGCTCACGCCGTACGAGCAAGTCGGGATCACCGAGACGACCGGCATCGCCGACCCGTGAAGTGGCTTCGGCTCCCGCCGAAGCCTTCGCGTTCGGGCTTCGCCCGAGCCGCCGCCCTCAAAGGTTGGGCGTCAGCCGAAGGTCGAGCTCCGTCTCGAAGGTGCGGTCCCAGGGCAGCGTGATGGTGAAGCCCGCGTCGCGGAATTGCGGCTCGATCTGGTGCAAGAGCGCCAGGCCGTCGCGCCAGAGCAGGGTGCGGTTCTCGTCGGCGGTCGCGCCGGCCGTCCCCGGCAGCAAGTAGGTGTGGTCGTCCACGCCCTGCGCGTCGAGGTCGGTGTTGAGCCGCGGCCGCACGTCGTCGTGGAAGGCGATGTCGTCGACGTATCGCATCAGCGTGAAGCGCGCGTGCGCGGTCGGGTCGTACGTGCCCATGCGCTTGCCGGCCAGCACCGCGATGGCCTCGGGCAACGTGGTGCCGACGGTGTTGGCGACCGTATTCCACGACGCGAAGGCGCCGACGCGGCCGGCGACGCCGCGCGCGATCAGATCGCGCATCAGCTGCCGCTGCTGCGCGTAGTCGTCGGCGACCAGGAACGAGAGGTCGGCGAGCGCCGCCAGCGGCGCTCCGGCGGCGGTCGCGTCGTGCGCGATGCGGTCGACGAAGGCGTGCTCGTCGGCCTCGCCGGTGGCCGGTACCTTGACGAACAGCTCGACGTCGGCCGGCGCGTCGGGCGCATCGACTTCGACCGCGCCGCAGGTGCGGATCAGCGAGCCGATCGAGGTGGCGACCGGCGCGAACTCGATGGGGTCGTTGACGCCCCCGCCGTCGGCGCGCGAATAGATCACCCGCACGCGCGGCACGAACGCCGCCTGGCGCGCCAGCGCGGCGGCCAGCAGCGCCATCCCCAGCTCGTCGGCACCCGGCTCGATCGCCGCGCGACCGGGCGGCACCCAGCGCGCCGCGTAGGCGCGCAACGCGGCCAAGTCGCGCAGGTGCAAGCCGACCGGTCCGGCGTCGTCCTGGCCGAGCACCACCCGGTCGAAGCGTCCCTGCGCCGCCTCGCCGAGCGCGAACAGATCGACGTCGCGGTCGCGCGCGCGCGCCGCGAGATACGCCTCGAGATCGGGTCCCAACTGCGCGCGCAAGCGCGCGGCCGTGGCGCGATCGGCGTCGGTCAGCGGCGGGTCGGGCAGGTTCGCGTATTGCTGCAGACGGGGCCAGACCTCGCCCGCGAACGGGAACGACGCCGCGTCGCCGAGCGCCGGAATCCCCGTCGGCGCGAGCCGCATCACCGTCCCGAACAGCGCGAACGACGCGTCGCCGTGGGTGAGCCGGAACGCAGCCAGCGCCGCGACGCGCGCTTCCGCTTGCGCGCCCGAGGTCTGCGGGATACGCGAGGCGACCAAGCCGCCGTAGGCGATCATGTCGTTCGAGACGACGTAGGCGCGCGCGTCGCGCGGCGCGTCGGTGCGCAGCCAGCGCAGGATCGCATCGGGATCGCCCGGCCGCAGATAGCGCCCCAGCAGCGCGGGCGGCGGCTCCGCCACCCGCACGCCGGCGATCGCGCCCAGCAGCACCGGCAGCTGCGCGGTGACCGGACGATCGTCGAGCGGGACGACGACGACCGTCAACGCCAGCAGCGACGATGCCAGCGCCGCGAGCACGCTAGCTGCCGAACCCGAACATCCCGTGACCGTGCGCGTTCATGATGTAGATCTTCACCGCTTTGCGCACGCCCAGCGATTGGGTGAACACGATGTGGACCGGCGTACCGGGCGTGAGGGCTTTGGTCTGCTCGCTCTTGCCGTCTTCGAACAGCGCGCGGTAGTTGGGCGCGTACAAGAACGAGAGGTCGGCCGGCACGCCGTCGATGCAGTGCACGCGGATGTTGGTGTCGGAGACGTGGCGCACGTAGCCGTGGCA
The DNA here is from genome assembly GCA_035504415.1 of Candidatus Sulfotelmatobacter sp. Classification (NCBI taxonomy): domain Bacteria; kingdom Pseudomonadati; phylum Acidobacteriota; class Terriglobia; order Terriglobales; family Candidatus Korobacteraceae; genus Candidatus Sulfotelmatobacter; species Candidatus Sulfotelmatobacter sp. Next base: position 237,362 of record DATJRY010000007.1, on the reverse strand, counting down.
GTCGCGCCACTTGCCGCCGGGCGGCGCGGCGTCCTGCGCTCCCGCCGCGGCGGGGACGACCGTCAGCGCCAGCGCGCCGGCGGACAGGGCGAGAAGCGAACGGCGGAGCAAGTCGAACGTCATCGTGATGGAAGTCCTCTCGTGATCGAGTGCCGCACCATGGCCAGCCCGGAACGCTTCGACGCCTTCGCGCTGATGTCGTCCTTCCGTTCCGACCAGGCCGCGCTCGGTGACGCGCTCGCACTGTTCATCGAGCGGCCCGACTACGGCTTCGTCTGGCTGGCCTATGACGACGGCGTGGCGGCCGGCTGCGTCTCGGTCGCGTTCGCGATCTCGACCGAACGCGGGCTGACCGCCGAGCTGCGCGACCTGTGGGTCGATCCCGAGCACCGCGGCCGCGGCATCGGCTCGGCGCTGCTGGCGACGCTGCGCGGCCGCTTGGCGCAGCTCGAGGTGGTGCGCATGGAAGCGGTCGTGCCGCCGGACGCCGGGTTGCGCGCGCTCTTCGCGCTGCTCGGCTACGCCGAGCGCGGCGCGCTGGCCGTCACGCTCGACCTTCGATGACGGCCGCCAACCGGCCGTCGCTCTGCGCCAGCAGACGTTCGGCCGCGGCGCGATCAACGCCGCGACGGGCCATCACGATGGCGACCTTCACCGAGCCACCCGCCGCCGCGAGCAGCGCCGGCGCATCGACCTGCGCGCCGGCCAGCTCGCGGACCAGCCGTTCGGCGCGCGCGCGCAGCTTGGCGTTGGTCGCGACCAGATCGACCATCCGGTTGCGATAGGTTTTCCCCAGCCGGATCATCGCGCCGGTCGAGATGGCGTTGAGCACGATCTTCTGCGCCGTGCCCGCGCGCAGACGGGTCGAGCCGGCGATCGGCTCGGCGCCGCTGACGGCGACGATCGCGACGTCGGCAGCGGCCGCCAACGGGGTCGCGGGCGCGTTCACGATCGCGATTGTGCGCGCGCCGCGCGCGCGCGCGGCCTGCAGCGCGGCGCGCACGAACGGCGCGCCGCCGCTGGCCGAGATCCCGATCACGACGTCGTGCGCGCCGACGTCGGCGACCGCGTGCGCGCCGGCCGCCGCGTCGTCCTCCGCACCTTCGACCGCGCGGCGCAAGGCCGCCTCGCCGCCGGCGATGCGCGCTTGCACGCGCGCCGGATCGGCCCCGAACGTCGGCGGCAGCTCGGCGGCGTCGAGGACCGCCAGCCGTCCGCTCGTCCCCGCCCCGACCAGCACGACGCGTCCGTCGCCGCGCAGCGCCGTGACGACGGCGTCGGTCGCGGCCGCCACCGCGTCCGCCGCGGCGACCGCCGCGTCGACCGCCGCGCGGTGCGTCTCGAGCAGCGTGCGCGCCAGCTGCGTGCCCTCGAGCCGATCGATGCTCGCGGTGGCGGGGTCGACGGCCTCCGTCGACGGCAGCTCGCTCATCCGGCCATGCGCGCGGCCAGGCGCAGCGCACCGTGCACCGCTTCGTCGCCGCCTTTGACGATCTCGACGCCCGGCACGTCGCCGTTCAACCGCGTCTCGAGCAAGAACGAGAGCAGGCTGTTCTCCCGCAACAGGCCGCCGGCCAGGGCGATGCGCGGCGCGTCGGTCAACCCGGCGGCGCGCAGGATGCCCTTGGCGAGGTCGCCCAACTCGAGCGCCGCCTGCTGCACGATCTTCGTCGACGCGCGGTTGCCCGCGCCGGCGAGCGCGATGATGCGCGGCGCGAGCGCCGCCAGCGTTGCGGGTCGCAGCGGCGCGTCGTAGAGCGCGGCCAGATAGCGATCGCGATCGGGCGCGTCGAGCGCCGCCGCGACCAGATCGGTCGTCTCGTCGCGCGGCGCGCGAGCGTCCAGGACGCGGCCGTACAGCTTGACGGCTTGCAGGGCGATCCAAAACCCCGCGCCTTCGTCCCCGGCCAGCCATCCCAGACCACCCAAGCGGTGCGCGTTCCCGCCGCGCTCGGCGTACGCGATCGAGCCGGTTCCGGCGATCAGCACCGCGCCGTCGCCGTCGGGGATCGCGGCGCGCAGCGCGATCGACGCGTCGTCGCCGACCTGTAGCCGGGCGGCCGGATAGACCGTCGCCAACTGCGCGCGCAGCGCCGCGGCGATGGCGAGACGGCCGGCGCCGGCGGCGCCGACGTAGATCGCCGCGGGCGCCGCGCCGGCCAGCACGTCCTGGATCGTCGAGACGATGGCGGCCGCCGCGGCATCCATCCCGAGCGCGCTCGGGTTGGCCGCCGGCCCGCGCGCCTCGCGCACGAGCGTCCCGTCCTGCGCCGACGCCGCGTGCGTCTGCGAACCGCCGGCGTCGACCCCGATCACGATCATCCCGCCGCCTTCCGGCGCGGTCCGAGCCCGTCCTTGCCGCTCAGCGCGCGAACGGCGCGATCGTCCCGAGCACGCGCGGGCCGCGCGCGCCGGTCGCGCTGGGCACGTTGCCGGGCCGCCCGTGCAGCGTCTCGTGCCCGAGCACCGCGAACGCGATCGCTTCCTTGGCGTCGGGATCGACGCCGAACGCGGCCGCGCTCGCGACGCGTACGCCGGCCAGCTGCGCCTGCAAACCGGTGAACAGCGCCGCGTTGTGCACGCCGCCGCCGGCGACGATCAGCAGCCGCGCGTCGGGCGCGTGCGCGCGCACGGCGCCGGCCACCGTGCGCACCGTGAGCGCGGCCAGCGTCGCCAGCGCGTCGTTCAGCGGCAGCGCGTCGAGTCGCGGCCGCAGTGCCGCGACGTACGCCGCGCCGTAGCGCTCGCGCCCGGTCGACTTCGGGGGCGGCTGCGCGAAGTACGGATCGGCCAGCAGCTCGTCGAGCAGCGCGCTGTCGGGGTTGCCCGCCAGCGCGCGCGCGCCGCCGGCGTCGTAGCGCTGCGCGCCGCCGGTGCGCAGCGCGAGGTACGTGTCGAGCGGCAAGTTGGCCGGGCCGCAGTCGAACGCGATGCCGTCGGGCAGCACGGTGAGGTTCGCGATGCCGCCCACGTTGAGCGCGACGCACGGCGCGTGCGCGCCGAACAAGAGCCGGTCGACCGCCGGAACGAGCGGCGCACCGCTCCCGCCCGCGGCCGTGTCGGCCGAGCGAAAGTCGCTGATCACCGTCGCGCGGACGCGCTCGCGGATGCGAAACGGGTCGCCGATCTGCAGCGAGTGGTGCGCGTCGCCGTCGTGCGCGAGCGTCACGCCGTGCGAGGCGACCGCGTCGAGCGCCGTCTCGCCGGCGACCCGCGCGATCGCCTCGCCGAACGCTTCGCCGACGACGGCGTGCAGTGCCGACACCACGCGCGCGTCGACGCGCGCCGGCGGATAGGCGGCCACGATGCGCGCGCGCAGGTGCTCGTCGAACGGCACGGTGGCGAAGCGCTCGCAGGCCACGCGCACCCCGGCGCCGTCGGGCTCGACGCTGCAGATCGCGACGTCGATCCCGTCGAGCGAGGTGCCCGAGATGGCGCCGGCGATCCTCATGCGGCGTCCACCGCGGCGACGGCCGCGTCGCAGACCGCCGCGCGCACCGCGCGCAGGTCACCGCGACCGTAGTGCACGGCGTTGGTCAGCAGCACGACGCTCAGGTCGCGCTGCGGATCCGCCCATACGCTCGTCCCGGTGAAGCCGGTGTGGCCGAAGGTGTCCGCACTCATCCGCGTCCCGCACGAGTTCTCGCCGGTCGTCTTGAGCGCCCACCCCAGGCCGCGGCGCAAGACCGGATCCCAGGCCTGCTGGTGCACCGCCTCGCGGGCCAGGCCGCGGTCGAGCGGGGTCGGCCGGCCGTGCAGCGCGCCCAGATACCACTCGGTCAGCGCCGCCGCATCGCACGCGTCGCCGAACAGCCCGGCGTGGCCGGCGATCCCGCGCAGCAAGTACGCCTTCTCGTCGTGCACGACGCCCTGCACGCCGCCGCGCCAGGCATCGGTCTCGGTCGCCGGGATGCTCGCGCGCTCGCGTCCGGCCGGCGTGAACGCGGTCGAACGCGCGCCGAACGCGCGCAGCCGCGCGTCGACCAGCGTGCGCAGGCTGGTCGCGTGCGCGCGCGCCAGCACGACGCCCAGCGCGATGAAGCCCAAGTCGCTGTAGATCACCCGTTCGCCGACCGGTGCGGCCAGCGGTTCGGTCAACGCGAACGCCTCGACGTCGCGGTCGAGCAGGGTGCGCCAGTCGGCCCCGCTGCGAAAGCCACCGTCGTGCGCGAGCAGCCGGCGCAGCACGATCGGTGCATGCTCGTTCGCGCGCCACTCCGGGACGAGATCGAGCAGCGGCGCGTCGAGCGCCAGGGTCCCGCGCGCGACCGCGTCGAGTGCGACGGTGGCGACGAAGACCTTGGTGATCGAGGCGAGGTCGAAGCGCGTGTCGACTTGCACCGGCCCCGCGGCCGCGTCATCGCCCAAGCGCCCGTAGGCACGCTCGAAGCGCACCCGGCCGCCCTGCTCGATCCGCACGACCGCCGCGCTGTAGCGCTGGGCGAGCGCGGCGCGAACGACGGCATCGACCTCAGCGAACAGCGGTGCCCTGCCCGATCCGCACCGGCAGCGTCCCACTCGCCGGCGCGCGGCCGTCGAGGACGTCGGCCAGACCCTCGAACGCCAGCGCGTCGTCGCCGTAGCAGCAGACGACGCGCTGCGCGGCGGGCCACGCCACGGCGTCGTACGGTTCACGCGCCGAGACGATCAGCGCGTCGGGCGCGAGCGCCAGGATGCGCGCGACGGCTTCGCGCTGCGCCGGATGCAGGTCGGCGCGCCGCACGACCAGCACGAACTCGCGCTCGCCCAGCCGCGGGACGTGCTCGAGCAGCAGCTCGAGGTCGTCCGCGTCGGGGACGAGCGGGACGCGCATCAGCTCGCTCTTCCAGCGCCGCCGCCGCAGCGCTGCGCTGAGCGAGGGCGCGTCGGCGCCCGGGCGCGCACCCGATGCCGCCGCCGCATCGCCGAGCGTGCCTTCGAACGAGATCACCGTCACCGGCGCGCCGCTGCGTAACCGCGCCGCGCCGCGAACGCTCGTGACCGCACGGCGCGCGGCCGCCAGCGGCGCAGCCGTGTCGACCGCCTCCGCCGCCGCGGGCCGCAGCTGCGCGTACCGCTCGCGCAAGCGCAGCACGCGCGCGTGCGCTTCTTCCAAACGCGCGCGTGGCAGCCGGCCGCTCTCGACCGCGCGCACGATCGCCGCGACCGCGTCGCGCGCCAACTCCAGGTGGTGGCTGATCAGCACCAGATCGGCGCCGGCGGCGAGCGCCGCGACCGCACCCTCGACGGTGCCGATGCCGCCCGCGATCGCGTCCATCTCCAGACAATCGGTGGCGGCGACGCCCGCGAAGCGAAGCTCCTCGCGCAACAGCCGGTAGGTCGCCGGCGCGAGCGAGGCCGGCAGCGTGGCGTCCAGCGCGCCGACGATCAGGTGCGCGGTCAGCACGAGCGAGGACGCGCCGGCCTCGATCGCCGCCGCGAACGGGACGAGCTCGCGCACGCGCAGCGTGGCGGCGTCGGTCGTGACGCGCGGCAGCTCCGCGTGCGAGTCGAGCGCGGTCGCACCGTGACCCGGGAAATGTTTGAGTGTCGCCGCGACGCCGCCGCGTTCGAGGCCCTCGGCGAACGCGGTCACGAACGGCGCGACGGCACGCGGGTCGTCGCCATAGGCGCGCGTGCCGATCACGGTGCTGCCCGGCGCCAGCGCGAGATCGGCCACCGGCGCCAAGTCGACGCTGATCCCGAGCGTCGCCAGGTCGCGCCCAAGCAGCGTGCCCAGCGCGCGCGCGGCTGCCGGATCACCGCCTGCGCCGACGGCCATCGCCGACGGCAACGGCGCGACGCCCGTGCGCAGCCGCGCGACGCGGCCGCCCTCCTGATCGATCGCGATCAGCGGCGGCGGCGCGCCCAGCGAGCGCAGCGCGGCGATCAACGCGGGCAGCTCGGTGCCGTCGCCCGCGTTGCGGGCGAACAGCGTGATCGCACCGGGCGCGAGCGCGCGCAGCTCGCCGAGCGGCGCGTCGGCGACGTTCGCTCCGGCGAACCCGACGGCCAGCGTCCCACGCGCCAGCCCTTCCAACTCGGCAGTCGGGGGCATCACCGCGCCTTCGACGCGGTCAGTGCTTGAACAGCTTGATGATCTGCGCGACGAGCTTGCCGCCGATGCGCGAGGCGAGGATCGAGACCTTCGAGCCGCGCGAGACGTCGGTGATCGCGTGATAGCCGGGGTCGGAGGTCTGGATGCTGGTCGTCGGCATGACCGAGACCTCGAAGTTGACCTTGCGCGACGTCTCGACGTGCAGCAGTCCGCGCTGGTAGTCGACGTTGGTCACGCGGCCTTCGATCGTACCGCCGTCGACCGCAGCGGGCGCCGTCCCCTGCGCCAACCCCGGGAGGGGGATGGCAAGGAGGCCCAAGGCGATGACGGCGGGCACGAGGCGCATTGCTTGGGGGTAACGCAGCCGGAACGGGCGCGCGTTCCACATCAGCCGCGAATCGTTCCCATGACTTTGTGCCAGTTCGCTCGGTCGGGGTCCGACCCGTCGTGGACGGCGGCGCGCGCCGCCCGGGCGGCGCGAATACCCGCGTCGTCGGCCGCTCCGCCGCCCAGGACGAGCCGCAGCGCCAACAAGGCATCGTCGGCGGCGTTGACGCCGACCGCGCGCAACGCCCGGTAGAACGGCTGCGCGCGCGGCTCATCGGACGGCGCCGCCAGCGCGGCCGCGATCGCCTCGGCCTTGCCGGGCCGGCCGTCGAGCAGGTAGCCGTCGAGTGCGTCGGATGCCACACGCTGCGCTTCGCGCCGGCCGGGCCGATCCCAGCCGAGGCGAGAGGGTGGCCGTCGACGCTCGCGTTCCTCGGCGAACGAAGCGTCGCGCCGTCAGTCGAGGTCGGCTTCGAGCGCCTCGGCGGTCCGTTGCATGACGCGCGCCAGCAGCGCGATCGCGCCGGCGCGGTTCGTGTTCAGCAGCATGTACTGCATGCGATCATCCGGGTGCAGGACAACGAAGATGCCCTTGCTCCCATGCGTGATCGATTTGAGGATACGGTCGATGAATGCTCGATCCTCGGCATCGAGCTGGACCGCTCCGCCCTCTTCCTTCAGCAGGTCGAGGAGAAATGTGTCGAGATTTTCGGGGACATCCATGTGCGCGAAAACATCCTCGCTGTATACGAGCCGTCTCTGTGTCAGATATCGGCCCCCGGATCGCGAAAGTGAAGGCAAACATAGCGCGTAACGTCAAGGGACTGCAAAGGCGCTCAGCTGGGACCCAGGCGAGCGACGGCTCAGCGGAAGGAGGCTCCCCTGCTCAAGGGATTTGGCGCGTTTCTCGCGCGCGGCAGTGTCATCGACCTCGCGGTCGCGGTGGTGGTCGGTAGTGCGTTCACCGCGGTCGTCAACGCATTGGTGAAGGATCTGCTCACGCCGCTGATCGCGGCGACGATCGGCAAACCGAATTTCGGCGACCTCGGGTTCACGGTGCGCTACACCCACTTTCCGGTCGGCGACTTCGTGAACACGCTGATCGACTTCGTCCTCGACGCGATCGTGATCTACTACGCGGTCGTGTTGCCGATACAGATGATGTCGGAGCGCTTTCGCAAGCCCGTGCCCGCGCCGGCGGAGCGGAATTGTCCGGAGTGCTTGAGTCCGATTCCGATCGAAGCGCGACGCTGTAAGTACTGCACCGCCGTCTTGGCGAGCGCCGGCTGAGCGCGTGCACGACTACGACGTCGCGATCGTCGGCGCGGGCGCGGCCGGCTTGATCGCCGCGCGCGAGCTGGCCGACGCCGGCAGCTCCGTCGTCGTGCTCGAAGCGCGCAATCGCATCGGCGGGCGCATCCTCACCCGTGAAGACGTGCCGGGGGCGCCGCTCGAGCTGGGCGCGGAGTTCATCCACGGCAGCGCCGAGGTCAGCTTCGCGCTCTTGCGCGAGGCGGGCAGCGCCGCGATCGACGTGACCGACAGCGGCGTGCAGGTCGACCCCGACGGCGTGCATCCGGGCGAGGATCGTTTCGCGCTGGTCGCGGCGGCGCTCGAGCGCGTGCGCGGTTACGCGCGCGACGTCTCGGTCGCCGAGCTGGCGCGCGACCTCGATGCGCCCGCCCGCGACGCGCTGCTGACGATGGTGCAAGGCTTCGACGCCGCCGACCCGGCGCGCGCCAGCGCTCGCGCGATCGCGGCCGAGTGGAGCGACGACGTGAACGGACAGACCGCGCGGCAGTTTCGCCCGCTGGGCGGCTACGCGTCGGTGTTGCGTGCGCTGCGCGATCTCTTGCCGCCCGGTCGCGTGCGCGTCGAGTTGGCCACCCCGGTGCAATCGTTACGCCACGGCTCCGACGGCGTCGTGGTCGAGGCCGACGCCGCCGACGGAAGCACGACACAGGTGCACGCGCGCTGCGCGATCGTCACCGTCCCGCTCGGGGTGCTGCAGGCCGGCCGGCCCGCGTTCGATCCGCCGTTGCCGGCCGCCAAACGCGCGGCACTCGAGGGACTGATCATGGGCCCGGTCCACAAGCTCTGCTTGCGCTTCCGCCGCCCCTTTTGGGAGACGCTGGCCGAGGGGCGCTTCCGCGACGCGTCGTCCTTCTACATGCCGTCCGGCGGCGCGTTCACGGTGTTCTGGACGCTCTTGCCCGTGCGCGCGCCGGTGCTGGTGGCGTGGGCAGGCGGTCCGCGCGCCGACGCGCTGGGCGCCCGTACGCCGAGCGACCGCATCGCGGCCGCGCTCGATCAGCTCGCCGTGCTCGCGCGCGGGGAGGTCGATCCTCGTGAAGAGCTCGAGGATGCCGAGGCGCACGACTGGCAGCGCGATCCGTACGCCCTCGGGGCGTACAGCTACGTCGCGGTCGGCGCGGAAGGCGCGCGCGCGGCACTGGCGGCGCCCGTACCCCCGCTCTTCTTCGCCGGCGAGGCGACGGTCGACGCCAACGAGGCCGGTACCGTCGCCGGTGCGTTGTCGTCAGGCCGGCGTGCGGCACGGGAGGCGCTTGCGGCGCTGCGCGGCTAATGGAGGGAGGCGGCTCCGCCGATGTGGCGGGCGTCACCCACGGAGCGAACATGCAGACTGGCGCCCGACTCGGCGCGAAGGCGGTCGTTGAGCGAACCGCCGTCAACACGCCCCTGATCGCGATCTTGGCGGTCGGCTTGGTCGTCCGGCTGTTGCTCCTGGGCAGCGAAGGCTTCCACAACGACATCGCGGCCTTCGAGTCGTGGGCGATCACGCTGCGCGACCACGCACCGTGGCAGTTCTACGCCAACTCCGGCTTCGCCGACTACCCGCCGGGCTATTTCATCATCGAGTGGGTGATCGGGCACGTCTACGGCGCGCTCTTGGCGGTGGTGGGGAACGATCCCGGCTACTCCCTGCTGCGCACGCTGGTGAAGCTGCCGGCGATCGCGATGGATCTCGTCGACGCGGCGGTCGTCTTCGCGATCGCGCGCCGCTGGGCCAGCCCGAAGGTCTCGCTGTGGGCGGCGGCGGCGCTGGCGCTCAACCCGGCCGCGATCTACATCTCGGCCGCATGGGGACAGATCGACTCGGTCTCGTGGGGGCTGGTGCTGATCGCGATCTGGCTGCTGTTGCGCTCGCAGGACGACCCGGCCACGAGCCGCTCGCTGACGATCTTGGCGTGGCTGGCGTTCGCGTTCTCGATCCTCATCAAGCCCCAAGCGGCGACGGTCGGGTTCATCATGCTGGCGTTCCCGTTCGCGACCACCGACGCCGCGACGCGCGCGCGCCGGCTGCGTGACGCCGCCGCCGGCGTCGGCGCCGGCCTCCTGTTCGGCCTGGCGGTCGCGCTGCTGTTCCATCCGGCACCGGACGTGGTGCCGTGGCTGCTCAAGCGCTACGCGTTCGGCAGCACCGTCTATCCGTACACCTCCGTCAACGCGTTCACGATCTACGTCCTGGTCCACAAGTATTGGCAGCCCGACACGCAGCCCCTGACGTTCTTCGGGCTCGCGCTGGGACCGCTCTGGGCTTGGGGCATCGCGCTGGTCGCGGCGGCGAGCGCGCTGGTCGTCGGACGCTACCTGCAGCGCCGCGACGAGCGCGCCTTCGTCGAAGGCGCCATGCTGCTGGCGTTCGCGTTCTTCGTGCTGGCCACGCGCATGCACGAGCGCTACGTCTACGGCGCGTTCCTGCTGGCGATTCCGCTCATCGGTCTGGGCCGCATCGGCATCTGGTCGACGATCACGCTGACGCTGACGATGGGCCTGAACCTGATCTACTCGCTCACCTATCAGACGGTGCTCGAGTCGAAGATACCGTTCCCCGGCGTGGACGCGTACGACCTGTGGCCGTTCTGGGGCCACTTCTTGCCGGCGCTCAACGTGCTGCTGTTCTTCGTGCTGGCGTTCCGGTATTTCGGCACCGAGACGGCGACCGCGGGCGCGACCGCCGCGCCGCCGCCGCAATTCGAAGTCGTCGTCCGCGACGCGATCCTCGCCGCCGCCGAGCGCGCTCGGCGCTGGTTCAGCCCGCGCGAGGGGATCGCCACCCTCACCCGGCTCGACGCGCTGCTGCTGTGCGGTTTCGTCGTCGTCGCGTTCGTGATCGCGGTGATCGGCTACTCGTGGCCGCACGAGCGGATCTTCGACGAGATCTACTTCGCTCGCGCCGGCGAAGAGTATCTGCGCGGCGTCAACCAGTTCGAGTGGACGCACCCGCCGTTCACCAAGCTCGTCATCGCGCTCTCGATGCTGCTGTTCGGCGGCCTGCACGGAGAGGGCAACACCTCGTACGGCTGGCGGTTCCTCAACATCGTGATCGGCGCACTCGAGGTCGGCGTCGTCTACGCGTTCGCCAAACGCCTCACCGCTTCGACGGTGTTCGCCGCCTTGGCGGCGCTGATGCTGACCTTCGACGGTTTCCACTTCGTCGAGTCGCGGCTGGCGACCGGCGAGATCACGATCGCGACCCTGATCACGGTCGTCCTCTACGCGCTCTACCGCTTGTGGCTGGCGACGCAGATCCGCATCCGCGCCATCGTTCCCGCGCGTTTCGGTTGGCCGTTCTGGATCACGCTGGCGATCGGTATCCCGGTCTCGATTATCTTCTCGTGGTGGGTCAACCTCGGACCGGCAAACCACATCAAAGAGATCGCCTCCGGTATCACCAGCGTCCCGTCCGATATTTCGCTGCGCAACCTCTTCTCGAACGTGCGGTGGACCGGGGTGTGGTCGCACATCCTGACGATCGATCCGTATACCGTCGCATTTCTGTACGCAATGCTCGGCATATACGTGCTCGCGCGCGTCATCGTGCCGCGCTTCTTGCCAACGCGCGGAAGCACGACGTCGTACGCGGACGGAACGCAAGCAGTTCCCGGCCAGAAGGGTACGGTTCTGCTCGTGCCGCCGCGCGCCGTCAACGATCCGGCGGAATTGAAGGTTACGACGACCCGCGACGGCGCGCTGCGCTACGCGACGCCGGACGGTACGGCCGATTTCACGCCCGACGGCATCATGCGCGTCGATGGCGCACCGGTCGTGAACGCGAAGCAACGCTGGATCTGGCTGACCGTACTCGCGATATCGGCCGGACTGCTCGTCGCAAGTAAGTGGAACGGCTTGTTCGACTTGATCGTCATCGCCGTCGTGCTCGGTGCGGTCTGGGCGCAACGCTACGTGCCCGGCCGCGCCCAATGGGGCAACCCGCGCGGGTTCACCCTGGACGCCGACGGTGCGGTGATCCTCTTTGCGGTAGCGACAGCCTATTGGGTCGCGTACATCCCGTTCTTCCTGCTCGGCCACAACTTGGCCGACATGTTGTACCTGCAGCAGCAGATGTTCTGGTATCACACCAGCAGCGTCTCCGCCGCGACCCACCCCTACGAATCGAAGTGGTGGCAGTGGCCGATCCTGCAGGTGCCGATCTCGTACTACTATTCGACCTTCGGCGCGCAACAGTCGCCCGGTGCGCCCGGCAGCGCGTGCTGCGTCGCCGAGATCTTGGCGCTGCCGAACCCGCTCGTCTTCCTGATGGGCTTGATCTCGGTGCCGTACGTCGCCTACCTCGCCTGGCAAGAGCGCGACAAAGGCTATGCGTTGCTGGTCGCGGCGTACCTGATCCAGTGGCTGCCGTGGACGCGCGCGCCGCGACTGCTCTTCGAGTACCACTTCTTCCCGAACCTGGTCATCATCGTGCTCTGCGACGCGATCCTGGTCCAGCGCTTCGTCCGCCGCCTACGGCCCGAACAGGTGAAGTGGTACCTGGGCGTCTTCGCCGCCGCCGTGGTAGCGCTGTTCGCGTTCTTCTATCCGGTCTTGGCCGGCACGAAGATCACCCACGACCAATGGTATGCGCGCATGTGGCCCGACGAGCTGCACATCCCGCACACCAGCTGGATCCTACCGCCGCACTAACTGCCCGTCATGTCATCACGACTTCGATCTGACCTGCGCATTGCGTAGTTCACCAAAAGGAATCCAACGAGCGCGACGGCGCCCCACAGGCCGGCGGAAACGCCTCGATGATAGTACGCCGCTACGACCGTCCCGACGCAGAAGAGCGGGATCGCGAGCCAACCGATCCAGTGGATTCGAACTCCTCGGCGACGTGCACTGCTGAGTGACCTCCCAAGGATGACGGCCATGACGGCAAACCAGATCGCGGCGAATGTCCAATATCCCATTGCTGTTGGCACCCTTTTATCCTGGTCGCACTACTTGCACAGGAACGTAATCGGGCCGTACGTCCACGAGCCTCCTCCGGCCAAGGTCAGAGGAGTATCCGCACTCGGCGAGACCACCACGGAATAGCCGGACGTATTGGCGCTGACGTTCGCCTCTAGCCCCTCGGTGCCGACCGTGAAGGTCCCGCTGTACGAACTGAGCACCTGGGCGTTCGTCTGTCCCCGGCTCGGGACGACTACGCCACCGAACGGTCCGACGCCGGCAGACGGAATAGTCGCTGTGGTATACCCGCCCGTTAAATAGACATTGCCGCCGTTGACCGTCACCGAAAATTGCATACCCTTGCCGAAGCCGCCGAAGTTCGCTTGAAGTCCAAATATGCCTGGGAAGTTCGCGCCGAGAGGCGTGCACTGGGTCGGCGTATATACAGTCGCCTTGGGAGGCGGATTCGGTTGTGGATTCGGCGCAGGTGGGTGGCGGAAATTACAATACTGCGCTGACCTTCTCGAAACCGACGATGCGCAGCCCGGTGCAGGATAGCCACCGCTGCCCGCGTCGCCAAAGCCCCATCCCGGCGAATAGTCTTCTGGCGGCGGTTCCTGCTGGCACGGTGCGCCTGTCGTCATTTCAGGTCCCCGCCGCGTGCTTTGCGGCTGCGCGCAGTCGTCGGCGACGCGTCTGTCAAGCAATGAAGCGCCGGACGGATTATTTCCTTGGACGAGGTACGGAGAGGGCTCACCGCCCGCGGTGGCGGTCGTGAGCGCTGACGGATTAAGTTGCGTTCCTTCCTCAGCGAGGTTGTATCCATCATCCATGAGGGCTATCGACGGATAGCTCGCTAGCGGCGTTGCGACGGTGGCGAAGCTGAACCCGGCCGACGCGGGCATCGGGTTGGCAGCAACGCATTGCTGATGCTGCGGATTGGGCGCCGTCCATGCCGAGTAGCCTGTCACGTTATGAGAGGCTGCCATATTGCCGAGCGGGTCACGATCGGCGACGTTCAGAACCGTCGTGTCGCTCGACGAGCCGGAGATCGTCCCGTCTTCGCCGACATGCACGCCTGCAAGCGCTCCGTTGAAATCTTCATAGAGCAGCGGGCCGTTTCCCCAGTGGTGGGTCGTGATGTTGCTTCCGCCCTCGAACGCAGTGCTGATGCTCTGCACTACGGTGCCTTCGGGCCCGTACACGTACTTCTCCAGTGACGACGTCCATCGCGTTTCGCCTCCAAGCCCTCGCAACGTCCGCGCGCCCGCGCCGCCGCAGTTCTGCGTCACATATGCCAAGTCGGCTTCACCACTGAGTAGACGATTCGCGGCGTCATATGTGAACGTTTGTCCTTGCGGCGCCGATACGAGGCGTCCGCCCGCGTCATAGCCGTAAGCCGAACCTCCAATTCCGATAACGGCACCGGTTCGCGCATCCCAGGCCTCCGTCGGATCCTGGATCAAGGTGCCGCCCTGGGGGGTGTAGCCAAACGCAGGCCACGCCTCGTACCCGTCCGCAGCGAAGCCATTCGGGGTGAACGACTCGCCCGTGAGCTCACCTCGAACATCATACGTGATGCCAACCTGCTCGCCACCATAGGCTTGATAGCCCGTCACGTTCCCTTCGTCGTCATGGGTGATTCCGGTATAGGAACCTTCGGGCACCTGAAGTGACGCTTCTTGACCATACTGATCGTAGGTCGCTGCAATCGACGGCGTCGGCCCGACGTCTGTCCGTTGTAACAATCGGCCTGCCGCCGTGTACGTATACGAGAAAGGCTGCGTTCCCCGATAATTCACTATCTGCTTCTGAAGCAGACCATCCGCTCGGTACGCATATTGAAGGAGCGTCGGCGTGGCTAACGTCTGCGACGACACGTAAACAGATTCCACAGAGCCGTCCGGATAGGGCACGTACTCGGTAATCGCGCTCCCCAAACTCGGCGGGTCTACCTTCGAAAACAGGTTACCCTCGAGATCGTAAGAGAAAGCCTCGACGCCAAGCGACGAGGACGTGATCGTCTTGACGGCGCCGTCGGCTCGATAGAGATACGACGTCGCTGGTGTGACACCGCCATCGCCCGAATATTGAACGGCGGCCACGTGCCCGAGCACGTCATATGCGTACGCCGTGACCTCATTTAGCGGATCCGTCATGGACGTTAGTTCACCGAGTGCACCACCGTTGTCGTACGCATAAGACGTTGCTTTCGGCGACTGTGCGCAAAAGATCGCGCCGCTTGCGCCGGCAAACGGGCACGGCGCAAACGAATAGGACGTGGTCACCCGCCCGAGCGGGTCGGACGACTGCATCGCGACGTCGAGCCATCCTTCCGTCGTGTATCGTTGCATGTCGAATACATTGCCGTGCGCCACGAGCTGAGTATTCGATGCGACGTTGCCCGCACCCTGACTGAGGTCGTAGAGATAACGAGTCAGCCACGGGGTTTCGCCGGACGTTGACGGCAGTTGTGTCTCGACGAGACGGTCGGCGCCGTCGTAAGTATTGACCGCAACGCCTGAGATGTTCCCATACCAACTGAACATCTGGATTGGATTACCATCCGGATCGAACGTATAGATGTTACTCACGCCACCAGCCCGCTGTGAAGGTCCTTCCATCGTGTACACCGTACCGTCCGGGCTCCGTTGGATGGTCGTTGTCGTATTCCAGCCAGCTTGACCGCCTGTCTTACCGCAGGATCCGGTTCCGGCGGAGGTATCGTCGGGGTCGGAGGACGTGAGTAGCCGCCCCATGGCATCGTATGTGTAGACCCAGTATCCGCTGCCTGTGTTCCGACAGCTCAGCCGACCTTGCGCGTCGTACCACATCTGCGCGCTAGGCTGTCGCAGTGTCCCGTCAGCCTGAGTGTACGATGTCCCGGTAACCGCCGTCGGCAGTCCGTAGTCACTACCGTTCTGTTGGGCCGGAGCGTACGAATACGTCCATTGATAGCCCGCTAGCGGCGCGCCGATGCCCGCCGTTGTTATGCCTTGAAGCTCGCCGCTTGGCTCGTAAGACGGATAGGTGTATTGGTATTGCCGCGCGTCTGCGGTTCCGCTAGGACATAGCGAATCGGTCGCCGCAGGGGGCGTGGCATTCCAGCTCAAGCCCAACAAATAGGTCGCGCGAGCGCTGCAAGCTGAAATTACGTTGTTGTACGCGTCGTATGAAAGGAGCATCGTTGGACGAATAGCGCCCTCCATTTCCGTTGTTGCGGATGTCTGCGGTCCGGCGATTGCTACCGGATTTCCACTGGCATCGTAGACGGCGTCGGTCTCGTTTCCTTGTGCGCTCACCATAGAAACTAAGTTGTTCTGCGCATCCCACCCTTGAGTGCTTGTCAAGGTCAGCGTGGAACTCACCTGAACTGACTGCTGAACCGTTCTTCCATTTGCGTCGAATGCAAACAACGTGTTGTGACCGTCGCTATCGGTCATCTGCGTCGCTCCGCTGTCGAAGGAGTACGCCGCAGTGTAGTAGCCGACGGCACCGGTTGCGGCCGACGGCTGTAAGAGCGTGTTCGTACCATCTGCAGGAGTGAAGTTTACGACCCCAACCGCTTCCATCGTCTGCGGTGTGCCGTTACCCGTATAGTTCGCCCAATACCGGTATGAACCGGATGCACCGCCGCTGGCGAGCCAGCGCGGGCTATATGCTGCCTGCATCCACGACGTGCCGGACCAGTAGCTGTATAACTCCGTAATCGTGCTGCCGTCACCATTGTTGCCAGGGCGAACCACTTCGTACAAGTCGCCCGACGCATCGTAGTAGTAGCGCACGATCTGGCCGTCAGGAAGCGTCATGCTCTGCAATAGCCAGTACGATCCCGACTGACCGTAGCTCAGGGTCGTCGTCTGGCCGGATTGCGTAGTGACCAACATTTGGGTAATGAGTGAGTTCGGCGCCGATCCGTTGCCCAGGATGTTCACCCCGGCCGCAGTGTAGTAATTGAACTGTGCCCACGTGTTGCGGTTACGACCGTAAATCATGTACAGACGCCCGGCCAGCGAGGCGTAGTTCGGGTAGTTCGTGGCTATGTTTGGGCTCCAGAAGTACAGCAGCGAACCATCCTTCTGGATCCACATGTAGCCACCGCCGCCATCGAAGACGAGTTGAGCGTGCTGACCCGCCGGAGGGTTCCAGCTACCCGTTCCGGACGGCGTGTAGTCGTATCGGGTGCCGCTGGCGTCGACAACCGTCCGCCGTTCGGTCCGTTCATGAGGTGGGCGTCGAACGTATTGGTCCATCCGTTACCGTAGAGGCTTGGATAACCCCCATCGGCGCCGGAGACGTTATGCGTGCTCTGCGAGTTGTACGTGCGCTGAAAAGGGACGATCCAGCCTGCGTTGGCGAGCTGCATGTCCGGTCTGACTTGCACGACAAGGTTGCCCGTCGCAGCATTGAGCAAAGAAGAACCGATGCCGTTCACCGAATCAGTAAAGAAACCCCACCACGGCGTACGCCCGGTTCCCGTATTTCCGGTGATTGTCGGTACGATCGGGTTTTGTGCGTTGATCGGCGTGGCCGTCGGCGCGGGCGTCGGCGTCATCGTCGGCTTTCCGACGCAGTTCGGGGAGACGACGCCCGATCCGCTGAGTTGCGGACACGTAATGTCGGGACTCGCCAGGCTGGTCGTATGATTCACCGTCATAGTTGATACGCGCGCAGCCGACGAACGGGGAACAGTCAGTATGCTGACGGGCGCATTTTGCTTCCGACGCATCGCCAATGGATCCAGGTGTGACTTGAAGTCCGGGTGCAACATACTCGTGGGTACAAATACACGCACCCCGCGCGCGCTGGGATGTTCCGGAGCGAGCGTAGGATGGTACGCCGACGCCGGAAGCGGCGTGACCTTTCGCACCGCGAGTGGCGGCGGCAATTCAACAACGCGACGCTCGCGCGACGACCCTCCGACGAGAGTCGTCATCGGCAGCACGCGCTGCGCGGGCGCCTGGCTGGTTGACGTCCCGTTCGATGGAAGGGTCAGCTCGCAGAAGAAAGATAAGGAAAGCAACGCCGCAACAACGGCTCGTGTGGGAGTTCGCACCCGATTCTCCTTCGTCCGCTACCGGCGACCGCGAGAAAGCAACGCCATTCTTACTTGCGACCGTAGCAACTCGGGTGCCCGGGGTCAACTAGCAAAATTGACTATCATAAGCGTGGGCGGCAACGCACTCCTCACTGGCGGTCGAGCACGCACATAACCTTCGTCCGCTGTCGTGATAAATTAGCAACTCCTCGTTAGTTGAAGACTCTACGTCGGCAAAGCCGGCGACGTGTAACGACGGCGCGAGTTGACCGGTCCGAAGGAGGTTGACCAATCTATCGAACGTGACCGTCTTACTGCATCAGTCGCGCCACGTGTCAGAGCCGGACCAACGCCCGCCGCAGCAACATCGTGGCGTTACCTCGCACGCGACGTCTAACACTTCTAGGCAACGATCGTGGGCTCAGTCGCCCACGCGCGGAGCATCATCTAGCGTGCCGGTTCGGCACGGGAGGGTTCGCGACGATCGGCATCGTCGCGATCGATTCAGCCGGCGCGCAAGCTCGGTAGTGGCACGGTCATCCGTCCGTCCGCTCCGGAGATCACGGGCGCGGGCTCGTCCCACGAGATCGTGTCCAGGCCGCGGCGATAGCACGCGACAAGCAGCTCTTGGATCGAGTGGACGCCGAACGCTGCTTCGATCTCGGCGATGTAGTTTCGGGCCGTGCCTTCTGAGAGCGAGCACAGCTCGGCAGCACGGCGCGGGCCGTGACCTTCGACGAGCCGTCGCAGGACGGCGCGCTTGGCGGGGGTGAGCGTGGCGACGGTCGGATCGTCGTACGCGCGCCGAGCGCGCCCCAGCCGCCGGGTGAGGAACGAGCACGGAAAGTGCGCGCGTACGATCGCGGCCGCGACGTCGAGGTAGGTGTCGACGCGCGAGGTCGGTGCGGGTTCCGTTTCGTCGAGCGCGATGAGCGTGAGCGTCGCACGCCAGAGGTGCTCCGTCTCGGTGTAGGCGTGATAGGCCGCGCGGAGCGACGCGCCCGCGGTGGCGGTGTCGCCGATCGCCCGGTGCAACACGCCGCACACGTAGCTCACCCGGGCGGGATCGCCGGAGATGCCACGCAGCTCCGTCAGCCGCTGGTAGGCGCCGAAGAACTCGTAGGCCGCAGCGGGGTCGACCTCGACGAGCGCCTCGACCAGCGCGAGCAGCGCGACGATCTCGTCGTCGCCCGCCTCGACCCAATCGAGGACTTGCGCTCGTTCGGCCGCGTCTTCCGCGTGCTCGCGCGCGGCGTCGTCGTTACGGAAGGCGCGCGCGATCGCGGCGCGGTTCGCCAGCGTGCGGACGCGCGCGTAGTCGCTGGGCGCGAGCCGATCGGCCCAGCGCGCGCAGGCGAACGCCGCTGCCGCGTCGCCGTCGTGCGCGAACTGCCAGGCGTCGGCGACCAGCGTCCCGGCGGCCAACCCCTGCAAGGTCGGCGAGGTCGAGACGTCGAGCCCAACGAGCTGCCGGCGCTCGCGATGCGTGCCGGCGATGACGACCGAGCGCAGCATCAGCTCCAGCGAGGCGACGCGATGGGCGAGCATCGCGACCAAATGGACGTCCTCGTCGCGCGCCGCGCTCGACGCGCGCAGCGCCGCGGAGAATTGTTCGAGCGCGCCGCGGTAGTCGCTGCGCACGGCGGCGTCCGTCCCCAGGTGAAGACCCGCGCGCGCAGCGTCGAGCGATGCGGCGCGCGCGGCAACGTCGCCCGCGCGCCCGGTCGTACGGGCGCGCGGGGAAATCGCTCGCGGAGAAGAGACCGAAAATCGACGTGCGCGCATACCCTGCTCGAACGGCACGATGGGACGGATTGTCCGACCGTGGTTCCTGAGAACCAGGCCCCTCCTCCTCCCGCCGACCGGGAAAGACCGGGACACGTGTCCTCTCCGTCTGGCTCAACTGCGCCGGGCGATGAAGGCCGCCAACTCGGAGCGGCTACGGAATCCCAGCTTGTCGTAGATCGAGGTGAGGTGCTTTTCGACCGTCTTCTGGCTCACGGCGAGGCGGCCGGCCAGCTCTTTGTTCGAGGTCCCGGCGGCGACTAGGGTCGCGATCTCCCATTCGCGCGGGGAAAGGCCGCCGCGGTCGCCCGCGGTGGGAGCCGCGGCGTGGGAGGCCAGTCGGCGCAGATCCGCGATCGCGCCCATGGCTCGAAATGCGACGCCGGCCCGGTCGCGCTCGCCGGCCAGTTCGGCACACCGGGCCGCGAGGTAGCGCCAGCCGCCGGCCAGGCAGCGCGCCTCGGCCTCGCGGGCGGCCGCCGCCGCTCCGCCGTCGTGCGCACCGGCAAAGGCGGCCAAGAGCGCCAAGGTGGCGTGAAACCACGGCGCGTCGCCGCGTTCCAGCGGCGCGGCGGCCGCGATCGCACGGTGGCGCAGCGCGCGATCGCCCAGCTCGGCGGCCGCCAACAGCAGATCGGTCGCGACCGCCGCGGGCGGCGCGGTGTCGAGCGCGCGGTTGAGATACGCGCGCGCCGCACCACGCTCGCCGGCCTGTGCCCGCCAGCGCGCGTAGGGGCCGGCGAACCGTCCGAGCGCGCTGGCGACGCCGCAGCGCAGCGCGAACTCCGGCATCTCGGGCGGCAACGCCCGTGCGATCAGCTCTTCGTCGCACATCGCGACGCCGAGCGCGAGCGCGACGGCCGCGACGCCCAGCGGCGCGATCGTATTCGGTTCGGGACTCGCGAGCGAACGTTCCACGACCTCGCGCGCGAGCGCGAATCGTCCGGCGCGCAGGTGGATCTGCGCGATCAGGGTGTTGGCCGTCATCGCCAGCGTCGTCAGACGCTGGCGCTCGAGCTGTTCGACCAGCGGCTCCAGCAGCGCCAGCGCGTCCTCGTCGAGGCCCAGCAGCGTGTAGCCGACGCCGGCGTTGAGCCGCGCGCGCACGCGGCGATCCGGATCGGCTTCGCGCACGGCGTCGAGGTAGCGGGTCGTCCGCTCGCGCAGCGCCGCCGTGTCGCCCGCCAGCGTCGCCGCATAACACAGTGCGTTCCAATAGATCGGCGCCGCGGTGCGGTCGTGCTCCGCGTCGCGCGCCTCCTGCAGCTGCGCCTCGGCCGCCTCGCGCTCGCCGCGATCCAGGTGCAGCATCGCGAGCGTCGCGCGCAGCATCGCACGTGCGCCCGCGTGCTCCGGACCGACCGTCGCCAGCGCGGCTTCCAGCACCTCGACGGCGCGCTCGGCTTCGCCGGCCAGGCGCAGCTCCGCGCTCAGCCGCTGGAACACCGCCGGCAGCCGCTCCGGCGCGCCGGCCCGCGCGTAGGCGTCGGCGGTGGCGGCGTGGAGCCGCACGGCCGCATCGACTTGACCGTCGCGCGTGCAGGCGATGCCGGCTTTTTCGAGCAGCCGCGCGCGGGTGAGATCGTCGGTCACACCGTCGAGGGCGCGCTCGTACGCGACGATCGCGTCGGCGTACCCGTGCAGCGCGTCGGCGACGTCGCCGGCACGCTCGTTGTAGCGCACGCAGCGCTCGTCCTCGCGCGCCGACCAGGCGTGCCAACCCAGCTCGGCGGCGTTGTCCTCGCCGCGCCGTTCGAGCTCGTCGAGGATGCGGCGGTGCAGCGGCCGCAGCTCGGGCAACAGCATCTCGCCGTAGATCGTCTCGCGGGTCAGCGCGTGGCGGAAGGCGTAGCCGACCGGCGGTCCCGGCAGCTCTTCGACCAGTTGCAGATCGCGGGCGGCGCGCAGCACCTGCAACACCTCGGCGGCTTCGCGCTGCGCGACCGCCGCCAGCAGCTCCGGCGCGAAGCGCCGTCCGATGACGGCCGCGAACGAGAGCACCTCGCGCGCGACCTCGTCGAGCTTGGCCAACCGCTCGAGCACCGCGGCGCGCACGGTCAGCGGCAGCTCGCGCGGGTCACGGCGCCGCCCGGACGGCGCCAAGGCCGCCTCGAGCAGCTCCTCGACGAAGAACGGATTGCCGTCGGAACGTTCGACGATCTCCTCGACCCGCCGGCGCGTGAGCGTGCGCCGCTCACCGAGCGCGCCCCGGATCAGCGCCCGCGTCTCGTCGCCGTCCAGCGGCGGCA
Organism: Candidatus Sulfotelmatobacter sp.; assembly: GCA_035504415.1. Lineage (NCBI taxonomy): Bacteria > Pseudomonadati > Acidobacteriota > Terriglobia > Terriglobales > Candidatus Korobacteraceae > Candidatus Sulfotelmatobacter > Candidatus Sulfotelmatobacter sp. The sequence continues at coordinate 215,728 of DATJRY010000007.1, read as the reverse complement.
GGTCGAGGCGGCGCGCGACGCGCTGCAAGCGCGCCAGCGAACCCGCCAACGGATGGTGCGCGTGAATCTCGTCGGTGCGGTAGGTCGCCACCACCAACAGCCGCATGGTCCCGACCGAACGCGCCAGGTGCTGCAGGAACGCGAAGGTCGCCTCGTCGGCCCAGTGCATGTCCTCCAGCACGACCACGACGTTGCGCCGCGCGCAGATCCGGTCCAGCGGAGCCTGCAGCGCCGCCAGTTGTTCGGCTTGCGTGCCTGCCGCGGCCAGCGGTTCGGGCGCCCCCAGCGCGCGCAGCGCTTCGACGACGCCCGCGTAGGGCAGGTTCGCGAATTCGGCGAACGCGCCGCTCCCGACCGCGGCCCGGCCGTTGCTCACGGTCTCGCGCAAGGCGCGCAACAGCCGCGTCTTGCCGATCCCCGCGTCGCCGCCCAGCAGCACCAGCGCGCCGTGGCCGCGCGCGGCGGCGCGCTGCAAGTCGACCAGCGTCTCGAGCTCCGCGCGCCGGCCGATCAGCTCCTTGCAAACGACGAGTTGCGCGGGCATACGGCCGCGGCGTGCTTCCGCGTCGCTTCACGAGCCCCTGCGCAGCGCGTCGCTTTGCTCAGGAGCCGTGCGCGTGCCGCCGCGTCGGTGACGCCGTCGAGCGCGCGTTCGTACGCGCGCAGCGCGTCGGCGTGCGCGCCCAGCGCCACGGCGTCGTCCCCGGCGCGCTCGTTGTAGCGCAAGCAGCGAGCCGCGTCGCGCGCGACCCAGGCGTGATGGCCCAGGAAGGTGACGTCGTCGGCCCCCTGCGCCTCCAGCGCTTCGACGATGCGGCGGTGCAGCGGTCGCAGCTCGATCGCCAACAGCTCGCCCTGGACCGCCTCGCGCGTGAGCGCGTGACGAAACGCGAAGGCCGGGACCGGGCCCGGCACGTCGACGATCAGGCGCAGCTCGGCGGCGGCCGAGAGGATGGCGACGACGTCGCGCGGCCGGCACCGCGCGATCGCCGCCAGCAACTCGACGCCAAACGCGCGGCCGAAGACCGCCGCGCACGCCAGCACGGCGCGGTCGGCGAGATCGAAGGCGCTCAGCCGGCGCACCACGGCCGCACGCACCGTCGCGGGCGCCGGTGCGCCGCCCGCCCGCGGCGCATACCCGCCGGCCACCAGCTCCTCGGCGAAGAACGGGTTGCCCTCGCTGCGCGCGACGATCGCCGCCAACTGCGCGGGCGCCAACGCCTGCGGGCCGGCGGCCTCGCGCGCCAGCGCGGCCGTCGCGCCGGCGTCGAGCGGCGCGAGCTCCAACCGGCGCACCGCGGGCTCGTGCGCCAGTCGGGCGAAGAACGGCGCCGCGGGATGCCGGCGGTGAAGCTCGTCGCTGCGCACCGTCGCGACGAGCAGCAGCCGCAGCGCGGCGGCGCAGCGGCTCAGGGTCAACAGCAGCTCGAGCGACGCATCGTCGGCGGCTTGCACGTCCTCGAGCAGCACGACCGCGGTGGCGCGTTCGGTCGCCTCCGCCAGCCGCTCGAAGAGCAACCGATCGTGAGCGGGCGACGCCCGCCCGCCGGCGCGGCGGGCGGCGACGCCGAGCTGGCGCAGTGCTTGCGCCAGCCCCGCGTACGGTGCGTTCGCGAACGGTTCGTACGCGCCGGTCGCGAGAGCGACCTCGCAGTCCTCGATCGCCTCGCGGAACGCGTGCAGGAGATGCGTCTTGCCGATCCCGGCCGGCCCGTCGAGGAGGACGAGGCCGCCCCGGCCCAACGCCGCGGCGGTCGTCCAGTCGATCAAGGTCGCGAGCTCGGCCGCACGGCCGATCACGCTACGGCCGTGCGATCAGCGCGCGGAACTCGGGGCCCGGCTGCGCCGGGACGTCGCTGCCCCAGATCGTGCCGTCCCCGCGCAGGAAGTTGTACTCGTAGCGGTCGTCCAGCGTGATCGTCGTCTTCGGGTTCTCGGGATCGACGACGTCCTGCTGACCGCGCACCGCGTACTCGTCGTAGTGTTCGATGGCATGAAACGTGGTGGCGCTGTTTTGCCAGTACGTGTCGCTGATGATCTTCGAGATCTGATTCCCGGTTTGCGTCGTGATCGCGCTGATGTGCGTCATCGTGTCGTTGTTCGCGTTCGCCCAGGCGGGATCGATGCGAAACGTGGCCGCCGCGTGCTGCAGGGCGGCCTGCGCTTGCGGTGCGAGGTCTTGCACCGCGACGTAGTCGAGCAGGTACTGCACGTTCCAGATCCCCGCACCGTCCATGACGGTGCGCTGCGTTCCGGCGAAGACGTAGCCGCGGGCCGGCACGCCGCCGATCGTGCACGAGAAGGCGACCTCGCCGGCCGAGACGCGCACGGGCAAACCGTATTGGGCATAGGTTCCGTTGAGCGCCGCGACCGCGTCGGCCCGCGTACGCGACTGCTCGATCCGCAGGTTGCCGCAGACGCGGCCGAAGTGGCGCTGCGCGTACTGCCGCGCGAAGGTCGCGCCTTCGACGAACGGTTCGAGGATCAGCGTCGCGCCCGCCGTTCGGTAGGGGCTCCCCGCGCGCATGCCGGCCATCTGCGTGCCGGCGTTGGGCAGCTCGAAGTACGGGATATCGGCGTCGCCGCTCTCGATGACCGCCTTGCCGGGCGAGGTCGCGCTGAAGGCGGGCCGGATGTCGACCGGCGCGCGCCGATTCGCGCCGCCGGCCGGGCGCCACTGCGCGGGCAGCTCGACCGAGAACATGCTCTCCTGCGGGTCGCGGAACGTCGCGTAGCGCAGCTGCGCGCTCGCACCCGTGCCCGCCGCCGGCGGCAAACCACGCGCGCTGTCGGGCGCGGGCACGACGTGGTAGCTCAGGAACACCTCGCCGATCTGGAGGCGGTTGCGCAACAGCCCCATCGGCGTACCGGTCTCCGCGTAGAGCCAGCCGACGCCCAGCTGCGGGGCGTTGGCCCAGGTGAAGAACGCCTTGCCGCCCCGCGCGCCGCCGCCGGTGAGCGTGACGATCGAGGAGCCGGCCGCGCGCGGCGCCTCCCACGTCACCTGCGCGTCCGCGTCGTGGGCCAGCGCGGCGGCGGCGCCGCCGTCGAGCCGACCGGGGCGCACCAGCGCCCGGATGACGGCGCGCGTCCCGTCGGGAGCGGTCAGCGTCGCGCGCAGCGCGTGGTCGTCGTACTGGAGGTTCCAGCCCGGCGGCACGTCGACGACGTAGCCGCGCGGGTCGCGGTGGGTGGTCCAGCCGTCGGCCGCGCGTACCGGGGCCGGAGCGCCCGCGGTCAGGACCAGGGCCAGAAACGTGCCGAGCGGGCGAACGAGGCGATGGAGCGGGTTCATCGGGCACCTCCGGGGATCGGGCTCGACCCCAGGATAGGTGGGCCCGCCCCCGCCCGGCAGATGGGAAAACCCTACCCCTCGGCGCGCGCGACCCGCTCTGCTCGGCGCAGCACGAGCCCCGCGGCGGCGCAGACCGCCGTGCAGAGCAGCATCAAGACCGAGCCCGCCAGACCGCCGCGCGTCACGCCCAGCGCCCCGACCAGCAGCGGACCGGCGACCTGGCCGAGGCTCGAGCCCTGCACGACCAGTCCTTGGGTGCCCGCCAGCAAGCGCGGGGCCGGCGCGTAGAGCGGCACCGAGGCCATGACCGCGGCCGGGATCGTCCCGCCGCCCAGCGCGGCGACGAAGGCCGCCGCGTAGCGGCCCGGCAGCGGCAAGCCGCGGGCGTACAACAGCGCGGCGCCCAACCCCATCACCGCCGCCGCGACCACCATCACCGACCAGCGCGGCAGCCAGCGCACCGCGATCCCGCCGGCGATGTTGCCGGCACCGTTGGCCAGCACGACCAGCGCGCTGGCGGTCGCGGCGGTACCGAGCGCCGCGCCGCCGGCGACGAGCATCGTCGGCAAGAAGCCGACCAGCGCGAGATAGGTGGCGGTGTAACCGCCGAATCCGATTGCGAGCACGAGCGCGTTGCGCGCGCGGCCGAGCGCGCGTATTTCTTCGCCGACCGGCGCGCGGTCCGGCGCCGGCGCGCGCGGAGCGGCGAGCGCGGCGCACGCCGCCGCGAGCAGCGCGGCGACGGCGGCGCACGCGAACCAGACGGCGCGCCAACCACCCAGCGCGACCAGCGCCGGCGCCGCGAACAGGACCACCGCCGAGCCGACCGGCACGTAACAGCTCCACAAGCCGAGCGCGAGCCGTCGATCGCGCGGCGCGCTCGACGCGACGATCAGCGGCGGAACGGCCACGATCACGGCGAGAAAGCCGATGCCCTCGACCACGCGCGCCGCCAGCAGGCCGGCGGCGCCGCGCGCGAACCCGCCGGCCGCGCCCGCCAGCGCGATCGTCACGAGCCCGGCCGCCAGCGCGCGGCGGTGCCCGATCCGGTCGGCCAGCACGCCGAACAGCGTTCCGGCCAGCGCGCCCAGCCCCGAGATCGCGGCCACCAGCGCGCCCGCCGCCAACCCGCTCAAGCGCAGCTCGTCGCGCAGCAGCGGCAACGCGACGGGGACCTTGCCGACGCCGAACGCGGCGACGACGCCGGTCAGGATCAGCAGCGTGACGCGCGGCCAGCGCGTCACGCCGGCGCGATCAGCTCGAAGTCGCGCGCGGCGGCCCGCCACGCGTCCGGAACCGCGATCGAGCGCTCGACGTCGTAGTCGAACGCGACCAGCGTCGCCAGCGAACGGAACACGCGCCGCTCTTGCGCGATCGACCACGCCGCGGTCTCGAAGTCGAACGACTTGGTGCCGAAGCGCAACAACCGTCCGCCGACGATCACGCGCTCGCGGTACTTCACCGGCGACTCGTAGTGCAACTCGTGCTTGGCCAGGATCATCCCGGTCGAGCCGGCGATGTCGCGCCCGAGCACGTCGGCGAAATAGAGCGAGCGAATCGTCTCGGCCCAAACGGCGTAGCGAACGTTGTTGACGTGGCGGAGCATGTCGATCTCACCGAGCTCGACCTCGCGCTCGCGACGCAGCGCGTAGGTGGACTCGAAATCCGCGAGGGTCATCGGGCGCTCGTTTCCCGTGTCCGCGGGCGAACTCCCACCCGGGCTCGACCGTCCGCTTCGAGGGACGGCCGAGTGGGTAGAAAGGCCGTCGAATGTCTTCATCCGCATCGAAAGGCAGGTAGCCGTGGCTGGAATTCTCTGGACCGTCATCGTCATCTTGTTCGTACTCTGGCTGATCGGATTCGCCGTCCACATCGGCGGCGGCCTGATCCACCTGTTGCTCGTCGTGGCGCTGGTGCTGCTGGTGATCAACCTGCTCACCGGTCGCGGAGCGCGCGTTTAGCCACCTGCGGCGACGGCCCGGGCGGGGAGAAACGCCCCGCCCGGCCGACGCCTCCGGGTCACCAGTGCGGGCGCAGCGCCGCGATCTCGTCGACGGGTAGACGGCGCACGTCGCGGCCGTGCAGCAGCAGCTGCACCTTCGCCGCCGCTTCGATCTCGATCACGGCCGCGACCGCGTCGGCCAGCGTGGGCGCGGCGACGAGCGGCCCGTGGTTCGCCAGCACGATCGCCGCCGCGTCGCGTGCGCGACGCGCGACCGCGTTCGCCAACGCCGCCGATCCCGGTCGCGCGTAGGGCGCGAGCACGACCCGCCCGGCGCGCATCGCCGCGTACGGCGTGAGCGGCGTGAGCACGTCGTCGGGATCCACGTCGGCCAGGCACGCCAACGCGACCGCGTACGTCGAGTGCACGTGCACGATGGCCTGTGCCCGCGGCCGCTCGCGATAGACCGCCAGGTGCAGCGGCGCTTCTTTCGTCGGGGCGTCGCCGCCGATGTGCGCACCCTGCTCGTCGAGCACCGCGAGGCGCTCGGGTGCGAGGGCGCGCAGCGCCACGTTGGTCGGGCTCATCACAAAGCCGCCGGCGACGCGCAGCGAGACGTTGCCCGACGTGCCCGGGGTCAACCCTTCGTCGAATAACGTGCGGCCGGCCGCGCACAGCGCCTGCGCGGCCTCGTGTTGCGCCGGCGTCACGCGCTCTGGGCGAACGCGCGCACGAAGAAGTCCTCGCCGCCGAAGTTCCCGGACTTGAGCGCCAGCGCGACGGGCCGTTCGTCGAGGGTCGCCGTCCACGGTACGCCGGGATCGATCTGCGGGCCGATGCGCAGCGCGTCGACGTGCAGTCCGGCGACGACGGCGCCCGACGTCTCGCCGCCGGCGACGACGAAACGGGCGACCCCGCGCCGGCGCAGCCCGCGCGCGATCGCGGCCAGCATCCCTTCGACGAGCTCGCCGGCTCCGGCGACCCCGTACCGGCGCTGGTTCTCGGCGACGCGCGCCGGCGCGGCCGACGCCGCGATCAGGATCGGGCGCTCGCCCAGTGCGCCGTCGGCCCATTGCAGCGCTTCGTCGACGCGCCGCTGCGGATCGTCGAGCGATCCCGCCCCCAGATCGAACACCGGCAATCGCTCGCGGGCGTAGGCGATCTGCGCTTGCGTGGCCTGCGAGCAGGAGCCGGCCAGAATCGCCGCCGGTCCGCTCTGCGGGACCGCGACCGCGCCGTCCTCGCCGCGGGGGCGCACGCCGAGCGCCGCCGGCAAGCCGAGCGCGATCCCCGAGCCGCCGCACAGCAGCGGCAAGCCCGCGTCGAGCGCGGCGCCCCCGATCGCGCGCAGATCGTCGTCGGCGACGGCGTCGACGATCACGTGCCGAGCTCGCTCGGCGTCCCACGTCCCGAGCGTTCGCGCCAGTGCCGGCCGGCCCGCTCGCACGGTGGCGAAGTCGACGCGCCCGACCGGTCGCGGCGTCTGGCGCTGCAGCACGCGCACGAGGTTGGCGTCGTGCATCGGGTTGAGCGGATGGTCGCGCATCCCCGACTCCGAGAGCAGCACGTCGCCGACGAACAGGTAGCCGGCGAACACCCGCCGCCCGGTGGCGGGAAACGCCGGGCAGTGCACGGTGAACGCGGTGTCGAGCCGCTCGCGCAGCGCCTCGGCGACCGGACCGATGTTGCCGGCGTCGGTCGAGTCGAACGTCGAGCAATACTTGAAGACGAACGCGCGCGCCCCCCGAGCGCGCAGCGCCTCGAGCGCGTCGAGCGACTGCGCCACCGCGTCGGGCGCGGCGATCGAGCGCGTCTTGAGGGCGACGACCAGAGCTTGCGCGTCGCCGTAGTCGCGGTCGGATCGCGGTGCGCCGATCGTCAGCACGGTGCGCATGCCGCCCAGCACGAGCGTGTTGGCGATGTCGCCGGCACCGGTGAAGTCGTCGGCGACGACCCCCAGCGACAGCGGCGCCGCGTTCACGGCTGGAGCTGGCGCAGCACGGCGCTGACCGTCGCGAACGCTTGCGCGGCGAACCGCTCGCTCTCGCCTTGCTGCAGGAACTCCATCGCCAGCCAGCCGTCGTAGCCGGTGGCCTTGAGCGTCGCCAGCAGGTCCATCCAGTTGAAGCTGCCGGTCCCCGGCGCGCCGCGGGTCGAGTCGCTGATCTGCACGTAGCTCATCAGCCCGCTACGCGCGCCTTCGACCAGCGAGGCGACCAGACTGCGCTCCTCGAGCGCCTGATGGTGGAAGTCCGCTTCGAACGTCAGCGCGCGGGTGTCGAAGCTGCGAATGAACGCCACCGTCTCGGCGATCGTGTTGAGCGTGTCGCCGACGTACTTCGTCTGCGGCTCGAGCACGATTCGCACGCCCAGCGACTCGGCCAACGGCAGCAGCTCCTCGAGCGCGGCGCGAAAGGCGGCGAAGAACTGCTCGCGGCCGCCGGCGATCGCGGTCGACCCGCGAAAGCGCCCGATGCTGGCGTCGACGCCGTACTCGTGCGCGAGCCGCACCACCGACGCGAACCGGTCGATCGCGCGCCGCCGCACGACCGGGTCGGCCGCCGTCAAGAACAGCTTGTCGCTGGCACCGATCGAGCCGGTGCTCACGCCGGTGATCGCGATCCCGGCGTTGCGCGCCAGCGCGGCGATCGCGGCGTGGTCGAAGGCGCCGGGATCGCGCACCTGCAGCTCGACGCCGGCGTAGCCGATCTCGGCGATGCGACCGATCACGTACGCCGGCTCGCCGTGCCAGCACAGCGCCATCGGCTGCGCTTCCGGCGTCGTCATCATGTAGGCCAGCTTCACGCGGGGACTCCCAGCGCCACGCGCAGCGCCTGCGCGGCCAGGCGTGGGCTGCTCAGCACGCGCTCGCGATCCGCCGCCGGTATCTGGGGCGCGACGCGCGCCATGCTGGCCTGCGCGAGCAGCACGAGGTCGGTCTGGGCAAGCAGCGACGGCAGCGCGTCGAGGACGATCCGATCGTGTTCCGCCGGCTCGCCGCGCCGCAGCGCGTCCATCGCCAGCGGGTGCAGGCTCGGCACGATCTCGATCGTCTTCTCCTGCGCGCGGGCCTCACGCGCGAGCAGCTCGCGCTGTTGCTCGAGCCCGGCCGCGAACGTCGCCAGCACGCCGATGCGTCGCGCGCGCGCGACCGCCGTCTCGACCATCACCTGGTCGACCGCGAACATCGGCGTATCCGGGAAGCGCCGGCGCGCCTGCGGCAGCATCGTCGAGTAGGCGGTGCAGGTCAGCAGGATCGCGTCGGTCGGCGCCGCGACCGCGAGCCCGAGCAGCGCCAGCATTCGCTCGACGCAGGCGCGGTCGACGCCGCCGCGCCGTTCGGCTTCGGTGCTCAAGCCTTCATCGAGCAGATTGCGGATCTGCACGTTCGGGATCGCCTCGGCCAACGCGTCGCGCATCGGCGCGAGCGCCGGGAGGACGGCATGCACGAGGGTGACGGTCGGCACGGGCTTACGGAACGAACACCGCCTTGATCGGGTCTCCTTCGCGTTCGCGCACGACGCGGAAACCCTCCATGATGTCCTCGAGCGGGAAGTGGTGGGTCACCAGCTCGGCGCCTTTGATCTTTCCCTGCGCGGCCAGCGAGAGCGCGCGGCCGACGTTGGCGCCGCCTTCGCCGCGCGTCGTGTAGAGGGTGACGTCCTGCCGGATCGCGCGGCTCAGGTCGAAGGTGACCTTGTCCTTGTAGAACGCGAGGAACAGGATCTTGCCGCCCAGCTTGACCATCTCGACGCACTGCTGCGGCGTGTCCATCGCGCCGGAGGCTTCGATCACGACGTCGGCGCCGATGCCGTCGGTCAGGCGGCGCACCGCCGCGACCGGATCCTCGTCGCGCGAGCTGACGACCGCGTCGGCGCCCAGGCGCAGTCCCATCTCGAGCCGCCCGGTGCGCGTCCCGACCAGGATCACCTGTCCGGCGCCCAGCGCCTTGGCCAGCTGCACCGTCATCAAGCCGACCGGGCCGGGGCCGATGACGACGACCGATTGGCCGACGATGAAACCGCCCGCGACGTCGAGCCCGTAGAGCCCGGTGCCCGCGGTCGAGACGAGCACGGCGTCTTCCCACGTCACGTTGGCCGGCATCTTGTAGAGCGCTTTGGCGTGATGGATCGCGTACTCGGCGAAGCCGCCGTCGGCGGTGAAGCCGCTGGTGCGATGGCCCTTGTGCACGTTGCCGTAGTTGAGGCACGCGGTGTACTCGCCGACCACGCAGTTCGCGCAGCGCCCGCAGCCGCTGTGCGCTTCGATCGCGACCCGGTCGCCGACCGCGAACTCGTCGACCGCGTCACCCAGCGCGACGACCGTGCCCGTCCACTCGTGGCCCGGAGTGAACGAGCCGAACGGCGGCTGGTGCGGGAACGGGTGCTGCATGATCTTCAAGTCCGTCCCGCAGGTGCCGCACATCGCGACCTTGACCAGCACTTCGCCCGGGCCCGGTTCGGGGACGCGCTTCTCGAGGATGCGGAACTCGCCGGGCTCGACGAGCACGGCGGCGCGCATCGTGGTCGGGATGCGCAACGAGACGGGGTCGGGCGAAACGGTGGCGGACATCGGACGGGAAGGCTCCTCGGTTAGGACGCCAGCACCTGACTGGCGGCGGTGATGGGGTCGGGCTGGCGCACCAGCGTGTGCGCGATCTCGCGCTTGCGCAGCGGCCACAGCGCGGCGGCGCACACGGCGGCGACGAGATTGAGCGCGGCGGCGAGGTAGAGCGCCGCGGTCCAGCTGCCGGTCGCGGCCGTGATGACGGCCGAGATCGGGACCAGGAACGACGCGACGCCCTTGGCGGTGTAGAGCATCCCGTAGTTGGTGGCCGCGTACTTCTGACCGAAGTGGTCGCGCACGAGCGAGGGGAAGATGCTGTAGATCTCGCCCCAGGCGAAGAACACGACTGCCGAGAGCAGCACGAACGACACCGGCGTATGACCGAACTTGCTGAAGGCCAGCACGCCGATCCCCTCGACGGTGAAGGCGATCGCGAGCGTCTTCTCACGTCCGACGTAGTCGGACACCCAGCCCAGCAGCGGCCGCGCGATCCCGCCGACGATGTTGTTCAGCTGCAGCGTCAGCAGCAGCGTGGGGACGACCCACAGCCCGACGTGGATCGGCGCCTTGCCGATGTGGAACGACTTCGCGATCGGGGCGATCTGCGCGACGCCCATCAGGCCGCCCGCCGCGACCAGCGTGAACGAGAGGTACATCAGCCAGAACACGGGCGAGCGCAGCGTGCGCGCCGGGGGAACGTCACCGTTGCCTTGCAGCACGCGCACTTGGCGCTGCTCTTCGATGCTGACCGCGGCCGGCGGCCGAACCAGGAAGAAACCGCAGACGACGATGACGGCGCCCTGCACGATGCCGAAGAACGTGAAGGTCGGAAACGGTCCGGCGCGCTCGACCATGTAGTACAGCGGCGTCACCGTCAGGGCGGCGCCGGCGCCGAACCCGGCGACGGTCAGGCCGACCGCCAGGCCGCGGTGCTTCGCGAACCACTTCACCGCGTTGGGGACGCAGGTCGCATAGATCATGCCGGCGCCGATCCCGCACACGACCGCGCCGACGTACAGCCCGACCAGCGCGTGCGCGGTCCCGTCGATGGTCCAGCCCAGCGCGACCAGCACGCCGCCGCCCATCACCATGACGCGCGGCCCGAAGCGGTCCACCAGCGCCGCTTCGAACGGGACCAGCCACGTTTCGACCAGCACGAAGATCGTGAAGGCGAGCTGGATCGCGGCCAGCTTCCACCCCATGGTCTTGATCAGTGGGTCGACGAACACGGTCCACCCGAACTGGAAGTTCGCGATCATGAACATGCAGACGATGCCGAGCACCGCCTGCACCCATCGGTTCGCCGTCACCGTCTTCATCTAGCGCACTCCCGCATGCAGCGTTCCGCCGGCGGCCTCGACTTCGGCCGGCGTGAAAAGCAACTCGACGGTCACGCCGTCGGGACCGTCGACGAAAATCTGCCGGTCGTTCGCATACGGCACGTCGGCCTCGTGAAAGGCCAGCCCGAGCCGGCGCAACCGCTCTTTCGTATCCGCGTAGCCCTCGCAGCGAAAAGCCAGGTGATCGACCGCCGGATGGCCGCCGGTGCGGACCGCGCCGATGTCTTCCGGGTGCGTCTGCTCGTGGTTGCCCGCGTCGCTGATGTGGATCAGCGCTTGCGAACCTTGGTAGAGCCAGTAGCCCGGCGATCGAAACGGCGGGCGATCTCCGGGCTGCAACCCGAGCACCGCGACGAAGAAGTCGCGCGCGGCGTCGATATCGACGGTGAGGATGTTGACGTGATCGAAGCGCGTGACCGGCATACTGACCCCGACCGAAAGTGCGGCACTGCGAACTAGCTCGTTCCAGCGAGCGTACCACGAGCGAAACTCGTCTGTAAAGCTGCGGTAAAGCACGTTTCCTATCGGGTCGATAGGCGCCGGCAATGGTTCAGAACTCGTCCACCCGGTGAGGCGAGTGGCGTTCCCGGTGCAGGCGACCCGCCCACCGTGCACGGAAAAGGGCGACAACGTTCACTTCTCGATCCGGGTGAGGCTCATGCGCGCGCGTCTGTTTGTTCTCGTCGCCGTCATTGCTTTGGTGAGCTGCTCGGGTGGCGGAACGGGACGAACCGCGATGCCGGCGAGCCCGCCCAGCGCGACGCCCGGCCCGGCCACGCCGACCAGCGCGCGGTTCACGATCACCGTCCCGAATCACGGCGCGAGCAGCGCGTCGGCGCGCAAACCGAAGTACGTCTCGCCGGCGACGCAGTCGATCGTCATCACGCTGCTCACCGTCAACGGGACCGCCTACACCGGCTCGCCGCGCGAGGTCGCCAGCAACCTGACCTCCACGAATCCGAACTGCAGCGGCTCACCGCTCACGTGCACGGTCACCGCGCCGGCCGTCGCCGGCAGCGACGTGTTCCAAGTCGTCACCTATGACGCCCAGCAAACCACGCCGACGCCGAGCACGCCGGCCGGCAACGCGCTCTCCGGCGCCGACGTGACGCTCACCATGATCGCCGGTCAGGCCAACGCCGATCCGACGCCGCTGATCCTCGACGGCGTCGTCGACCACGTCGTGCTCGCCCTCTCGCCGACCGCGGAGACCGCCGGCACGCCGGGAACGGTCGGCGTCTCGGTCGAGGCCTACGACAAGGACGACAACCTGCTCGTCGGTCCGGGCAACTACGCCGACGCGAACGGCGACGCGCTCACGATTCATTTGAGCGACAGCGACACCAGCGGTCATACCATGCTCTCGACGACGAGCCTCACCGCCCCGACCAGCGGCATCACGCTCTCGTACGACGGCGCGACGATCGCCGCGCCGACGATCTCCGCCGGCGTGAGCGGCGGGACGATCGCGGGCGGCGCACCGTCGCCGGCGACCCTGAGCGTGAACCCGACCTTGACGTCGTTGAGCAGTCCCGCGTATCTCCCCGGGCAAACGGTCACCGAGACGCTGACCGGCGTCGGCTTCATCGCGGGCGCCACCAGCGTGCAACTGAGCGGGAGCGGCGTCACCGCCGGCACCGCGAACGTCACCAGCAGCACCTCGCTGACGGTCGATTTCACGGTCGCGGCCGGCGCCGCGGCCGGCGCGCAGAACGTCATGGTCACGACCAGTGGCGGAACCAGCGGTCCGCAGCCGTTCACGGTCGCCAGCGGCTACGTCGTGACCAGCACGGCCGACGACGGGAGCGCCGGCACCCTGCGCGCCGCGATCGACGGCGCGAACGCCGCGAGCGGCGAGCTGATCGCGTTCAACTGCGGGACGCCGTGCACGATCACGCTCGGCTCGGCGCTGCCGCCGATCACCAGCACCGTATCGATCGACGGAGACGTATACGGCGATGTCGTCATCGACGGAGCGAACGCGTACCGCGCGTTCTGGGCCGACAGCGGCACCGTGTTCCTCCACGCGCTCGAGATCCAAAACACGCGGGCGCAAGGCGGCACGGGTGGGGCCGGCTATCCCGAAGGCGGCGGCGGCGGTCTGGGCGCGGGCGCCGGCCTGTTCATCCGGACCGCGAACGTCACCGTGAGCAGCGTCTACTTCAACAACTCGACGGCGATCGGCGGAACCGGCGGGGCCGGGATCAGCAGCGCCGAGGCGGGCGGTGGTGGTGGCGGGGGCGGCGGCCTGGGCGGCAACGGCGGCGAGGCCGGCACGTACACGATCGGCGACGGTGGCGGCGGCGGCGGCGGCGGCGTGACCGGCACCGGCGGCAACGGCACCAGTGCGGCGACCGGCGGTTTGGGTGGCGCCGGCGGCACGGGCGGCGGCGGCGGCGGCGGGTGCGCAGCACTGAGCTGCGGCGAACCCGGCGGCGCCGGCTACGCCGGGGGCGCCCCCGGCGCAAGCGCCCCCAACGGCGCGGGCGGCGTGGGCGGGTTCGGCGGCGGCGGGGGCGGCGGCTCGGACGGAGAGTTCGGCGCGGCCGGCGGCTTCGGCGGCGGCGGCGGCGCGGGCGGGTCGCTGACGACCGGCTCGGCGGCGGGTGGTGCCGGCGGCGGTGGCGCGGCGGACTTCGGGCAGCACCAGCCCGGCGGCTCGCTCGGCGCCGGCGTCACCGGCGGCATGGGCGCGGACGGCGCGCGGACGACCGACGTCGTCGGGGGCGGCGGCGGCGCCGCGGCCGGACCCGCGATCTTCGTGTACGCAGGCACGCTCACGACCACCGGCAGCGGCTCGGCCGATAACGCGGCCGTCGGCGGCGCGGCCGGCAGCGGCGCCGCCAACGGGGCGACGGCCGGCGGCGCCGACGCGACCGCGGTATTCAACTACGGGGGCACCGTGAACGGCTCGACGACGACCGGACCGATCGCCGCGGCGTTGGGAAACAACCCACCGGCGAGCGTGCTGCGGCGCCGCTGATCGCGGCGCCCCGCGCTCACGACGTCGGATCGAAGCCGGTGCAGCCGCTCGGCAGCGGGTTCGGCACGGCCGGTACCGCGATCGGCGCCGTGAACTGCGCCGTCAACGACGCGACGTCGGCGACCGTCAGCGCGTCGAAGCCTTCGTAGCGCGCCTCCGGCCAGACCTCGATCGCTTTCGCGCCGACCGCGATCCCTTGTGCGATGACGGCCGTCCACTGGCAGCCGAACCCGCGCGGCGCCTGGGTCTGGAAGTTGACCGGAACGCCGAGCCCCGGCATCGTCGCGTAGACGATCGTGTCGTCCGCGTTGAGCGGATCGCTCAACGCGTGGTTGTCGGTGACGCAGCGGGAGCCCAGGTTGGTCGCACACGCCTGCATGGTCGTCTGGGTGAAGGCGGGACTCGTCCCTTGGCTCGGCACTTGCATGCTCACGAACGTATTGAAGGTGTAGTCGACCAGCGTCGACCGCCATGCCGCGTAGTCCGTCGTCGCGCCGGACAAGCACGTCTGGTACGCGGCGTCGGTGTAGCCGGCGGCTTTCATGTTCCGTTTCGACGTCGCGTCCGACGTCGGAACGAACGGCTCGTCGGTCTGCGAGGTGCACGAGGTGACGGCGATTTGGCGGATCAGCGGATGGTCGTCGTAGATCGCGGCCACCTGCGCTTGGAACGTGCGCCACGCGGCGATGTAGCTCGGGTCCCAGAACTTCCCGATGGTGAGCGGACAGTTGCCCGACGAGCAGCCGCCGGCGTTGCGTTGGATCTGAATCGGCTGCGCCTCGCCGATCAGCTGGGCCCACGTCGGCGCGCTGCTGCCGGCGTAGATGCGCAGCTTCACGCCCAGCGGCGTCGCCGGAAAGGTCGCGTTGTACGCGCGCACCTGCGCCAGCGCGGCGTCGACCCGGGTGGTGACGATCGGGCCGCCTTGGCCCGACGGCTGCATTTGGTCCCAGGTCGCGTTGATGACGATTCCGCCGAAGAGTCCCGGGAACTGCTCGACGTTGGTGGTCGTGAACGTCGGTTCGCCGCCCTCGACGTCGTGCCACGAGATGTCTTGCATGTCGATCAGGCCGACGATGGGCTGTTTCTGCAGCGATGCGCCGACCGGTGCCGGCGTCGGAACCGACGACGGCCGCTGCGAGCCCGCGGGCGGGGGCGTCCCGCCGCACGCCGCCACCACGGTGCAGAGCGCGGCGACGAGGAGCACTCTCATGGCCGACCGTTCGCCGCATTCGCATCGCGGTGCCTGGTCGGTCCACACATCGTGAAGAGAACGTCGCGCATGGTGCGCGCCGGCACACTAGGCGCACCGCGTTCTTTCTGCCATACTCGGCCGAACATGACCGCACGTCGCGCGCCGGCCCTTGGCGTCCTGGCCGTTCTTCTGCTGGCCGGCTGCGTCTCGACGCATACCGCGCCGCCGGTCGCGAGCAACGCGTCGTCGGGACTCGACCTGAGTCCCGATCCGGTCGCGCTGACCAACGACACGCCGACGTCGACCTTCCTGGTACAGAACGATACGGCCGGCGTCGACTATACCGCGACAACCGACTCGTCGTGCGCCGGCGCCGACGGCGGCATCTACGTCGCCGGCGCCGGGCAGCCGCAAACGGCGGTGAGCGGAACGCCGACGATGTTCGTCACCTACGCCGTCGGGACGCCGCCCGCGTCGTGCACGCTCGACGTGAGCGATTCGAACGGCGAGACGGGCACCGTCGGAGCGAGCTATCAGACCATCGTCGTCGTGCAGTCGGCCGCGCGCAAGCCGCGCACGACGCTGGCGGTCACGCGCGCCCCGCGCGCCGGCACCGTCGCGCCGCAAGCGATCACGATCACGCAGCTCAATCAGATCGTCGCGCTGACCGTGAGCGGCTTCGCCGGCAAGACGACCCTCAGCGCCGGCGCCTGCGCCACCGCGGCCAAGGGGATCTCGGTCGAGCCGGCGACGCTGCCGGCCGCCGGCGGGAGCGCGGCGATCGCCGCCTTCGGCATCGGCGCGATCGCGAAGAGCTGCACCGTCACGCTGAGCGATACGGCCGGCGACAGCGCCGCCGTCGCCGTGACGCTCGCGATCCCGGCCATCAACAAGTTCACCGTCAGCCCGACGACGACGACGCAGTTCGGCTGCGTGAGCGGCGCCTTCCCGCGCCACTGCCAAACGATCGGGACCTTCACCCTGAGCGAGGCCGGTGCGACGAGCTTTCGCATGGCGCCGCTCGCGTTTCCGAACACGACCTGCTATGACAGCTTCGAGGGCCCGCTGAAGATGGTCGTCGGCAGCGGTGCTCCGACCGAGACCGTTGCCGGGCCGACGGCGACCGTCGCGTTCGACGGGCAGCTGCCGGCGACGCCGCTCGGGTGCTCGCGCATCCCGATCACCGACGGCGGCGATCCGGCCCAGATCGTCACCGTCAAGGTCAAGGCGCCGATCGAGCCCGCGCCGCCGCCGTCGATCGCCGCGACGGGCGCGCCGAACTGCGTGGGCACCGATCCGCTGGCCGCCGATCCGACCGCGCCGCACGGCATGTACGCCTGGGCGCCGAACGCGCGCGACACGACGCTGCTCTCGGACTACGTGATCGGGGTCGATCCGACGCTCTGCGGCGCGAGCTTGGTCGTGTTCTGGACCGACCTCGAGCCGTCCAAGGGCAGCTACGCCTTCAACGTCGCCGAAGCGGCGGCGCAGCCGTTCGTGCAGCACGGGCTGACCGTCAACCTACTCTTCTCCGAAGCGACGGAAACCGGCACGACCAATCAAGTCACGCCGCCGTGGGTGCTGAACGAGGTGCCGACCTTCGCCTGCACCGCAGGCGTCACGATGCCCGCCTATTGGGATCCGACCTACGAGAGCGATTGGACCACCTTCATCGCCGCCGCGATCGCGTACTTCAGCACCACCTCGACGATCAAGAACAACATCGGCTACATGCGCTTCGCGACGGCCGGCGGCGCCGAAGCGCTGCCGCCGCCGGGCTACAACGACGGCGGAACCTGCCAGGCCGGCTGGGCCAACCTCGGCTACACCTACGACGTATGGCAAGCGCACGAGCTGCGCGTCTTGCAAGCGATGGCGGCGACCCCGTCGACGCATCAGATCATGGCCTCGCTCCCGAGCGTCTCGACGAGCGTCGGCCTCGCTCCGGGCGAGGCGCCGGGCATCTACGCCATGTCGAACGCCTTCGCCGCGGTCGCGGCGGCGAACGGCATCGGGCTCTCGAACGAGAGCCTCGGCTCGGAGAACGTCACCGCGCCCGGCACGACACCGGGTCCGTGCAATCCGGCCGCCAAGATGATCGTGCTGCACTGGTGCCAGGCCTACGTCAAGTACGCGGGCCAGGTGCCGCTCGCGATGCAGCCGATCACCGCGACCTACAACACGTCGGGCGGCAACGTCATCGACATCACCAACCTGCTGGCCTACGCGCTCGACAACAACATGCAGATCTTCGAGCTCTACCCCGAGGAGTGGCTCGAAGCCAACGGCGTCACCCAGTGGCAGCCGTACGATCCGACCGAAAAGGCCACCTATCGCAAGGCGCTCGACGACGCCGCACTGATCCTGGGCACGCATCCCACGCCGGCGCCGGACACCGTTCCGCCGCCGTAGGGGCGGTCAGCGCTTCGCGGCCGTCTTGCGCTTCGGGGCCGCCGTCCGTCGCGCCGGCTTTTCCAGCGTCGCCGCGGCGGCTTCGACGGCCGCGGCGCCCGCGCTGACCGCATCGCTGATCTGCTTAACGCGGTGACTGGCCTTGCGCACGGCGGTCGGCGCCTTCTTCGCGCCCGCGGCCGCCTTCTTCGCGCCCGTCACGGCCTTCTTCGCGGTTTTCACGAGCGAGCCGGAGGCCTTCTTCGCCGTCCGTTTTGCCGTCGCCGTGCCGGTCTTCTTGCGGGTAGTCGCCTTCTTCGCTGCCATGAGACGATCGTACCCGCTTGAACGAAAAGAAATCCGGGCGCCGACTATCGCGGCGGTTGTGGACGCGCCGTCGGCGCGGGCGACGGCAGCGTTCCGGTCACGGCGAAGTCGACGTCCTCGATGATCGTGTCGTCGTAGGTGCGGTGCACCAGGCGGCGCGTGCTCTTCTCGCTGTCGATGCTGTGGTCGGGGTAGGGGAGGACGCCGTCGGGGAGGGTCGTCTCGTCGAGCCGCATCGCGTGCATCCCGGGCCGCACGCACGGGAAGTCGTAGCGGCCGTGCGCGTCGGTGACGACCGATTCGCCGTCGTCGAGGAAGATGCGCACGACGGCCAGGCCCGGATCGCCGTCCTCGTAGCGTCCCGACCCGGTCCGGTCGAGATACACGCGGCCGGTGATCGGATAGCAGCTGCCCAGCGTCGATCCGATCGTCTGGACCTGCGCGCTGGCGTGGCCGCGTCCCGGCGGCGCACCGCCCGGCGCGGCGGCCGAGACCTCGACCTCGTTGGTCAGCGTCTGGTTCTGCGGCGCGCCGTTCTGAATGACGGTCGCGTACGCGATCGTCACCGTCGCCGTCAGCGAGGGCAGCTTCCAGGTCAGCGTGCGGCCGCGCACCGTCGGCTCGAGCGACTTGCCGTTCACGCGCGCGGTCCCCGGCGCGTACAGCTCGTAGTCGGGCAGCGTGTCGACGACGGTCGTCTCACCGTAGCCGGCGCCTTGCGAGGGCGAGACCCCGATGACGTAGTCGACGCGGTCGCCGACGCGCACCACGCTCGCGCTGGCCGTCTTGGTCACCTGCAGGGTCGACGGCACGATCTGCGCGACGACCGGGTTCGAGTGGATCGTCGACGCGAGCCCGGCCGAGCCGACCTCGACGACGTTGGTCGGCGTGCCGGTCGCGTTGGACTCGACCTTCGCCTGGAACGTGACGGTGGCCGACGCGCCGACGGCGATCGTGCCGATGGGGGCGCTGACGATCTGCCCGACGACGCTCGCGCTGCGGATCGACGCGCCGTTCAAGGTCACCGTGCCGGCGATCGGCGTGACGCCGCCCGGGACCGGATCGGTCAGCACGACGTTCGACGCGGGCGCGGAGCCGCTGTTCGTCACGACCATGGTGAAGGTGACCGTCTGGCCGCGCAGCACGACCTCGTGCTGCAGCGTGTCGATCGTCTTGACCACCGAGATGCTCGGCAGCTCGACGATGTTCGCCGGTGAGGCGGCGGTGCACGCCGCGCCCGTGCACGGCACGTCGCCGCCGACCGTCACCGCGTTGGTGACTTGGGTTCCCGCGCTCGCGGAGCTGCTGACGGTCGCGTTGTAGACGACCGTCGTGGTCGCGCCGGGCGCGATGGTGCCCAGCGGCAGATGGCTGGTCACGACGCCGTCGGCCGCGACCGCGTTGTTGACCTTGACCGAGCCCGTGACGAGCGTCGCGTTGGCGAGCGTGTCGGTCAGCGTCGCGTTGGTCTCCGGCACGCTGCCGTTGTTGGTGACGGCGATCGTATAGGTGATCACCTGGCCCGGCCCGACGTTCGCGCCGGCGGGGTTCGAGGTCTTCACGACGCTCAGGCTGGCGGCGAGGACTTGCAGCTGCGCCGTCGCGGGGTTCGCGTTGCTCACGCCCTGCGCGGTGGTCAAGCCGCCGGTCGGGATGGTGTTCGTGTAGGTGCCGGCCGTCGCGCTGCTCACGCTGACGGTGATCGCGCAGGTCGCGTTCGCCGCCAGGGTCGCACCGGCCAGCACGACGCTGCTCGCGCCCGCCGCCGCGGTAACGGTGCCGCTCGGGCACGTCGTCGACGCGTGCGGCGTCGCCGCGACGACGACGCCGGCCGGCAGCGGATCGGTCAGCGCCAACGCGCTCAGCGCGATCGCGCCGGTGCCCGTGTTGGGGATCGTGATCGTCAGCGTCGCGCTGCCGCCGACCGGGATCACCGCGGGCGCGAACGCCTTGCTGACCGCGACGTTGTTCGGCAGGATCTTGAGCGTGGCGGTCGCCGGCGCCGGGTTGGTGACGCTCTGCGCATCGCCGAGCGCACCCGACGGAATCGTGTTGGTGTAGGTGTTCACCACCAGGCCGGTGACGCCGACCGTGATCGTGCACGTCGCGTTGGCGGCCAAGCTCGCGCCGCTGAGCGCGACGCTGCCGCCGCCGGCCGTCGCGGTGACCGTCCCGCTCGGACAGGTCGTGGCCGCGTTCGGCGTCGGCGCGATCGTCACGCCGGTGGGCAGTGGGTCGGTCAGCCCGAGCGCGCTCAGGTTGATCGCGCCCGGCGCCGTGTTCGGGATCGTGATCGTCAGCGTCGAGGTCGAGCCGGTGGGGATGGTCGACGGCGCGAACGCCTTGGCGACCGTCAGACCGGCCGGCACGATCGTCAGCGTCGCGCTCGCGAGGTTGCCGTTCGCCACGCCCTGCGTATCGCCGAGCGCGCCGGCCGGAATCGTGTTCGTGTAGGTGTTCGCGACGGTGCCGGTCACGTTGACCGTGACGGTGCAGGTCGCACCGGCCGCGAGGCTACCGCCGCTGAGCGCGACGCTGCCGCCGCCGGACGGCGCGGTGACCGTCCCGCTCGGGCAGGTCGTCGCCGCGTTCGGCGTCGCCGCGATCGTCACGCCGCCGGGCAGCGTGTCGGTCAGCGTCACGCCGGAGAGCGCGATCGCCCCGGTCGCCGTGTTCGGAATCGTGATCGTCAGCGTCGAGGTGCCGCCGGCGGTGATGCTGGCCGGCGCGAACGCCTTGGCGATCGCCAGCGCGGCCGGCGTGACGGTCAGGCTCGCGGTGGCCGGCGCGCCGTTCGAAACGCTCTGCGTATCGGCCAGCGCCCCGGTCGGGATCGTGTTGGTGTAGGTGCCCGCGACCGTGCCGGTCACCGTGACGGTGATCGTGCAGCTCGCGCCCGCCGCGAGCGTGCCGCCGTTGAGCGCGACGCTCGTGCCGCCGGCCGTCGCGGTCACCGTTCCGGTGCCGCAGGTCGTCGCGGCGTTCGGCGTCGCGGCGATCGTCACGCCGTTGGGCAGCGCGTCGGTCAGCGTGACGCCGCTGAGCGCGACGGCACCGGAGGCGGTGTTCGGGATGGTGATCGTCAGGGTCGAGGTCGCGCCGGCGGTGATCGAGGCCGGCGCGAACGCCTTCGCGATCGTCAGCGACGCCGGCGTGATGGTCAAGTTCGCCGTCGCCGGCGCGCCGTTCGAGACGCTTTGCGCGTCCGTCAGCGCACCGGTCGGGATCGTGTTGGTGTAGGTGTTCGCGACGGTGCCGGTCACCTTGACGGTCACGGTACAGCCGGCGTTGGCCGCGAGCGCGGCGCCGCTCAGCGCGACGCTGCTGCCGCCCGCGGTCGCGACGACCGTGCCGCTCGGGCAGGTGGTCGCCGCATTGGGGCTCGCGGCGATCGTCACGCCGGCGGGGAGCGCGTCGGTCAGCGCGAGGCCGTTCAGCGCGATCGCACCCGCGGCGGTGTTCGGAATCGTGATCGTCAGGGTCGAGGTGGCACCCGAGGCGATCGACGCCGGCGCGAACGCCTTGGCCACCGTCAGCGCGGCCGGCGTGACGGTCAGGGTCGCGGTCGCCGGCGTGGTGTTGCCGACGCCCTGCGCGTCGGTCAGCGCCGCCGCCGGGATCGTGTTGGTGTAGGTGTTGGCGAGCGTCGCGGTGACGTTCACGGTGATCGTGCACGAGGCGTTCGCTGCGACCGAGCCGGCGCTCAGCGTGACGACACCGCTGCCGGCGAGCGCGCTCACCGTCCCGGAGCCGCAGGTGGTCGCCGCGTTCGGCGTCGCCGCTACCGTGACGCCGGTGGGCAGGGTGTCGGTGAGGGCGAGCGCGCTCAGCGCGACCGCGCCGGCCGCCGTGTTGGGGATCGTGATCGTCAGGGTCGAGGTGCCGCCCGAGGCCATCGTGGTCGGGGAGAAGGCCTTGGCCAGCGTCGTCGGCGCAAGCGCGATCGTCAAGTTCGCGCTGGCGGGCGAACCGTTGGAGACGTTCTGCGTGTCGGTCAGCGCGCCGGCCGGGATCGTATTGGTGTAGGTGTTGGCCAGCGTACCGGTCACGTTGACGGTGATCGTGCACGAGGCGTTCGCCGCGAGCGTGCCGCCGCTGAGCGCGACGCTGCCGCTGCCCGCGACCGCGGTCACCGTCCCGGCACCGCAGGTCGTCGCCGCGTTCGGCGTCGCCGCGATCGTCACGCCCGCCGGTAACGCGTCGCTCAGCGCCATGCCGGTGAGCGCGACCGCCCCCGACGCCGTGTTCGGGATCGTGATCGTCAGCGTCGAGGTGCCGGCCGCCGTGATCGTGGCCGGCGAGAACGCCTTGGCGATCGCCAGCGCCGCCGGCGTGACGGTCAGGTTGGCGCTCGCGGCGTTGCCGTTGGAGACGTTCTGCGTGTCGGTCAGGCTGGCCGCCGAGATGGTGTTGGTGTACGTGTTCGCCACCGTCCCGGTCACACTGACCGAGATCGTGCACGACGCACTCGCCGCGACCGACCCGCCGCTCAGCGCGACGCTGCCGCTGCCCGCGACCGCCGTCACCGTCCCGGCGCCGCAGGTCGTCGCCGCGTTCGGCGTCGCCGCGACCGTGACGCCGGTCGGCAGCGCATCGGTCAACGTCATGCCGCTCAGCGCGACCGCGCCCGACGCGGTGTTGGGGATCGTGATCGTCAGGGTCGAGATGCCGCCCGACGCGATCGACGCCGGCGCGAACGCCTTCGCGATCGAGAGCGCCGCCGGCGTGATCGTCAGGTTGGCGGTCGCGGCGTTGCCGTTCGAGACGCTCTGCGTGTCCGTCAGGCTCGCCGCCGCGATGGTGTTGGTGTACGTGTTGGCCACCGTCCCGGTCACGCTGACCGAGATCGTGCACGACGCGTTCGCCGCGACCGCGCCGCCGCTCAGCGCGACGCTGCCGCTGCCCGCCACCGCGGTCACCGTCCCGGCACCGCAGGTCGTCGCCGCGTTCGGCGCCGACGCGATCGTCACGCCGGTCGGCAACGTGTCCGTCAATGCCATGCCGCTGAGCGCGACGGCGCCCGCGGCCGTGTTCGGAATCGTGATGGTCAGCGTCGAGGTGCCGCCCGATGCGATCGACGCCGGCGCGAACGCCTTGGCGATCGAGAGCGCCGCCGGCGTGACGGTCAGGTTGGCGCTCGCGGCGTTGCCGTTGGAGACGCTCTGCGTGTCGGCCAGGCTCGCCGCCGGAATCGTGTTCGTATACGTGCTCGCCGTCGTGCCGGTCACGCTCACGGTGACCGTGCACGTCGCGCCGGCCGCTACCGAGCCGCCGCTCAGCGCGACGCTGCCGCCGCCGGCCACCGCCGTGACGGTGCCCGCGCCGCAGCTGGTCGCGGCGTTCGGCGTCGCCGCGATCGTCACGCCCGCCGGCAGCGTGTCGGTCAACGTCATCCCGCTGAGCGCCACCGCACCCGAGGCGGTGTTCGGCAGCGTGATCGTGAGCGTCGAGGTCCCGCCCGAAACGATCGACGCGGGCGCGAAGGCCTTCCCGATCGTCAGCGATGCGGGCGTGATCGTCAGGTTGGCGGTCGCGGACGAGCCGTTGGTGACGCTTTGCGTGTCGGTCACGCTCCCTGCCGGGATCGTGTTCGTATAGGTGCTCGCCACCGTGCCGGTGACGTCGACCGTGATCGTGCAGCTGCTCGCGGCAGCGAGCGCGGCGCTCGAGAGCGTCAGCGTCGATCCGCCGGCGAGGGCCGTTGCCGTGCCCGTGCCGCACGTCGTGGCCGCGTTCGGGGTCGCCGCGATCGTCACGCCGCTGGGCAGCGCGTCGGTCAGCGCCATCGCGCTCAGCGCGACCGCGCCGGCCGCGGTGTTCGCGACGGTGACGGTCAGCGTCGAGGTCGCGCCGGCGGCGATCGAGGTCGGCGAGAACGCCTTGGAGAGGGTGACGGGCGGCGCGACCGCGAGGGTCGCGCTGGCCGCGGAGGCGTTGGTCGCGCCTTGCGTCGCCGTCAGCGCGCCGACCGGAATCGTGTTCGTATAGCTGCCGCTGGTCGACGAGGTGACGCTGACGGTGATCGTGCACGTCCCCGCCGCGGCGACGCTGCCGGCGGCGAGCGCGACCGTACCGCCGCCTCCGACCGCCGTGACGCTGCCCGCGCCGCAGGTGGTGGCCGCGTTGGGCGCCGCCGCGATCGTGACGCCGGCGGGCAGCGTGTCGGTCAGCGCCATCCCCGAGAGCGCCACCGCTCCGCTCGCCGTGTTGGCGATCGTGATCGTCAGCGTCGAGGTGGCGCCCGGCGCGATCGCTGTCGGCGAGAACGCTTTGGTCAGCGTCGGGCTCGGCGGCGGGGTCAGCGTGACCGAGCCGCTGCCGCTGTTCTGGTTGCTGTAGCCGCCGATGTTCACGCCGCCGCTGGCAATCGTGTTGCTGACCGTGCCGGGCACCGCGCTCGCGGACGTGGTGACCTGCACGTACGCGACGCACTGACCCGCCACGCTGCCGACTTCGCCGGCGACGGCCAGCCCGTTGAGGGTGAAGCTGCTGGAGCCGACCGCGCCGCTGATCGTGCCGCCGCACAGCGCGGGATCACCCGCCTGCGAGGGACCTTCCGTGGTGCTCGCGAGGACGAGGCTCGCCGGCATGTTGTCCACCAGGCTGCCGCCGCTCAGGTTCGAGGTCGTCGCGGTGTTCGTGATCAGGAAGCGGACGTAATCGGTCCCGCCCAGCTGCAGCGTCGAGCTGGTGAACGTCTTCGCGATGCCCAGACCCGCGCTGACCGTCAGCGACGCCTTCGCGACCGTCGTGTTGGTCGCGCCCGCGCCCGCCGTCGAGGTGACCGCGCCGGCGGGGATCTGGTTGAGCGGCGCGCCGACGACGTTCGAGGTGACGTTGAAGTTGACCGTGCACGTCGTCTCGGTCGTGCCGACGGTGATCAAAGAGATGTTCGAGAACGCGATCGACGAGCCGGTGATCACGTAGCTCGGCGCCGGCTGTCCCGTCTGCTGACAGTTGGTGAACGTCACGTTCGGCGTCGCCGAGAAGTTCATGTTGGTCGGCAGGTTGTCGGTGAACGCGACCCCTTCGGCCTCGGTGGTCGCGAGCGAGCCCGCTTGCGGCACGACCAGGCCGATCGCCGCCGTCGACGTACCGCCGGCCTGGATTTGGTTGGGCGAGAACGACTTGGTGACGATGATCGGCGAGGGCGCCGTGAACGTGACGTTGTTCTGACCGGTCGAGGCGACTGCCGTTCCGCCGGTCACCGTCCCGGTGTAGGTCGGGTTGCCCGGCGTGAACGTGCCGGTGAGGCTGCCCTCGTCGATGACGGTGTAGTTGATCGTGCAGTTCTGCGAGATCGTGGTGCCGAGCGTGACCGTGAACGACTCGTCGTTCGTTCCGAACGAGCTGACCGCGGTTCCCGACGGGCAGCCGGTGAAGGTGATGTTGCTGGTCGATGCCAGCTGCACCTTACCGGTCGTGAGCGGAATCGTGACCGACGCGTCCGTGTCGCTGTAGCCGGCGGGCACGTTGACCGTCGCGGAAACCGCGAGCGGCTGGTTCGTGAGGCCGCTGGCCGAGGCGACGTAGTTGCTGACCGTGAACGTCGGCAGCTCGGTGACGTTCGCCGACGGCGTACCCGTCGTGACGGTGCCGTCCGCGCCGGTGAACGTCGCCGCACCGGCGGTGTTCGCGTCGACGCGGCTGGGGCCGGTGACGTTCGGGAAGTACACGTAGAACGTGACCACGCACGTGCCGTTGCCGGGAATCGACATCCCCGTCACCGTGATGGAGGTCGCGCCGGTCGCCCAACCGCCGCCGACCGCCGGCGTCGTGGCGCCGGTGCATCCGGCGCTGAACGTCGGGTTGTAGGTCGCCGAGGGATCGTACCCTTCCATCACGACCGGCGTCGTCGGGAACGTGTCGGTGACGCTGCCGCCGCTGAAGACGCCGTTGCCCTGGCTCGTGTACGTCAACGTGATCTTGACCGGCGTGTTGATGCCGGCCGAGGTCGGACTCGCCGCCTTGGCCGCGGTCACGTTGCCGCCCGCCGCCGTCACCGTCAGCGTCGCGGTCGCGTTCGCGGCCGCACCGCTGACCGTGCCGCCCAGGCTCGTCGAGCTGGTGAAGTTCGCCAGCGGGATGGTGTTGGTGTACGATCCGGCCGTCTCGGCCGCCGGGATGTCGACGGTGAAGGTCACGGTACAGGTCGCGGACGCCGCGATCGTCCCGGCGCTCATCGTGAACGTCCCGGTGCCTTGACCGCCGAGCGTGGGCGTGCCGCATCCGCTCGAGGTCGGGGTCGGCGTCGAGGCGACGGTCATCCCGCCGGGCAGCGGGTCGGACTCCGCCGCGCTGGTCAGACTCTGGTTCGAGAGGACGTTGGCGATCTTGATCGTGACGACCGAGGTCCCGCCGGGCTGCGCCGAGGTCGGGTTGAACGACTTGGTGACGTTCGGGTCGCCGTTGACGAACTTGGCCTGCGCCGAGACGCCGGTCGCGTTGGTCGCCGCCTGCGCATCGCTGATCGCGTCGGCGGCCAGGGTGAAGTTGACGGTCTCGACGGCGCTCGTGGTGACGTCGAGAACGACCGTACAATGGCTGCTGGCCGGAATCGTGAGTCCCGAAAGCGTCGTCGTGCCCGTCGTTCCGTTCGGTGCCGGCAACGCCGCCGTCCCGCCGCACGTGCTGGCGGCGTCGTACCCGCTGATCGTGTACGCCGTCGTCGCGTTCGAGGAGATCGCCAGGCTCGTGTTGCTCAGCGCGATCGCGGCCGGGTTGGTGATCGTGTAGGTGACCGTCGTCGTGTTGCCGCTGAGCACGGTGAGCGCGGCCGACGCCGCGACGGTGACGTTCGCCGACTGGACGCTCAGCGTCTGCGTGACGTCCGACGTCGGCGAACCGTTGCTGGTGGTGACGCTGGCGGCCGGGATCGTGTTGAAGCCGTTGCCGATCTCGCTGCCCTGGACCGAGAACGTGATCGTGCAGGTGCCGGGCGTCGAGGAGTTGGGGGCGATCGGGATCGAGCCGTCGTTCATGACGACGGCGGTCCCGCTGATCGTCGGCGTCCCGCCGGCGCAGGTCGTCGTCGGCGCCGGCGAGGTGAGCAGCGTGCCGAAGCCGTTCATCGTCGCGATGTCGTCCGAGAACGCGGTGATCGTCGCCGCCGAGGTCGTCGAGGAGTTCTGCAGCGTGACGGTGACCACCGAGGTCGCGCCCAGCGCGACGCTGGTCGGGTTGAATTGCTTGTTGACCTGGACTTGCGCGGACGCGAGCGCCGTTCCGGCGAGGAAAGTCGCGGCGAACGCCCCGAGCGTTCGCCACAGCGAGCGGGTCGCGCGCATTACGGACGGTCTCCCTTGCCCCAGCCGAAGAGGTTGTCGACGTAGCTGCTGAGCGTCACGTACGCGCCGCGGTGCGTCGGGTTCACCGACGTCGCCGGATCGGCGAAACCCGAGAAGTTGTAGCCGGCGGCCACCCGCAGCGAGTCGCCCAGGCGATAGCCGCCCTCGACGACCAGTCCGGTCGCCTTGGTGCCGCTCAGCGGCGCGGTGTCGCTCCAATGGACCTCGGAAGCGAGGTCGAAGCGCGAACCGATCCGCTGATCGCCGCGCACGCCGTAGATCGACGTGCGCGGCGCAAAGTACGCGTCGCCGTCGATCTTGTAGGCCAGGCTCGCGGCCCACTCGGTGCGCGTGCTCGAGCGGTACAGCTCCTGCACTTGCGCGACGTTGGTGACGTAGGCGTCGTAGTTGGTCAGGTTCCCCTGTTGCGTGTCGACGTCGACCAACGTGACGTAGCGGTCGTTGCGCGAGGGCCGGTAGGACAGGCCGATGCGCGCCTCGCGGTCGTCGACCGCTTCGGTGAAGGCCGCCGTGTAGGCGCCGAACAGCGAGACCGCCGGCGAGATCGGACCGGTCGCGCCGAGCTCGAGCGTGCTGCCCGAGTCGTAACCGGTCCGCGCTTCGAACTTGCCGGTGGCGTGGAAGCTGCTCTCGCTGTAGTCGAGCGCGAGGCCGCCGGTCATGAAGTACGGCGACGAGTCGGCCAGCGCGGGACCGTACGACGAGTACAGCTCTTGCCCGAGCTGCAGGAACGCATCGCCGGTCAGGTGCGAACCGGCCAAGATGCGGCTGCGCACGCCGATCGCGTCGTACAGGTCGGTGCCGTCGATGGTATGGTCGACCGCGTAGCCCGACTGATACGTCTGCGCGCCGACCTGCTGTTCGAAGCCCAGGCTCGTCGAGCTGCTCGCGCCGGCCGCGTAGGTCTGCACGGCCTGCGTCGCGGCGAGGCTCTCCGTCGGCGTCGCCTGCCACAGCTGGCGCACGTACACTTTGCCGGCCCTGCCGACGTCGAGGTCGAGCTCGGCCTGCGTCTGCGGCGGATCGTACGGATCGAACGAGGCCCCGCCCAGCGGCGAGAGGCGCGAGACCAGCAGCGAAGCGCGAGGAGCGAACTGCCAATCGAAGCCGTAGTCGGCGTCGAGCGAGTGCCCCGATCCCGCCTGATAGTCGACCAGGGCCGGCAGCGGCTGCAGGAGCG
This sequence comes from Candidatus Sulfotelmatobacter sp., assembly GCA_035504415.1. Lineage (NCBI taxonomy): Bacteria > Pseudomonadati > Acidobacteriota > Terriglobia > Terriglobales > Candidatus Korobacteraceae > Candidatus Sulfotelmatobacter > Candidatus Sulfotelmatobacter sp. The sequence continues at coordinate 187,201 of DATJRY010000007.1, read as the reverse complement.
ACGAGGGGCCCGCGGCGGTCGCGGGTGAGTTCGGCGTCGCTGCGCCGGCGAGCAGCTCGCTGGGATCGAGCACGCCGTTGCTCGACGCCGCGGCGGACGTGACCCCGAGGTGATAGCTGAAGCGCCGCGAGGGGTGCACGCGCACCTTCGCCTCGGCGGCGCGGTCGCTGTTGTTCACCGCCTGGCTCGTGCTCGTCGCCGGCAACTGATTCGTCGCGCCGCGATAGCTCAGCTCGAGGTCGGTGATGCGGCTGGTCGTCAGCGTCGCGCTCGCGCTCAGCGACACCAACCCGGGCGCCGTATAGTTGCCGAACGGGTTGTCGTAGCCGGCCGCCGTGTCGGCGTAGTCGACGGCCAGCGTGAGCGGTCCGTCCTTCGTGTGGACCGAGGCGCGGTAGGCGTCGCCGCTCGTGCCGTACTGCAGCTGCGAGATCGGCAAGAAGCCGTTCGAGCGCTCGTGGCTGACCGACCACACCGTCGCGCCGGCGGTCGTGCCGATCGACTCGCCCAGCAGCGTCAGGTTGCCGCTCCCGTCGGCGTCGTTGAGGTACCAGCTCTCGAAACCGCCGGTGCGGCCGAGCTTGATCGAACCGTTCCCGCCCAGCATCGTCGAGCGCGCGCCGGGGCCGCCGTACTCGTATTGCACGGTGACGATCTGCGGGTCGAAGGCGTCGTCGTACGGGAGGATGATGTTGGTGAACGTCAACAGGCCGCTGGCGTAGTCGATCTCGTAATCGCTGCCGCGCACGAGCTGCGTCTGCGAGACCACGGCGCCGCTGTGGCGGTCGAGGTGGACCAGCGTGAGGACGTCGCTGCCCACCACGATGTCGGGGTGCAGCAGCTCGTCGGCGATCGCCAGGCCCGTCGGCGCGACGACGCGGCGGTCGTAGGCGACGTCGTTGCGCGCGGTGAACCCGCCGCCGCCCACCACGTTGCCCTGCGCATGGACGTTGGCGCCTTCGACGAGCATGTCGTAGCCGCCGACGGCGGTGGCCGGCGCGGCCTGCGCGTAGAACTCCCCCCACATCGCGCTCGAGCGGCCGCTGTCGAGCCGCGCGTAGACGCGGTTGGTCGAGAGCGCGTCGTCGTAGCGCAGCGAGCTGTCACCGTAGATCGCGAACGGACGATCGTCCGGGTTGTCGAGGAACGGGCCGGCGACCAGCGTCTGCGAGAGCACGTCGGCGGAGTCGTACGCGAAGGTCAGCGTGGTATTGCGCGAGACCTCGCCGGTGCCGTAGATCGAGATCGCGCCGCGCCGCGTGTCCAAGCCGTTCGGGCCGTTGTCGGGCGTCTCGATCGAGCCCGGGACGGCGCCGACCCCGCCCGTCGCGTACCCGACGACCAGCGGCCGGCGCTGCACGGTCGTCAGGGTCAGATCGAGGTCGCCGCTCGCGTCGCCCGCCGTGAGCTGAACGACCAGGGGTCCCGCGCGCGTGCCGGGCGCGAGCACGATCGCGACGGCGCCGCCGGGTCCGGCGACCAGATCGTCGCTGGCGCCGCCGGCGGTGAAGCGTGCGTCGCCGGACGCGATCGTCGCGCGCACCGCGTCGCCGAGCGCGAGCGGCGTGCCGTCGGCGCGGCTGACGTGAGCGCTGACGGTCACCGTGCCGCGGCCGCTGGCGGGGATCGCCGTCGCGCCGTCGGCGCTCACGCGGAGCAGGTGTTCGAGCGAGGCACCGGCCATGCCGGATGGCGAGAAAACCGCGCTACACAGCGCAGCCACGCACATCCATGCCGTCAACCCGCGCATCCCCGCGCGCGACCTCGTCATCCTTGCAGCCCCTCGTGAACACACGACGAGCGAGCCCGCTGCTAAACAACAGCTGGCAGGCGCCCGTCCTTGGTACGCTTCGTACGCTCACTCATATCGGCTTCGGGGAAGCAAATGTCTGCTCGATCGGGCCGCGCTGTCCGAAGCTTTACCGACGCGCCGCGTCGACGGTGCGTTCGCGCGCACGCGACGCGCGCGAGGCCGCACGTGACGTGCTCGCATCGTCCGACGTGCCGAGCGTTCGCGCACGCGCGGCTGCGGACGAACGCCCGGCCCCGGGTGGAAATCTCTTCGATCGCACGCGCCGCGGCACGAAGGTGGCTGTACCTTGCGGTCAGTATGGTGCCATCACGACAAAAGTCGCTATACCACGCTCCGAGAGCGCGCTACCACCGAACATCGCACTTATCCGCAAGAGGAGCACTGCATGATCCGTTCGTCCATCTCGCGCAGGCAATTCTCGGCGATCGCCGCCGGCGCCGCGGCCGGCATGGCCATACCCGCCTTCATTCCGCGGCTCGGCGAAGCCGCCGACGTTCTCAAGATCGGTCAAATCGAAGAGTTGACCGGAACCTACGCGGCCGAAGCGCAGAGCGAGGTCCGCGGCGCGGCCATCGCCGTCGACTGGTGGAACGCCAAAGGTGGCGTCATGGGCCGCAAAGTCGAAGTCACCGTCGAGGACAACCAGAACAATCCGGGCGTGAGCGTCGAGAAGGCGCGTCAACTGGTCAACGAGACGAAGGTCGCGGCGCTGATGGGAACCCTCAACAGCGCGGCGTCACTCTCGACCAGCGGCGCCGCCGCGTCGATGGGCGTGATGTTCATCGTCTCCGGCGGCCACGCGGATCAGATCACCGGCTCCGACTGCCACTGGACGACGTTCCAGACCTGTCATCCCACCTGGGCGCTCACGCACGCGACCGGCTTCTCGATCGCGAAGCTGTTCGGCAAGAAGTGGTATCTCATCACGCCCGACTACGCGTTCGGCCACGCGCTCGCGGCCGGATATCAGGACGTCATCAAACGCGTCGGCGGCGAGATCGTCGCCAACGACCTCACGCCGCTGGGAACGACCGACTTCAGCCCGTATCTGACCAAGGTCGAAGCCGCGAAGCCGTCGTGCCTGCTGGTGCTCGTGCAGGGCAACGATTGGGTCAACTGCCTCAAGCAAGCCTCGCAGTACGGCCTGCTCAACAAGATCCCGGTCGCCGGCCCGTACGCGGAGATGGAAGCCGTGCTGGCCGTGCCGCCCAACGTGCGCGTCGGCTACTGGGGCACGGAGTGGTACTACAAAGGCGACGAAGTGCTCGGAAAGAACAACGCGCTCGCGAACAAGTTCGTAGCGGAGTACAAGCAGCGGCACAAGATGCCCCCGACGCCGCGCGGCTGCTTCGGGTACGTCGCGATGGACCGGCTCCTGTGGTCGATCAACGAAGCCAAGTCCACCGATCCCGTCAAGTGCACGAAGACGCTGGCCGGCAACGACTTCGAGAGCCTGTGGATCGGCAAGTCACAGTATCGTCCCGAGGATCACGCGCTGCTGTGGCCGATGTGGTTCGGCAAGCTCAACCCCAACGGCACGCCGGGCGATCCGTTCGACCTCTTCCACATCATCGACCGCCAGGAGCCGGCCGGCATCTACCTGAGCGGCGCCGACGCCTCGAAGGCCTGCCACCTCAACTATCCCTCCTGACATCACCGCGCGAACCGAGGTCGGCTCCGCCCAGCGGCGCCGGCCTCGCCGCGCTCCCGCGGAGCACACGCGTTTGATCCAGCACATCGCTCCCGAGCTGTTCAACGGACTGGTCCTGGGCGCGTTCTACGCGATCGTGGCGATCGGTCTTTCGCTCATCATGAACCTGACCGGCACGATCAACATGGCGCACGGGAGCTTCATGACGCTGGCCGGATACTTCGGATTCGCATTCATCGAGCACGGCACGTCGTTCTGGTTCGCGCTGATCGCGGCACCCTTGCTCACCGTCGTCGTCGGCATCCTGGTCGAGCGGACGTTGATCCGCCCGCTCTACAAACGCGAGCCGTTCTACAGCTTGCTGCTGACCTTCGGGCTCTCGCTGATCGCGGAGGAGGCCTATCGGCTCATCTTCGGCGCCAACGGGGTGCCCGTCTCGCCGCCGTCCTCGCTGCAGGGCGGCGTGCAGCTTTCGTTCATGACCTTCCCCTCCTTCCGCTTGTTCATCGCCGCCGTGCTGCTGATCGCGATCGTCGCGCTGGCGCTGTTCCTCACCCGTACGCGGTTCGGGCTGCGACTGCGCGCCGCGCTCCAGGACACCGAGATGATCGCCGCGCTGGGGACCAACACGCAGATCCTCTATATGGTCAACTTCGCGCTGGGGATCTTCTTGGCGGGGATCGCCGGCGTGCTGGCGTCGGGGATGCTGGGCCTGGATCCGACCAGCGGCAACGCGCTGCTCATGCCGGCCTTCGTCGCCGTGATCATCGGCGGGATGGGCAGCATCTTCGGCAGCATCGTGGGCGGCCTGCTGATCGGCTTGGCGATCTCGATCACGACGCTCTACATTCCGGCCGCCAGCGAGGTGTCGATGTACATCCTCATGGCGCTGGTGCTGATGATCCGCCCGCGCGGCTTGTTCGGCGAAGAGGGAGTGTTCGGGTGAGAGCTCGCCGCAGCCTCATCACCCTTGCCGTCATCGCGGTGCTGCTCGCGCTTGCGCCGCTGGTCGCGCCGTTGATCGGCCTGGACATCTCGATCGTCTCCGAGGTGCTGCTCGACGCGTTCGCCGCGATGAGCGTGAACCTGCTGCTCGGGTACACCGGGCTGCCGGCCTTCGGGAACGCCGCGTTCTTCGGGCTGGGCGCGTACGGTGCGGCGCTCTCGGTGAAATACCTCAACGTGGGCTTCGGCGAGGCGGTCGTGATCGGCACCCTCGTCGCTCTCCTCGGCGGCCTGCTCATCGGGCCGTTTTTGTTGCGGCGCCGCGGCATCTACTTCGGTCTGTTGGCGATCGCGTTCGGCCAGGTCTTCTACTTCGTCGCCTACCGGTTCACCGATTTCACCGGCGGCGAGGACGGCATGACCGTCATTCGGCCGCCGCTCGGCTTGGTCGGCCACCACGTCATGCTGCACGCCCAGGGTTTCTACTATCTCGATTTGGTGTTGTTCGTGTTGCTCGTGCTGGCGTTTCTCGCGCTCGCGGAGTCACCGTTCGGCCACGTCCTGGTGGCGATCCGCCAGAACGAAACGCGCGTGCGCTACCTGGGCTTGGACAGCGATCGCTTCATCTTCGTCGCGTTGCTGATCGCCTCGGGGATGGCGGGGCTGGGCGGCGCGCTCTACGCGATGCTCATCAACTTCGCCTACCCGCTGCTGCTCGACTGGCACCTCTCGGGCGACTTCGTCTTGATGACGGTGCTGGGCGGTGCCGGCACGGTGTTCGGACCGCTGGTCGGCGCGGTGATCTACGTGATCGGCAAAGACCTCGTCTCGAACATCACCCCGGCCTGGCAGATCATCATCGGCGGCGTGTTCGTCGTCTGCGTCCTGCTCTTCCCGCGCGGCATCCTGGGCACGCTGGAGGGACTGCGCCGCCGGGGCCGGGTGGTCGACGCGATCGCCGACCCCAACGCCGACTTCGACGCGCACGCGCGCCTGGTAGGAGATCCGAATGGCTGACGCCGTGATGCTCGAAGCGACCGGGATCACCAAGATCTTCGGCGGCCTGCGCGCCGTCGACGACGTCTCGATCACGGTGCGCGCGGGCGCGATCCACGCCGTCATCGGACCCAACGGTGCCGGCAAGACGACGTTCTTCAACGCGATCTCCGGTTACAATCCGCCCGACGCCGGAAGGGTGACGTTCCAGGGTCGTGACGTCACGCGGCTGCGGGGCTTCCGGCGCGTGGCCTCGGGGATGGGGCGCACGTTCCAAACCCCGAGCATCTTTCCCGAATTGACCGTCGAGGAGAACCTGCGCTTGGGCGTGCGGGCGCGAGCGAAGCAGGCCTTTCGCTTGCGGCCCCCGACCGGCGAGGCGGCGCGACGCGTCGAGCAGCGGGTCGACGAGCTGCTGGGCTTCGTCAATCTCGGCAAGGTCCGCGCTCGTCCGGTGGCCGAGCTCTCGCACGGCTCGCAGCGCCTGTGCGAGATCGCGATGTCGCTCTCGACCGACCCGGTCTTCGTCTTGATGGACGAGCCGATGGCGGGCTTGGCGCAGGCGGAGACCGAGCGCATCATGCACGTGATTCGCGATCTGCACGCACGCCTCGGCCTCACGCTGCTGTTCGTCGAGCACAACATGCGCGTCGTCCTCTCGCTCTCGCACCGCGTCACGGTGATGAACCGCGGGCGCGTGCTGGCGGAAGGCACCCCACAAGAGATCGCCGGGAACGCCGCGGTCCGCGAGGCGTACCTGGGGACGGAGATCATCGAAGATGTCTGAACCGTTGCTCGCGGTCGAAAAGCTGTGCACCAACTACGGCAAGATCCGCATCTTACGGGACGTCTCGCTCACCGTTGGTGAAGGCGAGCTGGTCGCGCTGCTCGGGCTCAACGGCGCCGGCAAGACGACGACGATGCGCAGCATCCTGGGGCTCACGCCGCCGGCGTCCGGCTCGGTCCGCTTCGACGGCACCGAGATCGCCGGGCTCCCGCCCTACCGGATCGCGCGGCTGGGCGTCGGCTACGTGCCCGAGGGACGGCGCATGTTCGGCGGCCTGACGACGCTCGAGAACCTGCAGCTGGCCGAGAACGGGCGCACCGGCGCGTGGTCGATCGAGCGCGTCTTCGAGCATCTCCCCAAACTGGCCGAGCTGCGCGCCCGCCGCGCCGGCAAGCTCTCGGGCGGCGAGCAAGAGATGCTCGCGATCGGTCGCGCGCTGGTCGCGAACCCGCGCCTGCTGTTGGTCGACGAGCCCTCGCAGGGGCTCGCGCCGCTGATCGTCGAGGACGTCTACGCGATCCTGGCGGAGCTCAAGCGCACCGGCGTCTCGATCTTGCTGGTCGAGCAGAACGCCCTGCTCGCGCTCAAATTCGCGTCGCGGGCGTACGTGCTCGACAGCGGGCACCTGGTGTACGACGGCCCCGCCGCCGAGCTGGCGCGCGACCACGCGCGCATCCGGGAGCTGATGGGTCTCGACGCCGCCGCGTCGTGACCGTTCGCGCGCGCGCCGAAACGCTGCTCGCCGAGATCGCCGCGCGCGACGGGCAGCTGCGCTGCTACGTCGCCGTCGATCGCGCTGCCGTCCTGCGCGAGGCCGACCGGCTCGACGCCGTGCCGCCGCACGCGCGCGGACCGCTGCACGGCGCGGCACTGGCGGTCAAGGACCTCATCGACGTCGCCGGACTGCCGACCCGCGCCGGTTCGTCGTTCTTCCGCCGCGACCCCGACGTCGACGCGCCGGTCGTCCGCCGACTGCGCGACGCCGGCGCGCTCGTCGTCGGCAAGACCGCCACCCATGAGTTCGCCTGGGGCGTCACCACCGAGAACCCGCACTTCGGCCGCACGGCCAACCCGCTCGATCCGGCGCGCATCGCGGGCGGCTCGAGCGGCGGCTCCGGCGCCGCGCTGGCGGCCGGGCTGGCCGACCTCGCGCTCGGAACCGACACGCTCGGCTCGATCCGCATTCCCGCCGCGCTGTGCGGCCTGTACGGCATCCGGCCCGCCACCGGGACGTTTCCGCTCGACGGCATCGTCCCGCTCGCGCTCGGGCTCGACACGGTCGGGCCGATGGCCCGGGACTTGGCGATGGTGCGGCGCGCGTACGTGGTGCTCGCCGGCGCCGACATCCCGGCGACCGCCGCGACCCGCGTGTGCCGGCTGCGCGGCGGCGGCTGGGACGCGCTCGCCCCGGCCACGCATGCGGCGCTCGACGCGCTCGTCGAACGCCTTCGCGCGCGGGGCGTGCGGGTCGACACGGTCGACTGGTGGGACGACGCGCTCGCGCGAGCGGTGGCCGTCGTGCAGATGCACGCCGCGGCCCGGTTCCACGCGCCGCTGATCGCCGCGCACCGCGACGCGTACGGCGCCGACGTGCGCGAGCGGGTCGAGCGCGCGTTGACCGTGGACGACGCCGCCCTGGCCGCCGCGCGTGCGACGATCGACGCGTCGCTGGCGTCATGGCGCGCCGCGACCGCGGGCTACGCCTGCGCGCTGGCGCCGATCGCGCGCGACGAAGCGCCGCTCGCGCCCGCGCCGCCGGCGTTCCGCGACGAGACGATCCCGCTGGTGACGCCCGCCTCGGCGTTCGCGCTGCCCGCGCTCGCGATTCCGATCGGCACCGGCGCGCACGGCCTGCCGCTCGGCGCGCAGATCATCGGCCTCGACGGCATGCCGGGCGCCGCGTTCGCGCTCGCCGAGCGCGCTTAGCGCCGATCGCCCGCGACGAACGCCGTCAGCGTCGCGATCTCCGTTCCCGCGCCCGTGCGATCCGCGGCCAGCCGCCGGCAGAGCGCCGCCAACCCCGCGTAGATCGCACGGCCGGCGGCGTCGTCGCCCAGGAACGCGGCGATCTCTTCCATCTCCGGCGCCCAGCGGTACGCCTTCGGAACCATGTCCGGCAACGCGCGGTCGAGGCGCGCGAGGACGTCGGGACGGTGCTCTGCCAGCGCGCCGCGGAGCGACTCGGCCGCGCCGGCCCGCGTCGCGCCCAGGATCATCGCGGCGGCCAGCAGCGTGATGCCCTTGTTGATGCCGGCGAACGACATCTTGAGCGCCGAGGCGGCGCCGACCGGAGCGTCCATGACGCGGAGCGTCAGCCCGCGATCGGCGAGCGGTGCGAGCGCCGGCGCGGGCTCACCCGAGAGGTATACCGTGGGATCGCCGTTCGGCCCGGGCGGCAGACCGATGATCGCGCCGTCGACGAAGGGCGCGCCGGTCGGCGCGATGATCGTGGCGATGCGGTGCACGGTGTCGACGTCGACCGCGTTGCAGTCGGCGTAGATCGCCTTGCGCGCGGCCCGCGCGAGCGGCGCGGCGAATCGCTGCGCCAGCGCGACCGCGTCCGCCGGCGGCACGATCGAGAGGATCGCGTCGGCGGACGCGATCGCGTCGTCGTCGGCGTCGATCATCCCCGCCGCCTCGGCGCGGCGACGCGTCGCCTCGCTGCGGCCCGCGAGCGAGGTCAACACCGAGACGCCGTGCTCGGTCAGGCGCCCGGCGATGGCGCTCCCCATCGCGCCCGGGCCGATCACCGCGACCCTCGAGATCATCCGTCGGCCTCCTCGCCAGGCACTCCGCAGCGCGAGAGCATACCGTCCCCCATGTGACCTTGGAGTCGATCGTCGAGGCGCTGGATGCGGCACTCGCCAGCCAGCCGCGGTCCGTCAGCCTGCTGTTCGACCGGGCGAAGCTGCTCACGGCGCTCGGACGCGACGTCGACGCCGAGCCGGCCTTCCACGCGGTGCTGGCCGTCGACGCGCACCACTTCCGCGCCCTCAACGACCTGGCGCTGCTCTATCACCGCCACGGCTACGTTCGCGAGGCCGAGGCCTGCTTGCGCGCCGCGACCGAAGCCGATCCGGCCAGCGTGATCGCGGCGACGAACTTGGCCGCGGTGCTGCTGGAACGGCGCGACCTGATCGCCGCGCAGCGCGAGTTCGAGCGGGCGCTGCAGCTGCGCCCCGACCACGCGCCGGCCTTGCGCGGGCTGCGCGAGGTGCTGCAACGGCTCGAGCGCGACGCTTCGCACGTCCCCGTCCCCGCCGAACCCGCGCCGGCGGCCGCGGCGCCCGCGACGCCCGAGGCGGCCGCCGATCCGTTCGTCGAGCTGGTCTACGACATCGGCGCCAACGCGATACTGCGCGGCGACCTCGACGCGGCCGACGTCTTTCTCGAGACCGTGCTGCGCGACGAGCCCGACCGCGCGCTGCTGGTCCTGCGCCGGCTGGCGACGTTCGCGAGCGCGCAGCACGACGAGCGCGCCGCGCTGCGCCTGCTCGAGCGTGCGCTCGCGCTGGCGCCCGGCGACGGCGAGCTGCTGTTCGCGCTGGCCGCCGCGCACGAGGAGCTCGGCGACGAGCAGGCCGCCGCGGCGGCGTGGAGCAGCGAGCAGCTGCGCGGCACCGTCCGTATCTTCGCCTACACCGGCTCCGGCGAGGCGGTGCGCCTGCTGACGATCGCCTCCGCGCTGCACGCGATCCGCTACGATCTCTTCGTCGACCCGAGCCGCATCGCGAACACGGTCCTCTATACGCAAGCGTACGCCGACGGCCAGCCGCTGCCGGACCACGACGTCGTCCTCGTCGCCGTCGGCGACGTCGAGTCCGATGCGCGCGCCCTCGCGGTGGCGCGGCGCATCATCGCGCGAACGGCGGCCCCGATCCTCAACCATCCGGACGACGTCGCGCGGACCAGCCGCCTCGAACAGGCCGGGCGGCTGGCGACGATCGCCGGGGTGCGCACCGCGCACGTTGCGGCTGCGACGCGCACGCAGCTGGCGGGGCCGGACGGCGTCGCGACCGTCGCCGCGCTGGGCTTCGCGTTCCCGCTCCTCTTGCGCAGCCCCGGCTACCACAACGGCCAGTTCTTCGAGCGCGTCGCGGGTCCCGACGAGCTCGCCGAGCGCGCGGCCGCGATGCCCGGCGAGGACCGGCTGGTGCTCTCGTACGAGGACACGCGCGGCGCCGACGGTGCGTTCCGCAAGCTGCGCATGATGGCGATCGACGGCACGCTGTATCCCGTCCACCTCGCCGTTTCGCGGGACTGGAAGGTGCACTACGTCTCCTCGGCCATGCGCGACGTCGCCGCGTTCCGCGCCGAGGAGGCGCGCTTCCTCGACGACCCGGCTGCCTTCCTCGGCGAGCGCGCGCTGACGGCGCTCGGTCAAGTCGCCGCGACGATGCGGCTCGACTACGGCGGCATCGACTTCACCCTCGACGCGCACGGCGACGTCGTCGTCTTCGAGGCGAACGGCGCGATGGGCATCTTCGCACCCGACGACGATCCGCGCTGGGACTACCGCCGCGCCGCCATCGCCCGTGCCCGCGCCGCCGTCGTCACGATGATCGAACGCCGCGCCCGCACCGGCCCACTCACCAGCTGAAACACACCGCGATAAGAACGAAGCCCACCCGATCGTTCTCGATCGGACGGGCTTCTGCATGGCTCCCGGAGTTGGACTCGAACCAACGACCCGCTGATTAACAGTCAGCTGCTCTACCAACTGAGCTATCCGGGACCGACCGACCCCGATTCGCGGACGGTGAACGCGTTCCCGCTCCCGTCGGCCAGGATTCCGTGAAGCCCGCGCGGTAGACCGAGCCTACCATGCTTTAACAGGTTCCCCCGCCGGCCGTTGGCGCCGCGGGGTTCGTGCACCAAACCTTCCTTCCTCGCACGACCTGGGAACCTCGTATGGACACCGTCTCCGCTCGCCCGGCGAGCGTCTTTCGATCATCGGCGTTCGCCCGCTTCTACGCCGGCCAAGCGCTCAGCTATCTGGGCGACGGCCTGCGCACGATCGCCATTCCGCTGCTGGTCTTCCGGCTGACCGGCTCGGCCGTCGCAGTCGGTGCGACCTGGGGGCTCGAGCTGCTGCCGTACGCGGTCGTCAGCTTGCTCGCCGGGTCGCTCGCCGACCGGGTCGACCGCCGCCGGCTGATGATCGCCTGCGACGCGCTGCGCTTCGTGGTCATGGCCGGCTTCTGCGTCGCGTTCCTCACCGGCCGGCTGAGCATTCCGCTCATCTACGGCGGCGTGTTCGTGCTGGCCATCGGCGGTTCGATCTTCCTAGGCTCGCAAGCGCCGTCGATTCCGTATCTGCTGGGCAAGGATCGCGCCAAAGCGGCGGTCGCGGCGATGGGCGCGACCGAGCAGACCGTCAACCTGATCGCGCCGCCGCTCGGCGGCGCGCTGCTCGGTGTGGTCGGACCGTTGCCGCTGCTCATCACCAACGCGCTCACCTATCTGGCCTCGCAAGCCGCGGTCGCATCGGTACGCACCTTCGGCCCGGACACGCCGCGCGGCTTGCCGCAGCTGCGCGAGATCGCGGCCGACGTCGCCGCCGGCTGGCGGTTTCTCTGCTCCGACCCGACGATGCTGCGGCTGTCCTTCTTCAGCCTGGCGGCGAACACGGTCGGCACGATCGGCTTCGTGTCGCTGATCCCGTATCTCAAGCGCGCCTTCGAGACCGGCGATCACGTCGTCGGCATCATCTTCGGCTGCTTCTCGGCGGGCGCGGCGCTGGGCGCGTTGATCGCCGGCCGCACGCACTGGCCGGTCGGGCTCGGCCTGGTCGTCGCGAACCTCGGCGACGGCCTGGGCTGGCTGCCGCTGCCCTTCACGCACGCGCTGCCGGTGGTCGTCGCCGGGGTGACGTTCTCCAGCGTCTGCGCCGGCTATTACGTCACCGCGATGGTGTCGTGGCGCATGCGCGTCATCCCCGAGGAGCTGGTCGGGCGCGTCTTCGGCGTCGCGCGCTTCTTGGTGCTCGGCGGCATCTTGCCGGCGTCGCTGCTCGGCGGCTGGCTCTCGGATCACATCGGCGTGCGCGCGACGGTCGGGATCTCCGCCTACGGCTACCTGGTGACGACCGTGATCTTCGCGTGCTCGCGGGTCGTACGCTCGGAACGGCGCTGAACGCATTCGCCATTCGTGCCAAGTCGAGGCCGATGCTCACAGATTTTGCACAACGTTAATGTTGCTCTGGGAGATTAAGGTTCGCAGATCGGTCACCCGACTGCATCTGTTCCCCCTCTCCCGAGGAACTGACTTTTGAAGACCCGAGCGTTTCTTTTTGCGACGTTCGTCGCAACCGGGTTCGTTTCGACGTGCGTCGCACCGACCGCCGTGCTGGCCCAGAGCGCTGGCAGCATCAGCGGAACCGTGACCGACGGCGCCGGACAGGCACTCGGCAACGCCCGCATCCGCCTGAGCGGCCCCGTCTCGACGGAGGCCGTCACCAAGCCGGACGGCACGTATTCCGTCAGCGTCCCGCCCGGCATCTACAGCGTCACCATCTCCGCGAGCGGCTTTCAGTCGACCCGCCAAGACAACATCGCCATCGTCCCGGGTCAAACGGTCTCGCTCAAGACGTCGCTCGCGAACGCGTCGCTGACCACGATCGGGCACACCTCGACCAGCGCGACGGCGGTCAGCAGCGCGCCCGTGCTGCAGCAGAGCGTCAACGCGAGCGCACTGCTCAACCAAGGTCAGGACCAGGTCGTCAACGTGCTCGACCAGATCCCCGGCGTCGAGATCCTGCGCGTCGGCGGTGGCTCGAACGAGCCCGGCTCGAACGCGTCGATCTCGCTCCGCGGCGCGGAGCCCTACGAATCACAGATCCTCATCGACGGCCACCCCGTCAACACCGCCGGCAATGGTACCTTCGGCTTCAACACCGCGTTCATCAACTCGCTCCTGATCAGCAACATCGAGGTCAGCGAAGGTCCCGGCAGCATGACGAACACGGTCGAAGACGCGGTCGGCGGCACGCTGAACTTCCGTACCGCGCCGATCACGGCGAAGCCGACCAGCGCGTTCCAGACCGGCTACGACTCGTTCGACACCTTCACGTACGCGTTGCGCTTCTCCGACACGATCGGCAAGGTCGGGTTCCTGGTCGGCGCCGCGCGCGAGACCACGCCCGGCTTCTTGACCCCGCAGTACCTGTGGGGCGCCGACAACTACTACAACCCGGTCGGCATTCCGGTCTACCCGAATCCCCGCGACGTGTTCGGACCGGGCGCGTCGTACGACGGCGTGCTCAACTTCCGCTACCCCGCCACATCCGACTTCAGCAGCGACTCGCAGCTCGTCAAGCTCTCGTACAGCTTCTCGCCGGTGACGTCGATGCAGTTCAGCAGCTACTCGACCCAGACGTGGCTCGACGAGACCGGCAACAACGAGGGCAGCATCAACGCCCTCATCGTGCCGTGCATCTACACCGGCGCCACGCCGAGCGCGACCTGCCCGGCGGGCGGCACGGCCGGCAACTACAACTACACGGCAAACCCGTTCCTGGGCTACGTGGGCACGCACCAGCTGATCAACTACTACGCGGCGTACCCGAACACGTACGAGTTCGACAACGAGCCGCTCTACACGGGTGAGTTCCGCACGGTGATCGGGCCGGGCTCGCTGCTGGCGCGGTACTACGCCGGCAGCGTCTCGCGCACCGTCACGCAGAACGAGGCGCCCTACGCGATCTCGCCCTGCTACACGCCGACCTGCCAGTGGGTCGTCACCGACACGCCGCCGCTCCCCGGCAAGGCCAGCAGCTACGACGACAACGGCTACCCGGGCGAGCCGTACATCGAGCCGACGACCGACACGCTGCACGGCTTCGACGCGCAGTACACGCTGCCGATCGGGGCGAACACCATCACGGTCGGTTTCGACCGCCACGTCGACAAGTCGCTGTTCATCAACGGCGTCTACGCCGTCGGGTATTGGCCCTACGACACGACCCCGAGCGACTACTATACGCTCGAGTCCGGCACCGACACGTACTTCACGGTCGCGAGCACGTCCGAGAGCGTGCGCGGCTCGTTCCAGCTGCTGCCGGACCTGCAGCTCGACGCCGGCGCCTATTTCTCGAACACGAGCTACGTCGGTTCGCGGTTCGATCCCCGTGCCGGCTTGACGTTCCGGCCGAACGCGAACACGAGCGTGCGCGCGTCGTGGGGGAGCGCCTACGTCGCTCCCTACTACGGACTGGTCACCGGCACGACCGAGAAGATCACCGGCGGCTCACTCATCGTCCCGACGACGACCTTCAACCCCGAGACGTCGACCGGCTGGGACATCGGCGGCGACTACAAGTACGGTCGCGACAGTCTGGTATCGCTCGACCTCTACGACTCGACGATCTACAACCGCTACGCACAGATCGTCGAACCGGTCTCCGGCACGTTCGACGGCAAGCCGTATTCGTCGGAAACGATCAACTCTTCGCAAGGCGACGGCCGCCAAGCGGGCGTCGAGCTCTCGCTGGTGCATCAACCGCGCGTCGGCTTCGGCTACCGCGCGATGGTCGATCTGCTGCGCGACTACTCCTACAACCAAGTCCCCTCGAAGTCGGGAACGCTGTTCTTCGAGCTGCCGGCCGACGGCGTCCAGCTGCCGGGCTATCCCGACAGCAAGATGCGCGGCGATCTCTTCTACACGTTCCCCAGCGGCAGCTCGGTTCGCTTCAGCAGCACGACCTACGGGGCGAACAACGCCTTCGGTCAGCCGGGCTTCACCGAGTTCGACGCCGCGCTCAAGTTCCCGACGCGAGCGTTCGACATCACCCTGGGCGCGCGCAACCTGTTCGACAAGGACGGCAACCAGGTCGGCGGCATCTACTACGGCGGTTACACGTCCGAGGCGCTGGGCGGCGGTGTCGGGCCGACCAACCTCGAGTACGTCCAGCCGCGCACGGTCTACCTCGAGCTCAGCCGCCAGACCGGCTTCTGATCTCGATCTCCTCGAAGCTGCTCGCTGCCGGGTGCGTCGTGGTCGCACCCGGCGGCGTGTCGGCCGGGCGCAGCAGCCGCACCGTCTGCATCCCGGCGCCGCGCGCGGCGTCGAGCTCGGCGTCGACGTCGCTCAGGAACACGATCTCACCCGCCGGCAGCCCGATCGCGCGCGCGATCGTCGCGTAGGACGCCGCCTCGCGTTTGGGGCCGCTCGTCGTGTCGAAGTTGCCGCTGAAGAGCGAGCGCAGATCGCCGGCCGGCGTGTGGCCGAACAGCGTGCGCTGTGCCGCGATCGACCCCGACGAGTACACGTACAAGCGCAGTCCCGCCGCATGCCAGCGGCGCAGCCCGGCGACCGCGTCGGGATAGACGTGCGCGGGGATCTCGTTGCGGCGGTAGCCCTGGGCCCAGATCAGCCCTTGCAGCGCCTTGAGCGCGGTGGACTTGCGGTCTTCGGCGATCCACCGGTGCAAGTACGCCAGCACGGTCGCATCGTCGACGTCGGGCTCCTCATCGGCCTCACGGGCCGCGTCGCGCATCGCCGCGGCGACGTCGGGCTCTTCACGATGGGCGGCGACGAACGCGTCCAGCCGCGCGTCGGCGTACGGAAAGAGGACCTCGTGCACGAAGGCGATCGTGCTGGTGGTCCCCTCGATGTCGGTCAGTACCGCGCGCGCGGTCAGCGCGACCGGCACGTTACTCGTAGAGCGGGAAGCGCCGGGCGATGGGGTCGCCGGTGAACTGCGCGACCCACCCGGACGCGTCGGTGAACAGCCGGATCGCGGTGAACTCCGGATCGGGGCCCATGTCGAACCAGTGCGTCGTCCCGGCGGGGACCGAGATCAGATCGCCGCGGGTGCAGATCATCTGGTGCACGCGACCGCCGATGCGCAAGTAGAACGCGCCGCTGCCCTCGACGAAGAAGCGGACTTCGTCCTCGCTGTGGGTGTGCTCGTCGAGGAACTTCTCGCGCATGGGCGCGGTGTTCGGCGCCCCCTTCGCCAGCCGGATCACGTCGGCTGCCTCGTACCCGCACTCCGCGCGCAAGCGTGCGACGTCGTCCGCGTACGCCGCCAGCACGTCCGCCGGCGTCGCGTCCGACGCGATCGCCGCGTCGGCCGCCCAGCGCTCGAAACGCACGCCGACGCCGTTGAGCGTCCGGGTGATCTCGGCACGGTCGGTCGTGTCGAGCAGCATGCGCGCGGGGTCGGCGTCGTCGTAGACGCGCAAGGTCGAGGTCAACACGGCGTTCATCGCAGTCTCCGTTCTTCGAGGTGGCAGGCCAACAGGAACTCGAGTCCCTCGACGCGGCGGCGCGCCTGCGCGGCGTCCGCGCCCCACGCGTACAAGCCGTGACCGGCCAGGAGATAGCCCGGGACGGCGGGTTCGTCGCCGAGCTGCGACTCGATCCGTGCCGCCAGCGCCTCGGTGTCCTGGTCGTTGGCGAACACCGGGATGTCGACGACGCTCTCGTGCGTGCGCAGCCCCAGCGCCTTGTGCATCTCGTAGCCCTCGGTGCGCACGAACCCGCGCGCGGCGTCGAGCTTGGAGAGCACGGTCGCCGCCAGCGAGTGCACGTGGAAGATCGCGCCGAGCCGCAGGTCGCGGCGATAGCGCGCCAAGTGCAGCGGCGTCTCCGCCGACATGCCGGGCGGCACCGGCTCGTCGAGCGCCAGCGTGGCGACGTCGATCCGGCGAATCGTGCCTTTGTCAACCCCGCTGCGGGTCACGACGGCGTGGAAGGCGTCCAGACGGCACGAAAAATTGCCGCCGGTGGCGGGCACCCAGCCGCGCGAGGCGGCGAAGCGCCCGAACGCCGCGATCTCTTCGACCACCGCCGGCGGCGGTGCCGGCAGCACCGTGATCACCCCAGGCGGAACCACCGCCCATGCCTGGCCGGTTGCAGCAGCGATGAAAGACGAGCGCGTGCGCGACGAGCGCGTCCTGGTCTACTCGACCGACGGCAGCCTGCCGCTCCCGAGCGCGCCCCGGCTTCCGGCGCCGGCGCCGGGTGCCGGGCGGGCGCTTCCCGACGACGGCGTCGTGCGGGTCGCGCGCGAACGCCGCCGCGCCAGCAGCGTCACCCTCGTGCACGGCCTTGCCGCGAACGAGCTGGCAACCGTCGGCAAGGAGCTCAAGCGCCTGTGCGGCACCGGTGGCACGGCCAAGAACGGCGTCGTCGAGCTGCAGGGCGATCACCGCGACGCGGTGGTCGCGTACTTCGAGCAGCGCGCGCGGCGGGTCAAGCGCGCCGGCGGCTGACGCTCACAGCACCAGCGAGTCGGGCTGCGAGGTCGTGTAGAGCACGTCGTCCTCGCGATCGATCTCTTCGTCCGAGAGCGCCGAGGACGTGTGACCGAATGCGGTGACGCTCACGTCGCCGAAGTCGCTGGTCGCCGAGTTCTTCGGGGCTTCCGCCGCGTTTCGCACGTCCGTGGCCTGCGTTTCGATCGACGCGTCGACGATCGTGCGCGACGCGCCGTCGACGAGCGTTTCGGCGCCCTTGCCTTCTTGCGAGGCTCCCCCCTCGAGCAGGTCTCCGGTATCGCTCTGCGCGCCGTCGAGCACGCCCGCTTGCGCGGCGCCGAGGACGTCGAGCGTTCCCGACGCGGTCGCGTGGATGCCGACCTGCGCCGAGGCCAGCGTGCTTGTCGCGTTCTGTTGCGGTGCCTTGGACTGCTCGTTGCCGGCGGAACTCGTCTGGGCCGAGCTCACCGTGTCGTCCAGCGCGACGTTCAGGGTGCCGTCGTTCTTCGCCGAGGTGCCGTCCGCTTCGAGCGAGGTCGCGGCGCTCGCGATGCTGCCGGTCGTCAAGGTGGCCGACTCGTCGGCGACCACGTCGGCCTTCGCGATGTTGGTCGAGCCGCCGACCGAGATGCCGGCGGTCAGCGACGCGCTCGTCCCGGCACCGCCCTCGCTGAACGTGAAGCTGTTACCGAACCCGTCGCGCACCGCGATGTTCACGGCGCCCTGTGCCCCGGTGCCGATCGTGAGCGTGTCACCGAACGCGTCGACCGCACTCGCCGCCGCGGGCGTCGCATCGCTGAGCGCGCCGCCGTCGCTGGTCACCCGCGCGATCTCTTCCCCCTGTGCGTCGCGGCTGAAGGTGAACACCGTCCCGTTGAGCGCCGCACCGTCGACCGTGGTCGTGCCGCTGCCGTCGAGCAACCGGACCGAGTCGGTCGTCACCCCGTCATCGACGGTCACGCTCTCGAGCGCGACGTCGCCGCCGGTGCGTAGGGCAGAGACGACGCCGTCCGCGCCGCCGACGTAGCGCGAGACGCCCTTGGCATCGGTGACGGTCACGGTCAAGCCCTCGATCGAGCCACCCGGCGCGACCAACTGGCTCAGCGCCGCCGGAGCCGCGCTCGCCAGCTTCGTGTCCGACCCGGCCGCGCCGGCCAGGCCCACCACCTGGCCGGCCAGCGTCGCCAGGGGGACCTGGGCCAAGCTGGCCGGACCATTGCGGCTGTCGTAGGTGATCGTCTGGCCGTCGCGGTGCTCGACCGCGAGGTAGGTGTCGTCGGCGCGCAGCGTCACGGTGAGATCGCTGTTGCTGCCGTTCAGACCCTGGACCTCGAGGATCGCCACGTCGTCGCCCGTCAGCTTGGCGCCGGTGATCGGTGCCGGCCCCTCGGTGAGCGAGCGCGGCGCGCCGTTGCCGTCGTAGAGCGTCACGGCGATCTGCGCCGTGAACGTCCCCTGCGGCGTCGCGCTGCCGTCGCCGGCAGGGCTTTTCGCGTCCAGGCCGCGCGCCGCGGCGGACGCGAGCGGCTGCGTTGCCGTCGCGTGGAGATGCAAGGTCACCGGGGACGACGACGACACGCAAGACCTCCCTGTCCGACGTTTCCTCTTTCGGTATCGGCCGCTTGCCTTCGGCCCTCGACCGCCGGTCGGCCTCTCGGCCCCCAAATCGACCTATCCGTTCCGCTAGAGAGTGGTCGACCGGCCACGGACCGAAGCCGGGCTGCCATGCTCTGGTTGCGCACCCTCGTGCTCGTCGTCCTGACCGCCGCGCTGAGCGGCGGTCTCCCTCGCGCCGCCCACGCGGCCGACCCGACTCCGGCGCCCAGCCCCGCGCTGCCCTCCGAGACGCCGGTCGTCACCCACCACCACGCGCGCATCAACGGCACCGACATCGCGTACACCGCACGCGCCGGGCTGCTGGTGATTCGCGGCGACGACGGCAAGCCGACGACCTCGATGTCGTACGTCGCGTACACGCGCGACGACGTCGCCGATCGCATGCACCGCCCGCTCTCGTTCGTCTACAACGGCGGCCCCGGATCCTCGACGGTGTGGCTGCACATGGGCGCGTTCGGGCCGCGCATGGTCGTGACGGCGAACGCCACCACGACGCCGCCGGCGCCGTATCGCCTGGTCGACAACGCCGACAGCCTGCTCGACGCGACCGATCTGGTCTTCGTCGACGCGCCCGGCACCGGCTACGGCCGCGCCTACGATCCCAAGGCGGTGTTCGGTATCGACCAAGACGCGGCGACGTTCGCGACCTTCGTGCAGCGGTACCTGACGACGTCCGATCGCTGGAACAGCCCGAAGTTCCTGATCGGCGAGAGCTACGGGACGACCCGCTCGGCCAACCTCGTCAACGTGCTCGCGCAGCGCGGCATCGCCTGCAACGGCGTCGTGCTGATCTCGACCGCGCTCGACTACGCGACGCTCATCGCCGCACAGGACAACGATCTGCCGTTCGTGCTGTTCTTGCCCTCGGAAGCCGCCGTCGCCTACTACCACCATGCGCTGCCGCAGCAGCCGGCCAACCTCGACGCGTTCCTGGCCGAGGTTCGGCACTTCGCGGCCACCGAGTACGCGGCGGCGCTGATGCAGGGCGACCGGCTGGACCCGCAGACGCGCGCGCACATCATCGAACGGCTGCACGCCTACACCGGTCTGAGCGCGCACTACATCGACCTGGCGAACCTGCGCATCTGGGCCGAGCACTTCGAGAAGGAACTGCTGCGCGACCAGCGCCGCACCGTCGGCCGTCTCGACTCGCGCTTCACCGGCATCGATCGCGACGCGACCGACGATTCACCCGACTACGATCCGGCCGACACCGCGCTCGAGCCGGTCTACACGACGCTGTTCAACGTCTACAGCCGCGACGCGCTGGACTGGAAGCCCAACGAAGAGTACCGCATCACCGACTACGGCGAGGTGTTCCGGGACTGGGACTTCAAGCGCACGGCCGCGATCGCCGGCTTCGCCGGCAAAGTGCTCGCCCCCGAAGTGGTCGACGATCTCCGTCAAGCGCTTAGCCAAAATCCCTCGCTGCGCGTGTTCGTCGCCAACGGCTTGTTCGATCTGGCGACCCCGTTCATGAACACCGAGTACACGATCGCGCACTTGGAGCTCGACCCCAGCCTGCGCGACCACGTGCACCTCGCGTACTATCCGAGCGGGCACATGATCTATGCCGATCCGGCGTCGCACGCGCGCCTGTCGGCCGACCTGCGGAACTTCATCACCGGGCTCGCGCACTAGCGCGAGCCCGGTCCTTCTTTCGTGCGGACCGCCGCGAGGCGAGCCGGTTAGCCGGGGATGTTGAAGGACATCGTCTTCGAGCCGGCCTGGTTCAGCGCGGGGTCCTGGCTGCTGCTGACGTTGACGACGAGGATGTTCTTGAAGTTGTTCCGCGTCGGCGCGTAGGCGACTTTGAAGTTCAGCGCCTTGACCGGGTGATTCCAGCTGATGGTCAGGGTGTTCGCGCCGGGCTTGACGGTCGTGGTGACGTCGTCGTACGCGGCCATGTGGAGGTGATCGATCTCGCGGCCGTCGATCCGCACGGTGACGCCGGGATCCTCCGGGAGCATGTTCTTGAAGATCGTGATCGGGCCGTTCGCGCTGGTGCCGTTGTCGGACGCTTGCTGCTGCGCGAAAGCCGGGGTCGCCAGGGCGGTCAGCGCCGCCGTGAGAATGAGAGCGTGGGTGCTGCGCATGGCAGCGTTGTACCCGTTTGCGGACATTTGACGGCCGAACGCTCGGCCGGTTCAGCGATAGAGGTCGCGGCGCGTCGGCGGAACGTCGGTGACGCCGTTGGAACGGGGCTTCCCGAGCAGCGTTTGCATCAATCCCATGCGGCCGAGCGCGAAGCCGCGCGCGCTGCCGGCCATGTAGATGCGCCAGATGCGTTCGGTGCGCGCGTCGGTCGCGTCGATCGCGGTCACGCGATTCGCCTCCAGATTCGTCCCCCAGGCACGCAGCGTGCGGGCGTAGTGCTCGCGCAGGTTCTCGACGTCGCGCACTTCGAAACCGACCGATTCCGCCGCGCGGGTGGTGACGTCGACCGGCACCAAGTCGCCGTCGGGAAACACGTAGCGGCCGATGAAATCGTCGCTGGCGCGATACCCTTTCCCGTCGCGGCCCTGCTGCACGATGCCGTGGTTGAGGAACAGGCCACCCTCGCGCAGCGCGCGGTACGCGCAGCGGAAATACTCACCCAGCCGTTCGCGCCCGACGTGCTCGACCATTCCCACCGACGCGATCGCGTCGAACTGCAGGTCGCCTAGCTCACGGTAGTCACGCAGCTCGACCCGCGCGCGATCCTCGAGTCCGGCCTCGGCGATGCGGCGCTGCGCTTCTTCGTGCTGGCGGCGCGAGAGCGTAACGCCGAGCGCGCGCGCGCCGCGCTGCGCCGCCCGCAGCACCAGGCCGCCCCACCCGCACCCGATGTCCAAGAACGTCTGGCCGGCGCGCAAGCGCACCTTGTCGAGGACGTAGTCGAGCTTCGCGCGCTGCGCGCCGTCGAGGTCGGTCACGCCGTCGTCCCAATATGCGCACGAGTACACCAGCTCGCGGCCCAGGAAGGTGCGGTAGAACGCGACCGGCTGGTCGTAGTGGAACCCGATCGCCGCCGCGTCGCGCGCTTTCGAGTGCACCTTTCCGTGCAGCCGCGCGCGCCCGTGGTGGTGGCGCGGCGCACGCGGCAAGCGCGCCAGCAGCATCGCTAGGCGCGCCAGCGCGAGCTTCGAGAGCCGCGTCACCGACCGTTCGAGCGTATCCAGCGCGAGCTCGACGTCGCCGACGATGTCGATCCAACCCTCGACGAACGCGCGGCCGGGGTTGGCGTCGAGCGGCGGCGTGAAGGCCGCGCGCAGCGCGTACGGCGCGTTGACCAGCAGCGTGAAGGCGGGCGACGACGCGGGAATCTCGCTGCCGTCCCACAGGCGGACCGCCACCTCGTTGCCGAGCTGTGGGCCGAACAGTCCCTCCAGCACCGCCTTGGAACGCTCGATCGCCGGTTCGGTCGTTACGGTCGCCATCGCGACGTATCCCGCGTCCTCGCCGCGCACCCCTGCGCGGATGCCGCGGGCCCGGCGCTGAACGTCCGCGGATGCGCGCACGCCTCCCGCTCGCGGCCCTTTTCTTGACGTCGGGCATCTTGCATTTCGTGCGCCCGCGTCCGTTCGAGGCCATCGTGCCGCCGCGCTTCGGCGACCCCAAGATGCTCGTACGCATCACCGGCGCGGCGGAGATCGCCGGCGCAATCGGACTGCTGCTTCCCGGCACGCGGCGGCCGGCGGGCATTGGGCTCATGCTGCTGTTGCTCGGAGTCTGGCCGGCCAACATCGGGATGGCGCTCGAGGCGAAGCGCTTCCGGCGCGTCGCGCCGGCTTGGGTCATCTGGGCACGCGTGCCGCTGCAGCTGCCGCTGCTCTGGTGGGTCGACCGCGCCAGCCGATAGACGAGCCCTTCGGTAGAGGTATTGAGCGAGAGCAGGGTCGGTTTTCAGAGCGAGCCAAGTTCGGGAGTACCGCGTACGCCCCCAAGTGCGCCTGCCTCGCTTTCTTGGAGGGACTCACCGTGCGACGAATCGTCTTCGCGCTTGCGTGCGCGGTCGTGTCCGCGACGACGCTCGGCACGCCGTCCGGCGCGTGTGCGGCCGGACCGCCGACCGCGGCCGTACTCGACTTCGACACCAAAGGCCTGACCGGCAGCAATTACGGCCAGTTCGAACCCGGCGTCGCGCTGGCGGACCTGGTGACCGACGCGCTCGTCAGCAAAGGACAGCTCTCGGTCGTCGATCGCAGCCACCTCACCTCGACGCTGAACGAGCACCACTTGGGCGCGGGCGGCGAGGTCGATCCGGCCTCCGCCGTCAGCGCCGGCCGGCTCATCGGAGCGCGCTATCTCATCTCCGGCAACGTGGTGCAGTTGGACGTCACCGGGCGCAGCGGCGGCGCCGGCTTTCTGCCGGCGTTGCCGGCTCGATCGCGGGCTCGGTGCACAGCAGCCGTACGACGCTCAAAGTCTCGGTTAAGGTCGTCGACGCGCTGACCGGGCGCATCGTGCAGTCGTTCAACGACGAGCGCAGCGAGAACGCGACCTCGCTGGGCCGCAACGGTTGGTCGGGCACCGTCGCGGGCGGCTACTCGAACTCGAACTTCACCAGCTCGTCGATGGCCACCTCATCAACGACTCGACCGACACCTGCGTCGGGCGCATCGTCTCGGGCAAAGTCGTCGCGGTAGAGGTCTTCGCCGAGTGAACGACCTCGAGTCCGAGCCACGCCGGTTCTCGTTGGTCGATACTGACAGTCACGATCGATAATCAATAATCGCAGCTCGACGGGAGCAGCACGCGACCGACCTGTAGTGCCATACTAGCGGACGACGGAATATATCGTCGTTCGCTGCGCACCACAGGATGGTCTTGTCACGGCCACATACAAGCGCGGCTGCGTCCTTCAAACGCCGAGGCGTACGTCAGTCCTCCTCATCGCTATGTTCTGCGCCACGGTTCGGCCCGTGAACGCGCAGCCGAACGCGTCCATCATCGTGAGTGGCGCGCTCGAACACGGCTCGGCCGACCATGCCGATCTCACCCTAAGATTCTCGGGCCCAATACCGCGCTGCAACGTTCCGCCGCAAGCCGCAAGCGCGATTGTTGTGCAATGCATACAGACGCGTATCGCGCCGCAGTTTAGGCCAATCGCCGTCGCAGGCGCACTCGTAGAGTCCGTCCGGGTCAACCTCATCGGCGGCGACCTCAACATACTGATCCTCGTCGCAGTCCCGGCTCACGTCGATTTCTCCGCCACGGCAAACACCATCGAACTATCGATCTCTCGCGATCGTAGCCCCCCGAGCAAGCAAGAAGCAATGAGGCGACTGCCCATCGTGCTCGGCGCGACGACTGCCGTCGTCATCTTACACTTCGCCGACGTGAGCGAGATTGCGGGTGCCCTCATCGAGGGGCAGACCGTGCCTGTTAATGATACCTTTGCGCCGCAACCATCACAAATCAGCCAAAGCGCCTCATCAATCGGCGGCGCCTCCGGCGGCATCGTTGCGGCGCAATCGATATCGGTCGCAAGCCCAGCGTCGACGCAGGCCCTCGGGCAGAAGCTGACGGACGAGCTCGCCATTGATCGCCGCCTCAACGCGATCATCCTTACCGGTACGCCGGAACGCGTCGCCGAATTGCGCAGCCTAATCGCACAACTGGACGTGCCCCTTCCAACCGTGACCCTCGAAACGCAGATCGTCGAGCTTACCGACAGTGCCGCTAAGCAAGTCGGCATCGACTACACAAACGCCGGCGGTCCCATTGCTGCCGTTTCGACGCAGCTCAAAAGCCAAAGCCTCGCCACGTCGAGCTTGAACTTGCAGGCACAAATCTACGACGTCGTTACGAAGGGTGGCGGAAAACTTCTTGCGCGACCGAGCATCGTCGCGCAAAGCGGGTCGCCGGCATCGATTCTCACCGGCGATGAGATTCCGGTCGTTACGACGTTGACGAGCTTCGGCTCGGCGACTCTTACGCAGCAACAGGTGCAGTACGTGACCGTCGGCGTGAATCTTCAAATTCAGCCACGCGTTTCGCCTGACGGCTTCATCAACTTCCACATCTACTCGGAAGTCTCCAGTGTGAGCTCATACGTGCAGGGCTACCCCGAAATCACACAACGTACGGCGACGACGGCGGCGACTGTACGTGACGGTCAGTCCTTCGTTATCGGAGGCTTGATAGAGGACAGCGAGATCAACAGCCTTTCCAAGATCCCGCTTTTAGGCGACCTACCCCTACTTGGGAGTTTCTTTCGAAACCGTACCGAGCAACGGGTAAACACAAATCTCTATATCGTCGTCACGCCGCACATCACCAATGCGCCGTCTCCGGATCAAAGCCACTCTTGAAAGGTTCATCGACTGTGCAACGATCGATAGTCGCGCTACTAGCAGTCTGCGCCGCGACGCTATGCGGTTGCGGAGTCGGCGGCAGCGGTACTGCTCCGCCCCCGCCGGGCAATTTCGTTACGCTCCACCAACACTACTACCCGTTCTTCGCATACAATAGCTGCCTGCAAAACGCGGACGTCCCCGAACTCAACTCACGTCTCACCGCAAAGTCTTGGACCCGCACCAGTTCCATCGAAGACAATGACGGTGCTTGCACGTTTGCCACGGGTACAACCAGCGACCCAGCCGTCCATGCGTCAAGCTTCACAAGCAGCAATGCGGAAAATGCCGACTTCATATGGTACTCGGGGCACGGAGACGACGGCTTCATTGTACTGAACGAATACGATCCAACGGGCAGCAACGAAGGCGACTGCAGCTCGAAGGGGTACTCGCCGGACGTCGAATGCTTCAACGGGGCCTCCGCGAACGTTCCGATGGCCGGGCGGCTGAAGTGGATCTTCGCGTATGCATCCGTCTGTACCACGGATCAGAACTGGCCCTATATCTTCAACACGAGCTCGCAAGGTCTTCATGGCTACTATGGCGTCGAAGGCGAGCCGACCGACCTGCCGGACACCGCGAAAAACGTCGCCGACACGTTCGTCTCCGCTGCGGCCAACGTCGGCTCAAACTCCGGCACCGACGTTCACGATGCCTGGCGAGATGCGGTCGGAGCTGCCAATACAAATTTCGGCGAATGGGAACTCGAAGACGCGAGCGGTATCAATAGCAACGGGGCTGATCTCGGCAACGGCGATCATCTCGGAAGCACAGAGCAGAGTACGGGCGTCTACTCGGACAGCAATCCGGTGGTCTACACCGACAATGACGGTTCTACGGCCTATCCACTCCCGATCGTTCCGCAGTCTCAGATATCGTCGTCCTCCCCCGGGCAATATCTACCGTTGGCGATGACGACCGAGTCGTACAGCGATGCGGCGCTTTTTTCGGCCGCGAATGCACAGAATCCGGGCGTAACGACCGAGTCCCCTTCTTCGAACGAGTACCGGATGGCAGGCTCTGCTTTTGTAGCAAGCCACTATGAGGGAAGCCAAGGGTTGATCGCCAGCGGATCGAGCACTCGCGTGCCAATGAACTACGCTGTTTCGGCTGCCGAGAACTTCGCCATCTCGAGCCAGCAAAGTTACAACCCTCTGCCCAGCGACGCGCAGCTGCAAAACGTGGTCTCCGTCTACATGACAACGGGCAGTGAGGCGCCCGTCCTGATAGGTTACGACTTCGTCTGGAAGCATAACACCCCGATCCTCGGCGGCGATTTCATTCGAGTCGGTGTGGACAACACCGAGAAGCAGGTCTGCACCGAAACGAAGGTCATCGTCGTCGGCCCGCACGGGCCTGTCCCGACATGTATTCAGTGGGAGATGACTTACACGCTCCACCTCAACTATTACTATCGCCTGTGGCGCGAACCAAATGCCGTTCGCTATCCTACGGGGGTGAACGGGACCGGCTCACCCGCTCTTTCACCGGCCCAAGCCTTCTCCATCGCGTCTCAGGATCAATCGATCAAAGGGGCCACCACGCTGGGGCAGCCCCTGGGCTACCTGTATGGCTATTGGACGCCATCGATAACGTCGACCGACAACACAGCCTACCCCGCGTTTCATTTCTTCTATAGCGGACACTATGTCGTCTCGGTAGACGCATATTCCGGCGCCGTGGAGAGCATTGATGCCTTCGTTCAATAAGATGTTCGCCGTAGTAGTGCTGGCCGTGCTCGGCGTGGCAGCGCACGAAACGCCCGCAACGGCGACGCAACAGATGCCGCAGGTGCGAAATATTCACCGCCGGCCGCTCGTGCTTCGAAATGCGAACATCGTCAACGATGCGATCGCCCGAACCGCTCGTGCCGAGCGCTTTCGGATCAACCATCGGGGTCCGATGCCCTCTGTCCGCCTGCTCGCCACGCGGTCCGTGACGACGCGCGACCTCGCCGCGATCGGCTTTACTCGGCTCAACGGCCCGAGCTCCGGACTGCTTGTGCAGACGCAGGTCGTCGATCGAACCGGCACGTGGATTCACTCATACGTTTACAGCCAAACCACTCATGTCATAGAATATGGAATGATTCAGCTGACACCGGCCGGCAGTTCGTCGTCGACGCCTGCAAAAGCTCACTGAGGCGCGTTTGCGAAGCACCTTCGCGGGAATCGTGGTCGCGCTGCTGACCGGGTGCGCGGCTGCCCCCACGGTTCCCGCGCCGGCCCGGGTCGTCTCCTACTGCCCCGCTGGGAGTTCCGCGGATACGGAAGCGCTCCGTCGGGTCGCCAGCGCTCTTGTCGACGAAGCGTATTTCACCGCCGCCCCGTACGAGACGTTACGCCCCTTCGAAGACCTCGTCCAAAATGAAGTCAGAGCTCCGGCCGGCGGCGTCGTCGGGTACTGGAGCGTCGATCGCTTCCACGACCAAGTCCCGATCATCGACAACGACGTGCAGGCGCGACACTATCGCATCGACGCGGTCGCCGTTTCGGACGACGGTCGGCACGTAGGTCCGCTGCGCTTCGTCTTTCTCGGCCTCTCGGAGGATCATCGTCCCCCGGTCAGACTCTGGCTTGTCGCCTCCTCGACGGATTTCGAGAACGTCTGCCGCTGAGCGGACGCGGGAGCCACGGCGCGGCACGGATAACCCGGCGGCATCGCCGACTTCTCGCTGGCCGAAGCGCGACGGATCGCGCTGGCGGCGCAAGGCTTCACCGACCCGCCGCCGCGGGGCGCCGTCGACCGTCGTCTGCTGCGGCGGGTCTTCGCGCGGGTCGGACTCATCCAGATCGACAGCGTCAACGTACTGGTGCGCTCGCACTACCTGCCGCTCTTCTCGCGGCTGGGCGACTACGAACCGGGCGTGCTCGAGGATGCGGCGTACGGACGCGACCGCATCCTCTTCGAGTACTGGGGTCATGAGGCGTCGCTGCTGCCGCTCGCCGCGCACCCGCTCTTGCGCTGGCGGATGGAGCGCGCGCGCAGCGGCGAGGGAACCTGGGGGCGGCTGGCGCGGCTGCGGCGCGACAACCCGCACGTGCTCGAGCGCGTGCTGGCGCGGCTGGCCCACGAGGGTCCGCTCGGCGCGGGCGCGTTCGAAGGCCCGCGCGGCGAGGGCGGCTGGTGGGGCTGGAGCGAGGCGAAGAACGCGCTCGAGGCGCTGTTCTGGTCGGGCGAGATCACGACCCGGACGCGGCGCGGCTTCGAGCGCATCTACGACCTGACCGAACGCGTCATCCCAGCCGAGATCCTCGCGCTGCCGACGCCCGGCGAAGCCGACGCGCAGCGCGAGCTGGTGCGCACCTCGGCGCGCGCGATGGGGATCGCGAGCGAGCGCGATCTGCGCGACTACTTCCGGCTCGACCTCGCCGACGCGCGCGCCCGCGTCGCGGAGCTGGTCGAGAGCGGCGAGCTCACGCCGGTCACGGTCGAAAGCCTCCGTGGGACGCGGTACCTCGCCCCCGGCACGAGGGTGCCGCGGCGCGTGCACGCGCACGCGCTGCTCTCACCCTTCGATTCGCTGGTCTGGAACCGCGATCGCACGCGCGAGCTGTTCGGCTTCGACTACCGCATCGAGATCTACGTCCCGCGGCACAAGCGCGTCCACGGCTACTACGTGCTGCCGTTCCTGTTCGGCGACCGGCTGATGGCGCGCGTCGACCTCAAGCACGATCGCCAAGCGCGCATCCTGCGCGCGCACGCCACCCACCTCGAGCACGGCGTCCCCCGCCGCGAGGTTCTCGCCGCGGTCCGCACCCAACTGGAGTCGATGGCACACTGGCTCGGCGCCGACAAAGTCACGATGCGCTAGCGCGACGAGAAAACGGTGATGGACCGAGCGCAGGAGCATGGTCACATCACCGTTGCGGTTGTTGCGAGGTCGGTCCGGGGGCCCCACGCCCTAGGCGTTGGGGGGCGCGGAGCCGGGGGCGGAGCGCCGTTTAGTGATACGGGGTGGGCAGGGCGGTCGGCGAGGCGAACGTGCCCGGTGGGTAGTTCGCGGCTTGGGGTTGGTATTGTTGGCGGCGTGAGAGGACCGTCGAGGGCTGCGTCGTGCGCATCTCGATCGTCGAGCCGGGGCCGATCACGACGTTGCTGCCCAGGCTGGCCGCGTAGATAGCGCCGCCGACCGCGCCGACCGCGCCGCCGGCGTTGGTGCCGAGCTTCTTGCCGACGAAGTTGCCGACCAGATCGCCGATGACGGCGCCGATGACGGCGCGGGCGCCCTTGTTGCCCTGCTCCTTCGCATCGAGCGAGAGCACCGAACCCGTCAGCGACGCCGTCGTCCCGTCGGCCAGCGTGATGCGATCGAAGGCGAGCGCGACCGCGCCCTTCTTGAGGCCGCCGGCGCGGCCGACAGCCTTGACGTGACCGTAGACCTTGGCGGCCTGAAAGCGTCCGTCGTCGCCGGGATACGGCGGCTGCACGTCGAGCACGAACGGATCGCCGACCTGCGCGGTCTTGCTCGAGATCGATTGTTCGAGCACGCCGGTGATGATCGTTTGCGAGGGCAGCAGTTGATCGGCGCCCGGCGGGCCGCCGTTGAACTGCTGCGCTCCAGCAGCCAACGGCATCGCTGCAATAAGCGCAGCGGTGACCGCGACCAGTATCCTGCGGGACATCGGGTACCTCTTGCGGGGGCGGGGTATCGACATGAGAACGATCCTCGGGCTCCCAGCGTTCCCGCAGAAATACCCGAAGCGCCGGTCGCCCGGCGCCTCGGAGGGGAACTCGACCGCGATCGGTGTCAGCCGATCAGCGGCACCAGCTCGCGATCGATCTCGCCGCGCAGCCCGGAGTCGGCGCGCAGCGCGGCGGCCTTGTCGAGCTTCTCCCACGGCAAGTCGAGCTCGGGACGGCCGAAGTGGCCGTACGCCGCGGTCTGCTTGTAGATCGGGCGGCGCAGGTCGAGGTTGTGGATGATGGCGGCGGGGCGCAGGTCGAAGTGGCGTTTGACCAGTTCCGCGATCGTCTCTTCCTCGATCTTGTTGGTGCCGAACGTCTCGACCAGCACGCTGACCGGGTGCGCGACGCCGATCGCGTATGCGACCTGGATCTCGCAGCGGTCGGCGAGCCCCGCCGCGACGACGTTCTTGGCGACGTAGCGCGCCGCGTACGCCGCCGAGCGGTCCACCTTGGTCGGGTCCTTGCCGGAGAACGCGCCGCCGCCGTGCCGCGCCATCCCGCCGTACGTATCGGCGATGATCTTGCGGCCGGTCAAGCCGGCGTCGCCCTTCGGACCGCCGATGACGAAACGCCCGGTCGGGTTGACGTAGACCTTGAGATTGTTGTCGCGCAGCCCCTTGGGGATCACCTGATCGATGATCTGCTCGGTGACTTCGCGCCGGATCAGGTCGAGCGGGACGTCGGGATCGTGCTGGGTCGAGATGACGACGGCGTCGACGCGCACCGGCTTGAGCCCGTCGTACTCGACCGTGACCTGCGACTTGCCGTCGGGGCGCAGGTAGCCGATCGTCTTGTTCTTGCGCGCGGCCGCGAGCAAGCGGGTGAGGTCGTGCGCCAGCGTGATCGGCAGCGGCATGAGCTGCGCGGTTTCACGGCACGCGTAGCCGAACATCATCCCCTGGTCGCCGGCGCCGGTCAGCTCGAACGGATCGTGCTGACCGGTCTCCTTGACTTCCAGCGATTGATCGACGCCCATCGCGATGTCGGGCGACTGCTCGTCGACCGAGACGCTGACGCCGCAGGTCTCGTAGTCGAAGCCGACCGCCGAGCGATCGTAGCCGATCTCCTTGATCGTCTCGCGGACGATCTTCGGGATGTCGACGTACGTCTTGGTCGTGATCTCGCCGGCGATGTGGATCTGGCCGGTGATCGCGAACGTCTCGCACGCGACGCGGCCATGCGGGTCGTCGGCGAGGATCGCGTCGAGCACCGCGTCGGAGATCTGGTCGGCGACCTTGTCGGGATGCCCTTCGGTCACCGACTCCGAGGTGAACAGACGCTGATACGCCATGCTAGGTGCCCTCGCTCCACGACGCCATGTACTTGACCTGCTCGGGCGTCGGGGTGTCGATGCTGATGCCGAACGCGGCCAGCTTGAGCTGTGCGACTTCTTCGTCGATGTGGTCGGGAACCGAGTAGACCTTCTTCTCGAGGGTCTGGTAGTTCTGCGCCAGGAACGCCGCCGCCATCGCCTGGTTGGCGAACGACATGTCCATCACCGCGGCCGGGTGACCCTCGCCGGCGGCCAGGTTGATCAGGCGGCCCTGACCCAGCACGCGAACCGTGCGGCCGTTCTTGAGCGCGTACGCTTCGACGAACTCGCGCGGCGTCGTCTTGCCGGTCGAGAGCAGCTCGAGCGCGTCGAGGTCGAGCTCGTCGTTGAAGTGCCCCGAGTTGCAGACGATCGCGCCGTCCTTCATCACCTCGAAGTGCTCCTTGCGGATCACGTGGTAGTTGCCGGTGACGGTGATGAAGACGTCGCCGCGCTTGGCGGCTTCCGCCATCGGCAGCACCTCGAACCCGTCCATCGCGGCTTCGAGCGCCTTGCGGGGATCGATCTCGGTGACGACGACGTGGGCGCCCAGGCCCTTGGCGCGCGAGGCGACGCCGCGCCCGCACCAGCCGTAGCCGACGACCACGACGGTCGAGCCGGCGATCAGCACGTTGGTCGCGCGGATGACGCCGTCGAGGGTCGACTGGCCGGTCCCGTAGCGGTTGTCGAACATGTGCTTGGTCAGCGCGTCGTTGACGGCGATGACCGGGTAGGGCAGCACGCCGTCCTTCTCCATCGCGTGCAGACGGATGACGCCCGTCGTGGTCTCCTCGCAGCCGCCGATCATGTCCCGCAGCAGCGCGTTGTGCTTGGTGTAGATGGTGGTGACGAGATCGCAGCCGTCGTCCATCGACATCTGCGGCTTCGCGGCGATGACGGCCTCGATGTGGCTGTAGTACGTCTTCTCGTCTTCACCCTTGATGGCGAAGGTCGGGATCTCGTAGTGGCTGCACAGCGCGGCCGCGACGTCGTCCTGCGTCGAGAGCGGGTTGGAGGCGCACAGCGCGATGTCGGCGCCGCCGGCCTTGAGGGCCAGCATCAGGTTGGCGGTTTCGGTGGTGACGTGCAGGCACGCGCCGATGCGCACGCCGGCCAGCGGCTTGGTCTTCGCGAAGCGATCGCGGATCTGCCCGAGGACCGGCATGAACGATGCGGCCCATTCGATGCGCGACTTACCGGCGTCGGCCAATGCGAGGTCGCGAACGTCCCCGCGCGCCTTCTCGAGAGTAGGCAAGGATGCACTCCTATGTTCGGATGTCAGTTGTCGTTGTGCGTCCGTGCTTGTTGAAACCAGCTCTACCGGCGCGACCGAACCTCATTCGCCGCGAGGCGTCAGGGGCTCATGCCTGGTAGACCGCGGCGTGGACGGAATCGATGCGTATCTCGACAAGCTGGCGTCCGCCGACCCCACGCCGGGTGGCGGCAGCGCGGCGACGATTGTCGCAGCCTGCGGGGTCGCGCTGTGCGCGATGGTCGCCCGCATCACCGCTACCAGCCCGCGTCACGCCGAGCAGCGCGGCCCGGCCGAGGCGATCGTGCACGACGCCGACGCCCTGCGCGAGCGGCTGAGCGCGGCCCGCGTGGTCGACGAGGACGCGTTCAGCCGGGTCGTGGCCGCCCAGGCGCTCCCGCGCGGCAGCGAGGCCGCGAAGGCGGCACGCACGGCCGCCCTGCAGGCCGCGCTGGTCGGCGCGGCCGAGGCCCCGCTGGCCGCCGCCGGGCTGTGCGCCGAAGGGCTGGCCCTGGTCGAACGGGCCGCGGCGCTGGGCAACGAGCACCTGATCAGCGACGTGGAGTGCGCCGAACACTTCCTGCGGGCCGCGCAGGCGGCGTGCGTCGCCAACGTCCGAATCAATCACCGATATATTCGCGACGAGGCGATCATCCAAGCCCAGAACGAGCGGCTGGCCGTGCTCGTGCGAAGAGGTCCCCCGGCCCACGGGGCGTAGTGTCGCTGCCAATGCTACTCGAACGCGTCAAGCCGCTCGACGATCTTCTGGCGCAAGCCGAAGCACTCGACGACCACAGCGCCCCCGCGCTCAAGAAGACCCTCGGGGTCTGGGGACTGACCGCGCTGGGCATCGGCGCCATCATCGGAACCGGCATCTTCGTGCTGACCGGGAAAGCCGCGGCGCTGAGCGCCGGGCCGGCCGTCGTGCTCTCGTTCGTGGCCGCCGGCATCGTCAGCGCGCTCGCCGCGCTGTGCTACGCCGAGCTGGCCTCGTCGGTGCCGATCTCCGGCAGCGCCTACTCCTACGTCTATGCGACGCTGGGCGAGTTCGTCGCCTGGATCGTCGGCTGGGGGCTGATCCTCGAGTACGCGCTCGGCGCGGCGACGGTCGCGATCGGCTGGTCGGGCTACTTCACCGACTTCCTGGGCACGATCGGCCTGCACATCCCGAAAGCGCTCGCGACCAACCCGTGGGACGGCGGCCTGTTCAACCTGCCCGCCGCCCTGATCATCCTGTTGATCACGGTGCTGCTCATCCGCGGCACCCACGAGAGCGACAACGTCAACAAGATCATCGTGGCCGCCAAGCTGCTGGTGGTGGCGTTCTTCATCGTCATCGGGATCGGCCACGTCAACCCCGCGAACTGGCATCCGTTCGCGCCCTTCGGCTTCGACGGCATCATCAACGGCGCGGGCCTAGTGTTCTTCGCCTACATCGGTTTCGACGCGGTCTCGACCTCGGCCGAGGAAGTGCGCAACCCGGCCCGCGATCTGCCGCGCGGCATCATCGGCAGCCTGGTCATCTGCACGATCCTCTACATCATCGTGTCGGGCATCCTGACCGGCATCCTGCCCTACACGCAGCTCAACGTCCCCTCGCCGGTCTCGTTCTCGCTGATCCAGATCGGGCTGGGCTGGGCGGGCGCGATCGTCGCGCTGGGCGCGATCGCGGGCCTGACGACGGTCTTGCTGGTGATGCTCTACGGCCAGAGCCGCGTGTTCTTCGCCATGTCGCGCGACGGGCTGTTGCCGGCCGTCTTCGCGCGCGTGCACCCGCGCTTCCGCACGCCCTATCTGTCCTCGGCGATCGTCGGCATCGTGGTCGCGGTCGTCGCGGCGGTCGGCCAGCTCGACGTCGTCGCGGATCTGGTCAACATCGGCACGCTGGTCGCCTTCGCGCTGGTCGCGGTCGGCGTCATCGTCTTGCGGCGCACCCGCCCCACCATGCGGCGCGGGTTCCGCGTCCCGGGCAGCCCGGTCGTGCCGGTCCTGGCCGCGCTCGGGGCGCTCTACCTGATCGTCAAGGGCCTGCCGCTGATGACGATCGTGAGCTACCTGATCTGGCTCGTGCTCGGCCTGATCGTGTACTTCACCTACTCGCGCAGCCGCAGCACGGTCGGCATCGCCGAGGCCACCAAGGCGGCGACCCCGGTCTAGCTAGCTGCGGGCCGGCTCGGCGCTGCCGTTGCTGCGCGCGCCGCTGATCGTGGGCGTCGCCAGCGTGCCCTCCGGCGGCCCGGCATCGCGCTGCCCGAGAATCGCCCACGCCGAGAGGACGCCGCCGGCCAGCGCCAGCGTCTCGAGCACCGGGTGATGCAGCCGGTCGTGCAGGCCGAGCGCGCGATCGAGCGAGAGCGCGCCGAAGCCGCGCGCCGCCAGCGCCAACGCCGACGCCGCGTAGAGCACGTTCAGCTCGACGCCGCCCTTCTGCTGGAAGTAGCCGTTCTTGGCGTGCACCGACTGCGCCGCGACGATCATCGTCGAGAGCAGTCCCGCCGGGCCGAGCGGACCGCCCAGTCCCAGCGCGATGAGGATGCCCGAACCGATCTCGGTGGCGGACGCCGCCTGCGCGAAGCGGGCACCGGGCTTGAAGCCGAGCCCTTCGAAATAGCCGGCCGCCTTGTCGGGGCCAGGCCCTTCGAACCAGCCGAACGCCTTTTGCGCGCCGTGCGAAGCGATGCTGCCGCCGACGGCGAGGCGCACCGCCAGCAGCACGAGATCGTCGATCATGTGAGAAGCCTCCGGAGGGCCGCCTATTCGACGGCGGCGGGGTCGCCCGACGCGTCCTCGATCGTCGTGATTCGTTCCGCGCCGTGAATGGTCACGGTCGCGTTTTCCCCGCCTTCGCGTACCGCACCCGAAACGACCGCGTAGTGATCGTGCCCGTGACCGTGACTGTGGTCCGCGTGCAGGGTACCGGCCAGCACCTGGCCGTCGTCGAGGGTGAGGCGAACGGGCTTGCCAACCCAGGGTTTGACTTCGGCGTCTGTCATCGTGCGGGTGCTCCTCGTCGGAATGGTGCGATGGTGAAAGGCCGGACGCGAGGTGTTCCCGTCGCGCAGTCCCCATCCTACCGAGCGACCCGCCTCTGCTACACTGGCACGAGATGGCGCGCGTGTTGCTCCCGCTCCCCGAACGGGACTCCGATCCGAGCGAAGTCGCGATCACCTGGCAAGTCCTGGCGGGTTCGGGTCACGAGGTCGTCTTCGCGACCCAGACCGGCGCAGCCGCGCAGTCGGACGAGGTGATGCTGACGGGGCGCGGTCTGGGCCTGTTCGGGCGCGTGCTCGGCGCGAACGCCGACGCGCGCGCCGCCTACGCCGCGCTGGCGCACCTGCCGCCCTTCCGCGCGCCCGAGCGCTGGGAGACGCTGCGCGCGCGCGACTACGACGCGCTGTTCCTGCCCGGCGGCCACCGCGCGCGCGGGATGCGCGCGTACCTCGAGAGCGCGGTGCTGCAGCAGCTGGTCGTCGACTTCTTCGCGGACGACAAACCGGTGGCGGCGATCTGCCATGGCGTGCTGCTGGCCGCGCGCAGCATCGATCCGCGCACGCGGCGTTCGGTGCTCTACGGCCGGCGCACGACCGCCTTGACCTGGCAGCTCGAGCGCGCGGCCTGGCGCATCGGGCGCATCGCGCGCTTCTGGGATCCCGACTACTATCGCACCTACCGCGAAGCGCCGGATCAACCGCCGGGCTACATGAGCGTCCAGGCCGAGGTCACGCGCGCGCTCGAACGCCCGAGCGACTTCGAGGACGTGCCGCGCGGCGATCCGGACTACCGCCGCAAGACCGCGGGCCTCGCGCGCGACACGCTGACCGACGCGACGCCCGCGTTCGTCGTCCAGCACGGCCGCTATTGTTCGGGCCGCTGGCCGGGGGACGTGCACACGTTGGCCACGACCTTCGACCGCGTGCTGCGCACGCTGCCGGGGAGCTCGCGCTAGGCGACCAGATCGAGGAACGGCCGGATGTTGGCCGGATCGACGTCCATGCCCACCCCGCGCGGGTTCCAACGCGGGTCGTGGAAGTCCGAGCCTGCCGTCATCACCAGCCCCAAGCGGTTCGCCAGCGCGCGGTAGCGCGCGACCTGTTCGGTGGTGTGGCTGGGATAGAAGACTTCCAGCCCGCGCAGGCCGCTTGCGGTCAGCGTCTCGATCACGCTCTCGTCGCGCAGCCGGCCGGGATGGGCGAGCACCGGAACACCGCCGGCCGCGATGACCAGCTCGATCGCGGCGGCCGGGGTAATGTGGTGCGAGGGAACGTAGCCGGGCTTGCCGCGCGAGAGCAGCGTGTCGAACGCCGCCTGCACGTCGCGCACGTGGCCGGCGCGCACGAGCGCTTTGGCGACGTGCGGGCGGCCCAACGCGTGACCGCCGTCGGACTCGGCCACGATCTGTTCTTCGCTGAGCGGGTAGCCGGCGGCCGCGAGCGCGGCCGCCATGCGGCCGACCCGCGAGCGACGGTGTTCGCGATTGCGCGCCAGCGCGTCGGCGAGGGCGCCGGGCCCGGTGGGGATGCGGTAGCCCAGGATGTGGACCTCGCTGCCGTCCCAGGTCGTGTTGATCTCGATGCCGGGGACGACGTGCGCGCCGGTCGTGTCGAGCCCGTCGTAGGCGCGGGTCGTGTCGTGATCGGTGATCGAGAACCACGAGACGCCGCGTGCTCGCATGCGCGCCGCCAGCTCGTCGGCGCGCAGCGTGCCATCGCTCTCGCGCGTGTGCGAGTGGAAGTCGACCGTCAAGCGCCCGCTTCCGGTGGCGGCGGCGCCGGCGGGGGTCCGGACAGGGCGCGCCGTTCGACCAAGAGACGGATCGCGGTACGGACGTTGCCGTCGATCTCGACTTCGGTGAACTCCGGAACGCAGGTCAAGTCGATGCCCCCGGCGTGCAGGTAGGAGCGCGCGATGGCGATCGCTTTGACAGCTTGGTTGGTCGCACCGGCTCCGATCGCTTGGAGCTCGGCATGGGTCTTCTCACGCAGCACGCCCGCCAGGGCGCCGGCGACGGAGTTGGGATTCGACTGAGCGGACACTTTGAGGACGCCGGACGCTGGCGCCCTCTGGGGCTCGATCATGCCAGGCCTCGAAGATTGATGCGTTTGATGTCGAGCGCGCGTCCCGTCGCGACGTCCACCGTCGTGACGGCCGCACAAAACTGCCGTGTACCCGATTTCTGGACGGCGAACCGCTCCGAGACGGTTTTGGTGAATCGCTCGAGCACCGGGCCCGCCTCCATTCCGATGATGCCCTCGGAAGGCCCGGTCATCCCGACGTCGGTGAGGTAGGCGGTGCCGCCGGCGAAGATCTGCTCGTCGGAGGTCTGCACGTGGGTGTGCGTCCCGTACAACAGGGAGATGGAGCCGTCGAAGAACCGCCCCAGCGCCATCTTCTCCGAGGTCGCCTCGGCGTGCACGTCGACGACGATCACGTTCGTGCGCGCGCGCAGCTCGTCGACCAGGTCGCGGCCGACGCGGAACGGGTCGTCGACGGGCGGCATGAAGACGCGGCCCATCAGGTTGAGCACCCCGATGGTGACGCCGCCGGCGACGAACGTGCCGGCGCCCCGGCCGGGCAGCGTGGGCGGATAGTTGGCGGGCCGCAGGATGCGGTCGGTCTCGTCGAGCGCGTTGCGAAACTCGCGCTTGTCCCAGATGTGGTTGCCGGACGTGATGAAGTCGACGCCGGCCTCGAACAGCTCGTCCGCGGTCTGCGTGGTCAGCCCGAAACCGCCGGCCGCGTTCTCGCCGTTGGCGATGACCGCGTCGACGTGGTACTGCTCGCGCGCGAGCGGCAGGTGGTTCATGAGGACGTCGCGGCCCGGCGAGCCCATGACATCGCCGACGACCAAGATGGTGACCGAGGTGGGTGTTACGATCGGGCCCTAGCTTTCGTACGTTTGCGGGCGTGTGCGAAGTAGACGAGCACACGTTGTTCTTCCCGAAAACCGACCAACCGTTGACGACGAGCGGGATCGCGCAATGCGTCGAGCGCGATCTCGACCATCTCTTCACGCGCGGCGGGATCGTCGTCGATCGGTGCGCCGGCGTCATCGCGCACCAGCCGCTCGCCGAACGTCTCGGCGAACAAGGCGACGACCAAGTCCAACTCCTCGCGGGTGAAGCCGGCGGCTTCCCGCGTGAGGTGCACGAACGTGACCGACGCGTCGCGATCCGAGCTCACGCCGATCGCGCCCGGCTCTTCGCCGAGCAGGTCGAAGAACGCGCGGATGTGCTCGGTGACCTGCTCGCCGAACGCCTTGGTCCGAGCGCGGTCGAGCCGTTCGCGCACCGCGAAGGAAAGCGTCACCGACGCGTCCGCGGGGCTCGAACGTACGCTGTGGATCTCCGGATATCGGACCAGCAACGCGACGACACGGTTGACCGTGTCGGCGGAGTCGAAAGCAAGCGGGCGGGGGGTGTACATCTCTCTTCTCGGGGTGGCCTGGAGTAAGGGGGTCGATGCTTCGGACCCCCGCTGGGGGGCCACCTGCGGGGATTCGCCCCCCGTCTGCGCCGGCGGAAGCGGCCGACGAGTACCTCCAGGAACGCGTTTGGCGAGGCGACGGTGGCGGTCGTGGTGTATACCCGCGCTAGGATGCGGCGTTGGCTGACGGTCGTGGGTCTGGCAGCCGCCGTGGTTCCGAGCGCTACCTTGGTTCATATTCTGGCCGAGGCGACCGCCTTGGGCCATGGCGCGTTGGGGATGGGGTTCGTGCTGCGGCACGTCTATCTCGCGCTGCTCGTCGCCGCCAGCCTGGTCACCTTCGGGCGGACCGTCGGGGTCGGCCGCGGTCGGCCCGAGCGCCGGCGCCGGGTGGCCCTGCTGGCCGCCCTCGTGCGCGGGCCCCGGGGGCCGCTGACGCTAGCCGCGCTGGCCGGGGCGCACGTAGCCTTCTTCGCCCTGACGCAGCTCGGCGAAGGCATCCCGCTGCTGAGCGGGGACCTCGTGCTGGGCCTGGCGCTGGGGCTGCTCGGCTCGCTGGTCGCGGCCGCGATCGTCGCCGCCCTGGGCCGCGCGCTCGTCGACGCGACCGTCCGGCACCTGTCCTGGACGCGCCCGCCGGTCGGACCGGCCCTGGCACCCGTCCGGCGCGTCGCCCCGCCGCGCAGCGCCGCACGCATCTTCACGCTTTTCGTGCCGAATCGACCACCGCCGTTTCCATCCCTGACCTGACGCAACAAAAAACGTCCTAGAAAACGTCCTAGAAAGGGATAGAAACCAGTGTTCACCTCGTGGAAGGTGGTGCGATCATTACGTGCTCGCGCCGCATTGCTCATTTTTATTTTGGTCGCCGCCGGACCGCTCAGCGCGTATGCCGCCAACAGCAACGCGTTCTTGAACGGGACGGTCACGAACGCAGGCCAACCAGTCGCCGGTGCGGTGGTCACCGCGTCCGGCAATAACCTCACGCTCCACGCGACGACGGACGCCAAAGGCGCCTTCGAATTTCCGCCACTCCCGCTCGGCACGTACGTCCTGCGGGTGCACAGCGGCGACCTCCAGGGCGCGATCAGCGTCGATGTGGGTGCGAGCGGCTCGGTAGTCCAGATACCGCTCGTCCGCGAGATCGGTGAGGTCGTCGTTCATCCTCAGCAAATACCGACCGCGGTCATCCAAGGCAGCGGCAGCGACGTGGTCTTGAACACGACTCAGCTCACGCAGATGCCGTACAACAACAACTTCTCCGAGATGGAGATTCAGCAGCCTGGCGCCGTACGCGGCGCAAACGGCGTGGTGCACATGAACGGCGACCACGGCGTGATCGACTACCTCATCGACGGCGTGCCGCTCCCGCAGGAGCTCAACCGCGACATCGGCGGGGAGATCAATCTGAACGATCTCTCGTTCATCGACCTGATCGAAGGGGCTTACCCGGCCCAGTACGGGTTGAAATTCGGCTCGGTGTTCAACATGGACACGCGCGCCGGCACCGGACCCGCCGGTTTCTACGGCAACGGCTCGTTCGGCTCATATACGACCGGACAGGGAACGCTCGGCTATCACGCACCTCTCGCCGGCGGTGGCGGGTACGACATCTCGGTTTCGGGTCTGCAGACGACCCGCGGCCTGGACCCGCCGAACCTCGGCTCGCCGCACAACGACGCGAGTGCGCTCGGCACGTTCCTGCGCATGACCCTGCCCGCGGGCAAGGACTTCACGAACATCACGTTCATCGACAGCAAGAGCGGCTATCAAATTCCGAACGACGTGGACAACGGCGAGCCCGGGAACACGGACGACAACGAGACGCAAGCGGACACGTTCTTCACCGCGCAGTACCACCACTTGCTCGGCGATACCGGCGTGCTCACGTTCGGTCCGGCGTACAAGGTGTCGCGCATTCAAGACTTCGGTGACCCGGCCAACGACTGGGCATACGGCGAAGCGCTCAACGTCGAGGCTCCGCCGTACGGAAACGGGGGCAGCTCGACCGATTGTGCCACCGCGCTCACCAATCCCGCGGTCTCGTACTTGCCGACGACCTGTGCCTTTTCGCTGAACGACACGCGGACGGCGATCGACTACATTTTCCAGACCGACTACAACCAGCGGTTCGGGAAGCACACGGTCGCGGCCGGTGGTGAATACGACCTCACGCGCGTGCTCAAGTATTACGAGATCACGTTGCAGCCGGGGAACTTTCTCGCCCCGCTCGAGACGCCGGGTACGCCGGACGCTCCGACGCCGGTCGTCGATGACGCACCGAACCTCGGTACGATCTACTCTACCTACGCGCAAGACAGCTGGCGCATGAGCGACCTGTGGGGCGTCGACTACGGCTTGCGATACGACTTCTACACGATCCGGTCGACCGGGTACGACGAAGGCTTCGGATCGTTCAGCCCGCGGCTGAAGCTCACGCGCTACTGGGGCGATCGCGCGAGTCTGTATGCATACATCGGCCGCTTCTTCGAGCCGCCGTCGTTCGAGAACGTTAGCCCGTCGGCCGCGTATCTGCTGAACCTCCCGCTTCAGCCGACGATCGCGCAGTTCGACCTCAAGCCGGAACGTGACACGGACCTGGAGCTGGGCGGACACGTTCCCTTCGGGTCGGGAAGCCTCGGTTTCCGCGTGTGGCAGAAGAATGCGAACGACCTCATCGACGACACGCAGGTTGGCGTCACCTTGCTCCACCAGGACATCAATTACGTGCTTGGCCGACTTTCGCAGGAAGCCGTGAACTATGTCCAGCCGCTGGCCCGAAATGGCCGTGCGTACTTCTCGGTGGCGCATGTCATGTCGCTCAACAGCGGCTGCGAGACGCAGCTCTTGGCGCCGTGCTTCGGGCAGCCGACCGGCTACACGCCGGCTGACCACGAGCAGAACTGGACCATCAACAGCGGCGTGCTGCTGAACAACCGCCACGGCGGCTGGTTCTCGGCCGACGGCGAATACGGAAGCGGCCTCTCGTCAACGCTGAATCCCGCCACGATCACGTGCGCCGGCCCCGACTACATGTTCAACGTCGGCGGCCCGTGCAAGCGAACGCCGCACATCACGTTCGACGTGGAGGACGGTATCGCGGTCTCGCCGTCCACCGCGGTAACCTTCGACATCCGCAACCTGCTCAACGACCGCTACTACGTCACGTACATCAACGCGCAGGGCAATCACTACGCGCCGCCGCGCACGTTCGAGATCGGCCTCCGCGTGAAGAGTTGATCCGACGCGGCGACCTGCGGGCGAACCGCACGGTCGATCGTAGCAGATCGTAGCGATGGAAGAGGCGAGTGCAACGCGCTCGCCTCTTCCATCGTCTGCGAGACGGCTCTAGGCGCCGCGCACCAGCCGCAGCGAGGGCGGCGTCGGGGGCAGGGTGCGCAGCAGCTGGTCGTAGGTGACCGGCCGGCCGAAACGATAGCCCTGCGCCTCGACGCACCCAAGCGCGGTCACGAACTCGCTCTGCGCGTCCGTCTCGATCCCTTCGGCGGTCACGCTCAAACCGAGCGCCTTGGCGACGCTGACGATCGAGCCGACGATGGCCTGGTCGTAGGCGTCGTCGGCGATGTCGGCGATGAACGCGCGGTCGATCTTCAGCCCGGTCACCGGCAGCCGCTTGAGGTACGCCAACGAGCTGTAGCCGGTGCCGAAGTCGTCGACTTCGATGCGCATCCCGATCGCGCATAGTCGGCGCAGCGCCGGCACGACGGCGTCGTCGAGCGCGACGTGCTCGGTCACCTCGAGCGTGAGGGCGTCGGGCGTGAGCTCGTGCTCGACCAGCATCGCGGCGACGGCGTCCGGCAGGTCTTGCTCGCGCAGATCGCGCGGCGAGAGGTTGATCGCGACCCGGAAGGCAGGATGCGTCTTGCGGATCTTGGCGACGGCCTTGCAGGCTTCACGCAAGACCCAGCGGTCGAGGGCGACGATCGCGCCGGTCTCTTCGGCGATCGGGATGAAGGTGCCCGGCTCGACCAGCCCGCGCGTCCGGTGGTTCCAGCGAATCAGCGCCTCGCAGCCGGTGACCTTCTTGGTCGCCAGGTCGACGATCGGCTGGAAGAACAGGCGCAGCTCGTCGCGCCCGAGCGCGTGCCAGAGGTCGTTCTCGAGCGCGAGGCGTTCCGACGCCGCCGCTTCGATCGTGGCGTCGTAGATCGCATGGCGGCTGCCGCCCATCGCTTTGGCGCGGTACATCGCGGCGTCGGCGTGAGCGACGATCGCTTCCGCGGTGCGGCCGTGATCGGGAAAGATCGCCGCGCCGACGCTGGCGGTGACGAACAGCTCGCGGCCGAGCACGGTCAGCGGCGTCTTGAGCACGCGCAAGATACGCTGCGCGGTCGCGTCCGCGTCGCCGGCGTCGACGACCGACGGGACCAGCACGATGAACTCGTCGCCGCCTGGGCGCGCGATGACGTCGCGCGGGTGCAGCGCTTCGCGCAAGCGGCTGGCGACCTCGCGCAGGACGGCGTCGCCGACGCCGTGGCCGAGCGTGTCGTTGATCGTCTTGAAGCGGTCGAGGTCGACGTAGAGTAGCGCGAAGCGGCGGTCGTCCAGGCTGGCCGTCTCGAGCGCGGCGTTGAGGCGCTGCTCGAGCGAGAGCCGGTTGGGGAGCCCGGTCAACCGGTCACGGTGCGCGCTCTCGAAGAGCTGCTGCTGCGTGCGCTTGAGCTCGGTGATGTCGAGCGAGACGCCGACCGCGCCGAGCACGCGCTTCTCGTTGTCGCGCAGCGGCTCGAGGTGGTGGCGCAGCCAGCGCTCGCCGCGCGCGGTGACGATGCGGACCGACTCGCCGGCGAAGACCTCTTCGAGGACGTGCTCCGAGAGCAGCGCCTCGCACGGCTGGCCGACCATCCGCTCCGGATCCAGCTCGAGCTCGTGCAGCGCGCCGCCCGCGACGTTGGTGAAACGCGCGTCGCGGTCGGTCGTCCACAGGACCGCGTCGACGTTCTGCGTCACCAGGCGCATGCGCTGCTCGTTCTCGCGCAGCATCGTCTCGGCGCGCATTCGTTCGGTGACGTCGCGCAGCAGGATCAGCGTTTCGGCTGCGGCCGGCTTGATGCGCACCTCGACCCAGGTGCGGCTGGTCGGAAACGCGTGCACGCTCTCGACGACGTTGCCGGTGCGCCGCGCGTAGCGAATGTCCGGCACCAGCTCGGAGCCGAGCGGGTCGACGACCGCGTCGAGCGTCTCGCCGACCAAGCTCCCGGCCATCGCCCGCAGCAGCCGCTCCGCCTCTTCGTTGACGTGGGTGATGCGCATCGACTCATCGACGATGTACAGCCCGTCGCCGACCGTCTCGAGCACGTTGAAGCGGCGCTCGATCGCGTCGTCGGCGGTGGCCCGGGCGGAACGCACGACCGCCAGCATGCGCGTCGCCCAGACCGCCGCCGCGGCGATCACCAGGACGAGCAGCACCGCCAGCGCGACCGTCACGCCAGGCCTCGTGCCTGCGCGACGTCGAGCAGCTCCCCACGCGTACGCACGTCGAAGGCCGAGTAGACTTCG
Organism: Candidatus Sulfotelmatobacter sp.; assembly: GCA_035504415.1. NCBI lineage: Bacteria > Pseudomonadati > Acidobacteriota > Terriglobia > Terriglobales > Candidatus Korobacteraceae > Candidatus Sulfotelmatobacter > Candidatus Sulfotelmatobacter sp. The sequence goes on along the minus strand of DATJRY010000007.1, from coordinate 142,651 downwards.
CTGACCTGCCGCTCGATGGTGTAGAGGCTGCGGCTGAACCGCCGCGAGAGCTCGGAGACGTCGGCGCCGTTGATGAGCGCGCGGACAATCTGCTTTTGGAACGGCGAGAGCGTGCGCGGCATGACTTCTTCGCGCGCGACCGCGTCGTCGGCGAAGGTCGCAAGCGGGCAGTTCGGATACTGATTGGCGTGCGCGATCGACGCCTCGCGCCACCGCTGCTCACCCGTCGCCTCGTACAACATCCCGGCAGCGAGCGTGGAGCGGAAGTGATAATCGACGGCTTCGAACTTCTCGAGGGCGGCCGCGATCGCCGGGACCGCCATGTCGGGCCGCCCGAGCGTGAGGTCGATGAGACCTTGCGCGTAACGGGCAAAAGCCCACACGCGTGGATCCTTGACCATGCCGAGCATCGGATCGACGCCCTTGGCAGCGCCAATCGAACCGTAGATCGCGGCATAGCGCTGCGCGCGGACCGGGTCGACGCGAGCGAACAGCGTGGCGAGCACGGGCAGCACTTGCCGCTCTTCGCCGGCGGCCAGTTCCCATCGCGTGTCACGCGCCAGGCGGTCGGCCTGATTGAGCTCGTCGAGCGCCCACGCCTCGTTCTTCGCGATCCGCGCGACATACGAACGATCCAGATGCGCCATCACCTGCCAGTGCACCGACGGCGCGACGGCGCGCGCATCCTTGAACGACCACTGTGCGGCGCCCGGCCGTCCGCGCATGAACGAGTCCCACCCGAACCAGCGCAGCGTATTGAAGTGCTCAACATCGAGGTCCGGCGTCCAAGCGATGGTGTCGGCCACCTCGCGAGCGACCGAGACGCTTTCGCCGTCCGCGATCTCGAACGCGATGAGAGCCAGCGTGTAGACGTTCTTCGCTCGCAGCTGCACGTCGTACGGCTCGTCCGCGCGCGGCTTCACCGCGAGCGCCTTGCGGCACTCGGCGATCTGCCCGCGCAGGTCGCCCAGCGCGGCATGATACCACCCGCGGTAATTGTGCGTGAGCGTAACGATGTGCGGATCGGGATGCGAGAACGCGAGCGCGAACTCCGGCGCATCGAGGTTGCATTCGCGGCGCATGAACGCACAGCGCAGCTGATGGAACGCGAGCGTTTTCTCGCCGTCCGTTACGGCGCCCGCGAGCTTGCGCGCCGCGTCGTACCGCGCGTCGCCGGTGTCGAAGTCGTTCAGGCGATAGTGGAGGAATCCGGCCGCGAGATCACGCTCGAACCGGCCCTCGACGGAGTCAAAGAGATCTTCGATGCTCGTGAGGTATTCGAGCGCGTTCACGCGATCGCGACGGCCCAGCACGTCCGCCTTCATGAGCATCGCCTGCTCCGCGAACGGCGAGGCCCAATCTTCGCAGCCCTCGGTCAGCGAGAGAACAGCATCGTACCAGGCCGCCCGTAACGCGAGCTTCGCGTCACGGACGGTACTAGCAGCCTTCTCTGCGCCGATGCTTCCCTGCACCTTGAGTACCTGAGGGCCGCTCTAGTCGATCAGCGTTCCGATGTTGAGTTGGTCGGACGGTGCCAAATCGATGGGGACACTTGGCGACGCGTTTGGATCGTTACCGCTCGCGGTGACGGTGTTCCCACTGGCGCTCGTGTACGAGTTCACGACCGAGATCGTGTACGCGCCGCTGTTCAGGGCATGCAGCGTGAACGATCCGTCGGATGCGGTGGTCGTCGTGTTGTCGACGTTACCGTTCGAATCGGTCGCGATGATGGTCGCGTTGACCACCGGCTGGCCGGCCTGATTCTGCACGACGCCGTTCACGGCCGAGGGCTGATCCGCAGCCGCAAGGTTCGCGGTCACGATCGCGACGCCGTTGGCCACGGTCACGGACTCGAGGACGTTGAAGTCGACGGCGAGGCTCACCGACCCGCCCGAGCTGGCGCTGAAGCTGACCGGCGCGACGAGTGCCATGAAGCCGCCGCCGCCGCCGACGACGTCTTGCGTTCCGCGTAGGGTGCTCTGCGAGTGCGAGCGGCGGCGCGAGCTGGTCGTGCCCCACTTCGAGCGCCCGCTGCGGAAGACCATCGGATACGTCGTGCCGTTGTTGACCAGCGTCGACTGCGAGGGATCGACGAGCAGCTCCAGCGAGTCGTACGAGCCTGCCGGAAGCTGGCCCTGAATCGCGTCCGCCACCTGCTGCAGTTGGAGCAAGTTGACGATCTGCGCACTCGCGTACGACACCAGCGGATACTCGGTGCCGTCCGACACCACGTCCACGCCCTCGATCGCGACGTTGACCTGCGCGTTGGGTCCGAGCTGCAGCGCCGCGTCGTAGAGGTCTACCGTGACGGCTGCAGTGTTGAAGCCGCCGCCTCCGCCGGTTACGTCTTGCGTATGACGAGCCGACGACTGGTCGGCGAGGGTCTGCGGCGAAACGCTGCCGACGCTCGTCGGAGCACTACAAGCCGACCCTGTAATAAGAGCGGCGAGCGCGAGGGCGGAAAGAAGGCGGTTCATACGAGCCCCGTTCGGAGACGGCGTCGTCGGTGTGACCCGTCGACGAGGGCTCTTCCGTTGCCGGGCGAGCCCGCCGCTCCATCTCTAAACGAGATCGAGCGGACGTACCGTTGGGATGACGTCCTCACCCTTGGTTTATAGAGGTTCCGACCCGGCGGACGTCTTCCGGGCTGTGTAAGGAAACTATGCGAGCACGGTCACAATTAGGTCAATTACTTGCTCGTAAAGTGTACGTAAATGCGACCGCTCGGTAGCCTTGCTACACCTGGCCCATGAGTGTCAGCGCACCCATCCAAAGGCCAAGTCCCACGCACACGATCGCGACCCCGATGGCGACGACGTTGCCCAGGAGCGAGTTCACACGCGAACCCAAAATCTTCCTGTCGTTGGACAAGACGAGCAAGAACCCAAGGACGATCGGCAGCACGAACGCGTTGAAGGCCTCCACCCAGACGGTGATCCGCACCAGCGGCAGATGGGGGATCAGGACGACCCCCGCGGCGACCACGACCATGCCCGCGTACAGGCCGTAGAAGCGCTTCGCGTCAACGCACTGGGCGTTGAGCGAGCAGCGCCAGGCAAAGGCCTCTCCGAAGGCCCAAGCGGTCGCCAAGGACACCACCAGCGCCCCCAGCATGGCCGCGCCCAGCAGGCCGGCCCCGAAGGCGATCCCGGCCAGCTTGGAGCCCGTCAGGGGCACCAGAGCCAGGGCTGCCTGCGCGGCGTCCGTGACGCTGATGTGGTGGACGAACAGGGTCGCGCCGCAGGTGACGATCACGGCCACCATGATCAGCTGCGTCGCGACCGAGCCGATCGCGGTGTCGGTGCGGGCCAGGCCGAGGTCGGCCTCGCGCAGCCCTTTGTCGACGGTCGCCGACTGCTGGTAGAAGATCATCCACGGCATGATGACCGCGCCGATGTTGCCGGCCACCAGCAACAGGTAGTCGCGGTTGCCCAACGGCTGGCTCCCGAAGAGCCCGTCGCGGACCAGCGTCCCCAGCTGCGGATGCGCCGCGAAGGCGGCCGGGATGAACAGCAGCTCCAACAGGCACAGGCCGAGCGCGAACACTTCGGCCCGTCGATAGCGACCGCTGAGCGCGACCCCGACCAGGACCGCCGCCGCGGCGACGACCAGCGGCGCGGCCGGGATGCCGAAGATCAGCGCGGCGCCGGCGACACCGATGAACTCGGTGACCAGCGCGGCCAGGTTGGTGATCAGCATCGTCCCCAGCGAGAGCCACGTCCAGCCCAGCCCATAATGCTCGCGGATCAGCTGCGCGTGCCCTTTGCCGGTCACCGTGCCGAGCCGCACGGTCATCTCCTGGACGACGAACAGCGGCACGATCAGCAGCAGCTGGAGGAGCACCAGCTTCATGCCGAACTGCGCGCCCGACGTCGCCGCGGTGGTGATGCTGCCGGCCTCGGTGTCGGCGAAGGCGACGATCAGCCCGGGCCCGGCGACGGCAAGGTAGCGCCACAGGCGGCCGCGGTTCCGAGGGACGGGAAAGGTTTGGGACTCGGCGTGGACGGCGGCCATGATGCTCCGAGGGCGTGAGGTGCTCCTAACGATTGTCGTAGGTCACCCGAAGTTCCCGCTACGGCTTCGGTCTGAACGCCCCACCGAGGAGCCGTTCGACGACGACGACGTCCCGCAGGTGCCGGTCGCTCAGCACGGAGGCGCCTGGCCGGGTGCCGAACGGAAGCTAGGTGCTTGCCATCGTCTTGGCCGTGGCCCTCGCCGCGACTCCCGCGCCGAAACCGACCGCGACCAACCCCTTCACGCTCGACCCGATCCAGTCGACGCCGCCCCCGCTGATCGGCACGACGCACAACCGGCCGTTGTGCAGCGCCCTGCGGACGGTCGTGGCGCCGGCGTTGCAGGCCGCGATGGCGACGGACGCCAGCTACAAGGTCGTCCGCGCGAAGATCTTCGACTACGTCGTGAAGGACAACGACGCGTCGCGCGACCTGCACCTGCTGCAGATGGACCGCGAGGTCGACCACATGAACGATCAGGTCGAGAAGCTCAAGAACGCCGTCGACGATCCGCTGCTCATCCCCGCGGCAACCGCGTCGAGCGAGGATCAGAAGAGCATCAAGGACCTCAAGACCACCCTCAACGGCATCTTGCAGGCCCAGAAGATGGAAGAGAGCATCATGTCGGGTTTCGTCGAGACCGAGCGGATGCGACGGTTCGCGCAGCCCAGCGAGACGCAGCAGCAGATGATGAACTCGATGCAGCCGAACCTGCCGGCCGGCGCGTACCCGACGATGCCGCCCATCACCGGGTTCCTGAACGACCAGAAGACGAGCGTCGCGGACATCGGCCAGCACCAGGTCGCGGTCAGCCTCCACGACGCCCACAAGCTCGACGACGACCTGGGCGCGATCCAGAGCTACACCGGCCGCTGGGAAGACGCGGCCACCCGCGTCATCGTCGCAGCCGCGGCCCGCTGTCGTTAAGCGTCGCTGAGGCCGCGAGGCCGTCGGCGACGCTCCCCCGAAGGCTCTTTTCCCGATGGGGGTCCCGCGCAAGCCGTCCGACCCGCCGACGCCGGAGGCCTCGGCGTTCCTCGAAATGGCGATGGACCAGTACGGCAAGGCGACCTACAACTTCGCCTACCGGCTGACCGGGAACGAAGCCGACGCCCGCGATCTGACGCAGGAGGCGTTCATTCGCGTGTACCGGGCTTGGCGCTCGTTCCAACCAGGCACGAGCTTCCTCTCTTGGGTTTACCGGATCGTCACGAATCTCTACCGAGATGAACTTCGGAGGAGAAAAGGACGTTTCCAAGAGGAAATCCCGGAAGACAACGCCCCGCAAGAGTACGGGGGGAGCCGGCCGCTCGCGGTCGATCCCATCGAGGACTACATGGCGGGGCAGTTGGGGGAGCCGCTCGCAATCGCGTTGTCGCAACTCTCCCCGGAACAGCGCCAAGTCGTCATCCTCGCCGATATCGAAGAGTACAGCTACCAAGAAATCGCGGACATCATGGGGTGCTCGATCGGAACCGTCCGGTCGCGACTCCATAGAGCGCGAGCCCTTCTCCGTCGGTTGGTGACCCGGGCGCAACAGGAACGACGATGACCAGCCACTACGATCGCGACACCCTCATCGACTACCAGCACCGCGCGCTCGACCCCGACGCGGACGCCGCCGTTTTCGCGCACCTCGAGACGTGCGCCGATTGCCTCGCGCTGCACGACGAGGAAGCGGCGCTGGGCGAACGTCTGCGCGCGCTGGCCGGCGCGCAAGAGCGCGAGTTCCCGTCGCTGATCAAGGCGCGCGTCTGGGACGCGGTCCGTCGCGAACGCCCCTCGGTGCTGGCGCGCCTGCACCTGCGCTGGGGACCCGCGCTGGCGGTCCCGGTCGCCGCGGCCTTCATTCTCGGCGTGTACTTCGGGACGCCGGTCTTCCGCGGGTCCGTGCCGGGCGTCGCCGCCACGTTCTACCTCGACGAGCACAGCGCCGAGACCCAGGACAACCCGCTCGGTCAGGGCGCCGCGCCCGCCATCTACGAGACGGCCGCGAACCACACCGCCTCGTCGTCCGCCGCCTCGTACATCGATTCCGCCGACGCCGCGACTCTCGACGACGCCGTCGGTGCGGACCGCTAGGCTCTTCGCGCTCTTCGGCGCGCTCCTGGTGAGCGCGCCGGCCGGGCTCGTCGCGGCCGCGCGCGCCGCCACCCCGCAGCCGAGCACGGATGCGCGCCCGCTGATCGTCGCGGCGGTCGCCGCGCCGCGCCACGTCTCGTTTGTCGGACAGATGTCCTCGATCGTCAGCGGGACGCATCAGGCGTTCGCGTACGTCGCGAAGATCGAGCACCGCGCACCCGACGAGACGCGGCGCACCTACCTGGCCCCGCGCGGCGTGTACGGCGAGTACGTCATCACCCACGGCGCGATCTCGTACGACGTCGAGCCGCTCAACAAGCGGGTCGTGGTCAGCGAGAACAAGACCGTCGTCGACCCGGTCGCGATCGTCGACGACATCGCGCTGCTCGACGGGAACTACCGCGCCGTGCGCAGCGCGACCGACAACGTCGCCGACCGCCGCACCGACGTCGTCGACCTGGTCAGCCGCTACACCGGCGAACGCGTGATGCGGCTGTGGATCGACAGCGACATGCACGTCGTGCTGGCCAAAGAGGCGTATCACAGCGACGGTTCGCTGGCGTGGCGCACGCGCTTCGACGAGATCCGCTACACCGACGCGATCCCCGAGGCCATCTTCTCCACCAGCGTTCCGAGCGGATACGACACCGTGCGCGGCCGTTCGTACAGTCGCCAAGGCGCGCTGCCGGGTGCGATCACCGAGGCCGGCTTCACGCCGATCACGCCGAAATATCTCCCCGACGGCTTCATCCTGACGGGCGCCGACGTCTCGCGCACGCCGGAAGGCATCAAGAACCTGCACCTGCTCTACACCGACGGCATCCGCAACCTCTCGCTGTTCGAGAACGCCAGCGATCGCGCCGTCGATTTCAGCGACATGCAGGCCCACGCGACCTCGTTCGAAGGCCACGACGCGCAGTACGCGCACGACGGTTCCGACACGCTGCTCTCGTGGCGCGAGCGCCGGCTGACGTTCTTGCTCGTCGGCGACCTCGACCTGACCGAGCTGGTCCCGATCGCGAAGTCCGTCGTCCCCTGACCCTCGTCACGCGCCGCGGAGCGCGTGAACGAGCGGCATGGGAACGACGCTTTCTTCCGTGCCCGCGCTCGCCGCGCGGGTCGCCGGCGCGCGCGACGTCGCGCTCGGCGCGTACATCCTGCCGCCGGGACCGGTGCACGATGCGCTGATCGCCGCGGCCCACCGCGGCGCCCACGTCGACGTCGTCTTGCCGCGCGCGCCGTGGCCGGACAGCACCGGCGAGCTCGCGGGAGAGAACGCCGCGAATGCGCGCGAGCTGCGCGCGGCCGGCGCGCACGTACGCCTGGTCGGCGACGACGGTCACACGACGTTTCACCTCAAAGCCGCCGTCTGCGACGGCGTCGCGTATCTCGACGATCGCAACTGGACGCACAGCGGGCGAGATTTGGTCGTCGCCGACGACGATCCGGACGCGGTCGCGCTGGTGCGCCGCTCGCTGGCCGGCCACGGTGGTTCGGTCGACGGCTTGGCGACGCGCAAGGACCGTGCCCAGGCGCTCGAGCTCGACCTGCTCGCACATGCCGGCGCCGCGCCGGTGACGCTCGAAACCGAAGCGATCGGCGCCGGGCCGCTGACGGCCGCGCTCGCCCATCATGCCGCGAGCGGCGCACCGACGACGCTGATCGTCAACGGCGCCGAGAGCGGACGCGCCCACGCGGTGCTCTCGCATCTGCGCGGTGCCGGCGTCGAGGTGCGCGCCGGCAGCAGCAATGCCAAGCTGGCGCTGGTGGGCGACCGCGCCTGGATCGGCTCGACCAACGCGACCTTCGCCGGCGGCAGCTACGGCGCGCAACTGGACTGGGGAACGGTGACCGCCGACGTCTCGCTGGTCGCCGCGGTGAAGGCGGCGCTGGCGCGAGACGTCGGCGATTCGGTCGCGACTAGCGACCCGGCGCGCCCGCCGGCGGCTGGGCGGGAATCATCGGGCCGCCCGGGTTGACGCGCTCGCGGTGACGCTGCAACGCGGCGTGGAATCGCGCGCGCTGGTCGGGCGTCAGGATCGCTTCGACCTTCTGGCGCATCGCGCGCAGGTTGGTGCGCCGCGTTTGCGGATCGAGCCCGCGATTGGCCCGGAACGTTTGGCGGACGGTGTCGCGGATCTGCGCACGCTGCGCGTCGCTCAGCTTGAGCCCGCGCAGCGCGTGCAGGAAGCGGTTGTGGCGGTGATGACCGTGGTGCATGCCGGCCGGCCCGGCGGCCGCCGGGGGACCGGCGGGCGGCGGCCCGTTGGGGCCGGTGCTTTGGGCGAACGCGGCCGTCGGGGCGGCGACCGCCGCGGCCAGCGCGACGGTCGTCAGGAAGCGAATGGGTGACAAGGCGATCTCCTCACGCCGGGTGACGGCGCGTTTCATCGAGTGCGTGACGGGCGGTGCCCATCTGCACCACACTACCGCGGTACCGGTTACCGCGTTGTGAGAGCGCCGTTAGCAGGTCGTGAGAAGGCCGTTAGATCGGCTAGAGGACGCCGTTGATCGCCTTGACCAGGTCCGCTTCCGGGATCTCGCCGTCCTTGAGGAAGGCGATCTTCTTGTCGGGCTTGATCAGGACGATGGTGGGATAGCCGCCCAGCAAGTACTGCTGCCCGACCGTGAGCTGCGGATCGAACGCCAGCGGATAGCGGACCCGGAACGTCTGGCCGAACGTGTTGACGTCGGCCAACGACTCGGGGCTGCTGCCGTCCATCCCGTAGGGACTGCCGCTCACGGCGACCATCGCGATCTTGCCTTGGTACTTGGTGGCGAGATCGTTGAGGATGACCGTCTCGTGCTGGCAGTGCGGGCACCAGGTCGCGAAGACCTCGAGCAGCACCGGCGTCTGCACGCTGGCCAGGTCGAAGGGTCCGGCGTTCGTGTCGACCTTGAACTCGGGCGCCGTGTCGCCGACCTTGAGCTTCGATTGCATCGGCGCTTGCGAAGCGGCGTTGGGCACCGCGTTGCGATTCGCCAGCCCGATGGCGGCGATGATCGCGATGATGACGACGGCCAGCGTGCCGTAAATGAGCGTCTTGCGGTTCATGATCCCTTGTTGAGACGGTGGTCGAGCGCCAGCCTTCCGGGCGCGCGCAGGGCGACGATGACGGCCAGCACGACGAAGATCGCGTCGCGTGCGACCTCGCTCCAGGTGGTCAGGGTGGCGTCGCTCGGCCCGAAGCAGCCGCAGTCGATGGCCATGCCGCGTACGACCGCCGACGCGATGGCCGCGTCGAAGATCAGCAGCAGCAGCGCCGCGATCCAAGCGGCCTGACGAGTGAACAAGCCGACGACCAGGTACGCGCCGAGCAGCACTTCGAGGAACGGCAGCACCAGCGCGAGCGGCGCGACCACGGCCTGCGGCAAGATGCGAAAGCCCGCGATCTGCGCCGCGAAGAACGCGGCGTGCCCGATCTTCGAGGCACCCGCGACGATGAAGATCGCGCCCAGCGCGACCCGGAGGATCAGAATGACGATGTTCATGATGTCAATGCGGCGTCTTCGACTTCGCGAACCAGCGCCCGTTGGCGCGGCGGGATCGCTTGCACGTCGGTGCGTTCGACCTCGGTCGCCTCTTCGAAGCCGAGAATCGTCTCGGCGACGCAGCCGGCGAGCGTGTGCGGATCGTAGCCGCCCTCGAGCACGAACAGCGCGCGGCCGTCGCAGTAGGTATCGGCGATTTCCCGGACGAGCCGGCCCATTTGCCGCGCGAACGACGGTTCGACGCCCAGATCGCCGACCGGATCCCCGGCGACGACGTCGTAGCCGGCGCTGACGACGATCAGGCGCGGCTGCACGCGTTCGGCCAGCGCGCGCAGCGCGCGGGTGTGGATCGCGACGAAACCCTCGGTCGCGATCCCGCGCGCGTCGATCGGCACGTTGACCATCGCCGCGCCGGCGGTGACGCGGTTGTCGCGCGGATCGCCGGTGCCGGGATACGCCGGATCGGCGTGCGTGCCGAAGAACGAGACGCCACCGCCGGTGGCGGCCTGCGTCCCGTTGCCGTGATGGTAGTCGAAGTCCCAAACCAGCGCGCGCCCGCCGGTATCCTGCGCGAAGGTGCGCGCCGCGATCGCGACGTTGTTGAACACGCAAAAGCCCATCCCGCGCGCGGGCTCGGCGTGATGGCCCGGCGGCCGCACCAGCGCGAACGCGGCGCGGCGATTGGTGACGGCGTGCTCGAGCGCGACCAGCGCCGCGCCGACGGCGCGTGCTGCGCCTTCGTACGACGTCTCGTCGACGATGGTGTCGCCGGTGATCAGCTGTGCGACGTCGCCGTCTTCGAGGCTGGCACACGTCCGCCGGACCAGTTCGATGTACCCGGCGGGATGGACGCGCGCGATCTCGTCGGGCCGCGCGACGCGCGGGTCAAGCCGCTCGCCGAGCATGCCGCGGCGTTCGAGCTCGTGCGCGACGACCCGCACCCGGTCCGGCGACTCCGGGTGCGGAACGCCGGCCAGGTGGGTGGTGAGGCCTTCGTCGTACGCGACGAGCATCGGACTAGTGAGTCGGCGTCGGGCTCGGCTTCGGCTTGTGCGCCAGGGCGGCTTGCTTGGGCGACGCGGTCGGCTTGGCCGCAGGCTTGCGCGCCGGCTGGTTGGCATGGTCGAGCGAGGCGATGCGCGACTTCACCTCACCGGCGGCCTGTGAGCCCGGCGGGAGATAGCTCAACAGCCGCAGGTAGGTCGAGCGCGCCTTGTCGTTCTGCTTGGCGCCTTCGTAGCACTGGCCCAGCGAATACAGGATCGCCGGCTGCTGGCGTGCGAGCTGCGGCGCGCCGCGATCGATCGCGTCGTAGACCTGCGCGCACTCGGCATAGTTGCGCGTGCGTAGATCGGCCTGCCCCAGCCCGAGCAGCGCTTCCGAGGTGTGCTGGAGGTTGTAGGACGCCTTGAACTCGTCGCGCGACTTGTCGAACTGGTTGTTCGCGGCGTAACTGGCGGCCAGCAAGAGGTGCGAGCGCGGGTCGTTGCCGGCGATCTCGACCAGCCGCTTGAACTGATCGATCGCCTTCCCGAACTGCTTCTCTTGCGCGTACAGCTCGCCGAGCTTCACCACCGCATCGGGCTGATCGCGGTTGGGGCCCTCGCCCGCCAGGAACTCCCGCTCGGCGCCGACGCGGTCGTTGCGGCTGGCGAGATACTCACCGTACGCGGTGTGACCGGCCAACACGTTCGGATAGGCGGTCAGCGCGCGGCGGAATTGCTGGTCGGCGTTGCCGTCCATCTTTTCGTTGGCGTACACGGCGCCTTCCTGATCGATGACGATGACCTTGTCGGCCGGGTCGACCGCCAGATTCAGCAGCGTCTCGAAGGTCGCGATCGCGCCGGTGACGTCGTGCTCGGCGGCCTGCAGGCGCGCCTTGCCGGCCAGCGCGTCGATGCTCTTGGGATCGATCGCGATCGCACGGTCGTAGAGCTGGCTGGCCAGCGCGAGTGCGCCTTGTGCCTGATAGGTCTGCGCCTCGAGCAGCACCGGCCGCACGTCCTTGGGGTTGATCGTCGCGGCGGCTTCGTACTGTTGGCGCGCTTCGTCGAACTTCTGCTCTTGCGCCAGCACCGAACCGTAGGCCAGCGCCGCGTTCTCGTCGTTCTTGTTGAACGTGATCGCGCGCTTGGCGACGCGCTCTGCGTCCGCCGGGCGATTGAGCTGCAGATACAAGTTGGTCAGCGTCCCCAGCACGCCGGCGTTGGTCGGCTCGAGGTTCGCGGCTTGCTCGAGATCGGCCAGCGCTTGCGCTTGATGGCCGAGCTGCTGGTTGGCCAGCCCGTCGAAATAGTAGGTCTGGGCCGTCTTCGTCCCGCCCTGGATCAGCTTCTGCGTGAGCGCGATCGCGAGATCGGCTCGGTTGATCTGCAGATAGTCCGCAGCCAGCTCGATCGCGTCCTGTTTGTCGGTCGGATCAGCCTTGACCGCCGCCTCCAGGCGCGGGATCGCGTGATCGAGCGGCTCAGGCGTCGCGCTGGGCGACGGCGAGGGGCTCGGCGACGCGGTCGCCGCCGGTTTGGGCGCGGCGTTCGCGGCGTGCGGATGCACCGCGACCGCCGCGAGAAACGCGGCGGCCGTGAGTGCCAAAACGGGTACCAGACGGGGCTTCATCAAGCGTGAGCGGCTTTCGCGTCTTTAACGAGGTTCGTCAACTCCGGAACGATGGCGAACGCGTCTCCGACGACAAGGAGGTCGGCGAACTCGGAGATCGGGGCACCCGCGTCCTTGTTGATCGCGACGATCGTTTCGGACGTGCGCATCCCGACCTTGTGTTGAATCGCGCCTGAGATACCAACGGCGATGTAGAGTTGCGGGCTGACGGTCTTCCCGGTTTGCCCGACTTGGTGACCATGAGCGACCCAACCGGCGTCGACCGCCGCACGAGAGGCACCCACTGCGCCGCCGAACGCGTCGGCCAGGCCTTTGAGGATCGTGGTGAACGGTTCCGGACCGCCCATCCCACGACCGCCGCTGACGACGACCGACGCCTCTTCGACGCCGAGCTCCGCCGCGGCTTCCTCGACCTCATCCTCCACCGTGATGGTGGACGCCTTCCCACTCGACGGGAGTGAAACGATCTCACCGGCCCCAGGAGTTTCCTTGGCGGCAAAAACGTTGGGACGGATCGCGGCGACGCCGTAGTCCGAACCGGTCAGCTGGCAGGTCGTGATCACCAGACCGCCCAGCTTGGGGGAAACACAGGCGACCGAGCCGCCGTCGATCTTGAAGTCGGTGACGTCGGCGTTGATGCCGCAGTCCAGCCGCGCCGCGAAGCGCGAGCCGACGTCGCGACCGATGACGGTGTTGCCGACCAAAATGAGCGAGGGACCTGCGGCCTTGGCAACCGCTTCGAGCGCGTCGACGGCGCCGTCGAGGAAGCGGTCTTCCTCGGAGACGTGGATCTGGTCGAGCGGGTACTTCTTGAGCAGCTCGGCCGCGGCGCCGGCACCGGGACCGGTGACGACGGCGTGCGCCTTGCCGCCCAGCTGATCGGCGAGCGTCTTGGCGTAGGTTGCCGCTTCCAGCGCGACCCGCCGCGGCGCGCCCTTCTTGTGCTCGATGAACGCGATGACGTTTTGCATCACAGGAACTTCCGCTCTTTGAGGAACTCGACGATGACCTTCGCGCCTTCCGCGCCGTCGGCAACCGTCACCACTTTGCCCTTGCCGCGGGTCGGCGGCGTCGCGAGATCGGTCAGCTTCGCCTTCGCGCCGTCGCTGCCGACCGCGACGGTCAGCGCGAGATCGCCGGCGGCGAGCTGCTTGATCTCCTTTTTCTTGGCGCCCATGATGCCTTTGAGCGACGGATAACGCGGCTCGTTGGCCGACTTCGTCACGCTCACCAGCGCGGGCAGCGGCGCGGAGAGCGTCATGTAGCCCGTCTCCGTTTCGCGTTGCACCTTGACGCGGCCGTCGACGAGCTCGACGCTGCGCGCGTTGGTCAGACCGGGCAGACCGAGCTTCTCGGCGAGCATCCCCGGCAGATCACCGGTGCCCGCGTCGGTCGACTGCGTGCCGGTCAGGATCAGATCGGGACTCTGTTGCTTGATCGCCGCGGACAGCGCGACCGCGGTTCCCCACAAGTCGCTGCCGGCGAGCGTGTCGTCGGACAGCATGACGGCGTCATCCGCGCCCATCGCGAGCGCCTTGCGCACGATCTCTTTGCCCGACGCGGGCGTCATGGAGACGACGGTTACCGTGGAACCATCGTTGAGCTTCTCTTTGAGCTGCAGGGCCGCTTCGATCGCGTACTCGTCGAACGGGTTGAGAACCGTCTCGACGCCGGTACGGACGAGGCGCTTCGTCGCCGGATCGATCCGCTTGTCGGCGTTCGTATCGGGGACGAGCTTGACGGTGACGAGGATCTTCAGCGCACCAACCTCCGGACACACGAAAACCCGGCTCTCGGCGCCGGGTCGGGAACAGGCGGCCATTCGGGAAACCGTCCCATCAGGCCTCCAACCAGTTAGTTCTATACGATCAGCGCTACCTGGTCAAGTCCGGCGATCGATCTTGTCGGATTGAGGAACTTCCAGGGAGAGGCCGCTTGCCAGCGTGCGATAGAGCGCATTTGCTCTATAAGAGCGAGCAGCCGGGTGCCGATATTCGGCTAGGGGTGTTACCGTGCGCCCCGCTTCCCTCTTTCTGGAAGGGGCTCTCATGGCACATCTCTCTCTGCGCGCCGCCGGTACGACGGTCGCCTTGCTCGCATTGCTCGCCGGCTCGGCGTTGGCACAGACCGCGCCGGCAACGTCGCCTGCGCCGGTCGCGGGGCCTGTTACCGGTACCGCGGTGCTCATTCCCGGCGGCACGCCGATGAAGGTCGTCCTGACGGCGCAGATCGCGTCGAACACCGCGCATACCGGCGACACGTTCCAATTCAAGGCACAGCACGATGTCGTGGTCGACGGCTGGGTCGTCATTGCGAAGGGCGCACTCGGCACCGGCACGGTCGCGAACGCCGAGAGCGCTGCCGGAAACGGGCACCCCGGAAAACTCGCGCTGAAGTTCGATTGGGTCTACGGCGTCGACGGCGAGAAGGTTGCTCTCTCAGATGTGCCCGCGCAGCAAGATGGCGAAGGCAAAAAGGGTGCGGCGTCGACCGCGACGATCGCGTCCTACGTCTTGCTGGGACCGCTCGGGCTCTTCGCGCACAACTTCGTGCACGGCCACGACGTCATCGTGAAGCCGGACCAGGCGATTCCCGTGTACGTCGCCGACGCGGTGCACGTCACGTCGAGCCAACAAGCCGTCGCGCAAGCCGGCTTCGCGCACTAGTCGATCAACGAACCCAGGTGGCCAGCGGAAACGTCGTCGCGGGCACGGTCCAGCCGTCGCCCCGAACGACGTTCGACGACCACACGATCGGCGTTCCGTCATCGCTCACGGCAAGCAAGTCGCCCTGGTGCAGCGTGCCGTCCGCGAGGCGAAACAGGCCGTCGCCGCCGAGAAACCAGACGGTGGCGAAACGCCCCGCTCCATAGGGGACGACGCCGGTTGCGCAACGATCCGTGTACCTCTTCTGCACGCGCAGCGCGAGCGAGAACAGCACCGGAACGCCTCTCTCCTCGCCCGAATCGGAGATGCCCGCGCACCGCGCATCGAACTCGAGCGCGACCAACGCGTGGTCGCCGACGAAAGCCAAGGCCTGCCAACCTGCATCAAGCTCGTCGGTCCTCGCCCGCCGCAACACGCGTCCGGTCGGCGGGGCGAACAAGACCAGACTCGGCCCATTGGCCATCGCGGGCACCCGTCGGTGGTAAACGCCAACCAGACATGCACCCAGCCTGCCGTCCGGCGAGAGGACGTGCTCGAAATCTGCACCCGGACACGGCTCCGGATAGGGACGGACATGACCGTAGCCGTGCGGGATGATCAGTCCCACCGACGTGTCGCTCATGGTGACCTCGAGCCAGCGCTCCGGATGGTTGCGAGCGGCGACCATGATCGAATCGCGCCCTTCCTCGAGGACCGAGCCCCCGCGGCCGAGTCGCTGATACGTCGCCGCGGCGCTTCGGCGTGTCGGCAAAAAATTCAGGATGAGCTGGCCCGCAGCGCTCGCGGGCACCGCCGGCAGCGCGAGACCCTCGATGTGTGCCACCACGAGGACGCCGACGATGAGGGCGGCGCGTACACGGCGGAGCATGGGTTGGCGTCTACAGCTCGTAGTCGATGTAGAGCTTGTCGCCGGGGCCCGGTTCGAAGATGCTCGGGAGCGGGGGAATCGGCTGGCCGGGATAGACCGGAGCGCCGGCGGCCTGCGTTCCGGCCGCGACCTCGTCGGCGCGCGCGACTCTCGTGCCGGTCTTCTTGTCCAACGCGGCCATCAGTGGAACGCGCGGAACCTCGCTCTTGTTGGCAACCTTGCCGTAGGCGCCTTCGATGGTCGAGCACATCGCGACCATGCCTTGACGCATCGCGTTGAGCGCATCGATCGGCGTCGCGTTGGTGCTGCCGTGGTGGCCGACTTTGTAGAAGTCGATGTTGCCCAGGATCGAGCTGGCCGCCGCGCTGAGCTGCGGACTCCCCGTTCCGACGGCGCCGCCGTAGAGGAAGTTCTGCCAATTGCCCCACTGGGCGTCGCCGACGAAGAGCAGCTTCTTCCCGTTGAATCCGAAGAGCACGATGACGCTCTGGTTGTTGAGCGTGTTGTCGGCCTGCTGTGCCTTGGCGATGGCCAAGTCGGGCTGCGCCGCGGCGATGTTCTTGGCGATCTCATCGGGCGTGCAGAGCTCGAAGGCTCCCTTGGGATAGGCCGTGACCCGCGCCTTGAAAGCCGCGTTGAACCGCCGCGGCGGCGCATCGTCGTCGGTGGTCGCGGTCAGGTATTGCTCGCCTTTGCCGTTCATCTGGCTCACCAGGTTCGGGTCGATCGGCGGCCCGAGAATCTGCGCCGTGAGTCCGGCCTGCACCAGCGCCGGCGGCAGAATCGCCGGATCGCCGGCCTTGTAGTAGTCGATGGGCGGATTCTGCGCGTTGCCGAACTTGCCGTGCAGCGTGTTGAGCGCGTCTTGGTTGCTCGTGACGCCGCCGACCCCGAGTACGTCGCCGGTGACGTTCTGGGCCATGTACAGATATTGGTTCTCGAGCGGCGGGCTCAACGCGAAGTTGGCCTGCAGGTTGGTCGCGACGGCCGTCAGCGTGGTCTGGAACTTGACCGCGTCGGCGTTGTTCGGGTCCTCGAACCAGGACATCCAGACGCGGTCGACGGTGAAGGTCGCGAATACGCTCTTCTGCGAGCTGAAGCCGGAGATGTGGTCGGCGTGCCGGTGCGTCACGATGAGCAGATCCAAATGACGCCCCGTCTCTTGCGCCATTTGCGCGACCGCATCCCCGATGCTGCCGATGTCCTTCGCGTGCACGCCGCAATCGATCAGGATGTGATGGACGCGGTCCGGTCCTTGCAGACTCAAGAGAAAGAAGTCGCCGAAACCGACCCGATACATCCGCACGCGAATGCCGGCTTTGCCGCCGATCGACCCGGCCGGCTGCGCGGGGCTCGCGGGGGCCGGAGCGCTCGGTGTGCTCGGCGCGGTGGGGGTCGGCGTGTCACCGGAGCTCTGCGAGGGTTCGGCCGGCGTAGGCGCAGGCGTCGCGGCACCGCCGCCGCGCGCGGGCGCCTTGCGACGCGGACGCTTCTTGCGCGTCGTCTTCTTACGCCCGCTCGTCTTCTTTTTGCGTCCGGACGTCTTCTTTTTGCGCGCGGGCGTCTTCTTGCGAGTCGTCGCCTTCTTGCGTCCGGCGGTCTTTTTCCGCGCGGTTTTCTTGCGGGTCGTCTTCTTCTTGCGCGTCGTTGCCATCATCAGATCCCGTGGAGGAGAGCGAGGTTGACGTGAGCTGGACCGTCGGTAACGCCTTGTTCGGCGTAGGCGGCGCGTTGGCGGATGCGCCGCTCGTCGCTGAGCGACTTCTCGATGACGAAGGACACTTGGGGGTCCTTGCGTTCATCGGCCACGACCGGCGGGCGTGCGATGATCATCGTCACGCCGCAGCGGAGCGGGAAGCTGCCCAGGTTCGGCTGTTTCGGATCGAGCGGCTCGTTGTGGACCTGCACCATCTCGACGACCATGTCGACCTTCAGCGAGCCGTCCTCATCGGTGCGGAACATCGGATGGAACGAGGGGATCTCGATGGCGAGCTTCGGATCGAAGCCCAGATCCCTCGCGTAACGCTTCGCGAAGCGATGGAGGACGGCGGCGTTGGCGTTCTTCTCCTCGGTGGTCAAGCCGTTCGGGTCGCCGAACTCCAGGCCGACGACCGGATCGTAGGTGCCCGGCGCGACGCGCGGCCAGCAAAGCGCGTCCTCGGAAAAGAACTCGGCGTCGGTCGGCAGGATGCCGCGGGCCCGGAAGGCCTGCATCACGGACTCGCGGACGCCGTACGTGTCGCTCGGGAAGAGCACCGTATCCGCGGTGATCAGCGCGCGCAGAAAATCGCCGAACGTGACGTCGACCGGCGGGCAGTAGTCCAGGGCGCGTGCGCAGACCGAAAAGAACAGGTCCGCGATGTCGCTCGCCGCGTTCGCCAGCAACGCGGCCAACGGCCCGGGCAGGTCGACCGGGTGCGCGGAGCCGCCGCCGGCCCGGAAGATGCGGAAGAGATCCGCCGTTTGCCGCAAGTAGACGTCGAAATACGCGTCAAAGACGGCCGCGACCAAGATCGCGCCGCGCAGATGCGGTTCGGTCGTCGTGCGGATCGCGTCGGGCGTCTGCGGGATGCCGAGCGCGCTGCGCAATCCGTTGTGCATCCCCGAGACTTGGCCGAATTGCCGCGCCAGCTCGATCAGTGGATTGTCCGGCCGCACCTGCGCTTGAATGGTCGGCGTCCGCGTCGCTAGCGGCGAGCTGGACTGCGCCTGGTCCGTCGTGTCCGCCGTCTCACGGCCGAGATAGAGCTTCCCGCCCGTTCGCTGCAGCGTATCGAGCAGCACCTCGCTGTGTGAGAAGTGCCGGAACAGCGCCGACATGTCGGCGAATGCTTCGTGGAAGGCCGGGACGTCGATGTTGGTGGCTTCCATGAAGTATTGCCGGATGCCGTCGACGACCGCGTGGGTCACTTCGTGCGCGATGATGTCGTGCGAGAGACAGGTGAAGATCGTCTCGCCGGGGACGACCTGCGCGTCGGCATAGTCGCTGGCCCGGAAGTATCCGAACAGGATGCCGTGCACGTCCGGGCTGTAGAACGCGTTGGCCTGGACCATCGCGTGCGGGAAGAGGTACAGCCGGTTGAGCACGCCCCGCCGTTCCTGCTTGCCTTTGGGCAAGCGCCAGTGGACGCGGCGGCCGAGCGCAGCCTCGAATCGGTCGAGCGTTTCCGACGCGACGGCGTAGACCATCTGCTGGTGAAAGCGCGGATCGGCCTCGGTCGGGTCCAGGCCTTGCCCGAGCAGCAGATCGGGCTCGTCGAGGTCGACCGGCGTGTAGTATCCCTTCGTCGAGCCGTCGTAGTCGACGACCGCGAAACGCTCGCCGAGCGGGCCCGGCTCGAGCTTCTCGTAGCGCACGTCGATGACCAGAAAATTGCCCAGCGTTTTCCCCAGACTCGGATCGAACGCATAGACCTTGAGCGGCCGCGTCGCGGGCTGTCCGAACCGGAGCGTGCGGCTCTTGGCGCCGCGGGTCGCGAGGTGGCTCATGACGTCACATCTCCGGCGAGCAGGGATTGGTCGAGCGCGCTGAACGCGTACGTTCCGTCGGGCTGGTGATCGAGGACCCACACCACATCGAAGCGGTCACCCCATTTGGTCGGCGCGCCGTCGACGAAGCCCGCCGCGATGATCGGGATGTGCTTGTGCTCCCAGGCGACCAGCACGACGCCGGTGCAGGCCGTGATCGCCTCGATCACTGCGGCTTCGTCACCGACGGCGATGGCCGTCTGAAACGGCACGCCCAGCATGTCGTGCACGGGCGTGACCGTCTGCTGCGGGCGCAGGCTCTCGGCTTCGTCCGGGGGCAGCGACGGATCGGCGCTGGTGCCCGATGCGAAGATCGTCGTCGGCGTGGCGATTCCCGCGTGCGTCGGCTTGGCGAAAAACGACACCAGCGCGCCTGCGCGGTGCCAGCCGCGCACGATCAGAGCATGATCGTTCGGGCTCCCGTCCAGGTTCACGCCGTTCGGGCCACCCGGAATCGGCTTCTCCGCGTGGCGGATCAGCATGATTTTATCCGGTCCCTGCATCGTCTCACCCCCGCGATACAGCGCGCTGCCGACCGGCAGTCGAACGGCTGTCGCCCGCTCTCTTCGGTCAGGCTGGGTCGCTTGACCTGCTGCTCAGAGCCGATAGCCCTCCAGCCGGTCGCGGAACTGCTCCCACGTCATCGTGACGCCGTTGCGCGCATCGCGCGGCCACCAATCGACGCCGCCGCGGCTGAGCCGTAATTCACCGAGCTTCCCATGCTCGTCGTCGATCTCGACGACGAGGTCCGTATTGACGAGCTCGTACGACGGAGTCTGCGAAACACACACGCGATGTTCTGCCATCTACGCTCGTTCGCGCCGACACCGCAAGAGTGCTGCCCGTGAACGTGGGATGACCGGGGCTCGAACCCGGACGCCCTTGCGGGCTGCAGATTTTCGTACCACTTCGGCTTTCGCCGCCGGCTTTCTCGTCGAAACCGTTCGTGGTCTGGACTGTGCCTTGGCCGTGGGTTCGCGTACGAACCGGTAGGTCGCGCCCGTCCAGTCTCTACACCTTCCACGTCGCCGACATGCGGCTTCGCGGCTTGGCTCGGCGTTGTCGTGCCCGCGCGACGAGTTCACCGACTTTGAGCGCATCCCGGCCGCCGTTTCCGTGCGGTCGGCTCACATTTGGTAAGTCTGCTGTGTCTGCCTATTCCACCATCATCCCGCGGCCCGATTCGCCGCGGGCACCGGCCGCTACCCCTTGGCGACGAATGGCTCGGAACGGAACGACCTCGATGTGAGGTAACCGTAGAGCAGGTCCGCTTCGCTGACCGTGAAGTGGTCGACGTCGAGCATGCGGCAGGCTTCGTCGACGACGATCAGGCCGGCCGGTAAGATGTCGGCGCGCTGCGGACGGATGTGCGGCATCTGCTTGCGGGCCTCGAGGTCGCGTGAGAGGAGCGCGTCGATGAGCCCGGCGCAATCGGCGCGGGTCATCGGCGCGCCGTCGCGGGCGCCGTCGGCGATCATCGCGGCGGCCGTGAAGACCGTGCCGCCGACGGCGATCAACTCGCCGAAACCGCGTGCCTCGGAGAGCGGCGTGAGGACGCCGAGCGCGTACGAGCGTGCTTCGATCTCGAGCGAACGGCGCGCGGCCGGCGCGAGCGCGGTTTGGCCGAGCAGCGCGGGATGGCGTTCCGAGAGTCGCACGGCGCCGATCTCGAGCGACATGCTCAAGCCGACGGCACCGGTGCTGCGCGCGTGCGCCGGGGTGTCGACGGCGATCTCGGTGCTGCCGCCGCCGACGTCGAGCACGGCCACTGACTCGGCGCCCGGGCGCTGCGCGGTCGCGCCGAGGAACGAGTAGGTCGCTTCTTCTTCGCCCGTGAGCACGCGCGGCACGACACCGATTCGGTGCTCGACCTCGCGGCCGAAGGCCTCACCGTCGCTCGCGCGGCGCAGCACGCTGGTCGCGATCGCGTCGACCGCGGTCACGCCGTTGGCGCGCGCGATGCCGACGTACTCGTCGACGGCAGCCAGGGTGCGGATCTTCGCCACCAGGTCGATCGACCCGGTCGTCCCGATCCCGGCGCCCAGGCGGGTCCCGCGTGACTCGGCGACCACCGGCGCGTCGCCCTCGCCGAGGATCAGGAGCCGCGTCGAGTTGGTGCCGATGGAGACGAGCGCACGAGTCACGAGGCGGCCCTTTCGGCCACCGGGCGGCGCTCCCCGCCGTCGCGAATGTAACGTTATGGCCGCGCCCGCGCTCTTGTTCGACCTCGACGGTACGCTGGTCGACTCCGTGTACCAGCACGTCGGTGCGTGGCACGACGCGCTGCGCTCGGCCGGCATCGCGCTCTCGATGTGGCGGATCCACCGCAAGGTCGGCATGAGCGGCGGGCTGTTCGTGCGCGCGCTGGCCCGCGAGCTGGGGCGTCCCGTCGATGCCGCGACGGTGTCCGATCTCGGCCGGCGACACGCCGAGGCCTATGCCAAGCGGTTCGACGAAGTCGTGCCGCTGCCGGGCGCGAGCGAGTTGTTGGCGACGCTGACGGACCTGGGCGTGCCGTGGGCCATCGCCACCAGCGGCGGGCGCGAGGTCGCGTATCGGACCCTCGCGCTGCTGGACATCCCGCCCGGCGTCCCGATCGTCACCCGTGACGAGGTGGCGCACGCCAAGCCCGACCCCGACCTGTTCTTGAAAGCGGCCGAGAAGCTCGGCGTCGAGATCACCAACAGCATCGTCGTCGGCGACTCGGTCTGGGATCTGCTGGCGGCGCGGCGCGCGCGCGCGCTCGGCGTGGGGCTGCTCTCCGGCGGCTACGGCCTGGACGAGCTGCAGATCGCGGGCGCGTATCGCGTCTACGACGATCCGGCCGACCTCTTACAGCACCTGGACGAAGTCGGCGTGCGCGCGCCGCACTAGCTGCGCAACCGGTAGACGAGGCCGAAGCCCAGATCGGCGACCAGCGCGAAGCGGTGGTCGGCGTCGATCGTCGCACGTTCGACCGGCGTGTGGTAGAGCAGCACGACCTCGCGCGCGGGCCCGCTTCCCACGCGGGTCAGCAGCCGTTCGAGCACGGGCGCCTGAAAGGGGTTGTAGAGATAGAGCAGCAGATCGCCGCGCGGCAGCGTCCACGCGGAGGCGTCGGCGCGCACGACGCGCACGTCGTGCACGACGCGCTTGGGATCGTTGGCGGCCGCGAGGTTCTCGCGCGCGATCTCGGCGAGCGCCGGCGACAGCTCGACGCCGACGACGGCGCGGAACGGCCGCCGTGCCGCCAGCATGACGACGCGCCCCATCCCCGCGCCGACGTCGACGAACGTCGTCGTTTCGGGTGATAACGGCGAAGCCGCGAGCAGCGCCTCCGCTTCCGCGACCGGCGTCGGCTCGTAGTGGGTGGCGAACTCGATCGCCGGGCCGATCGCCTCGGGATCGAGCTCGCCCAGAAACACCAACGCTTCGGTCGTGACCCGCAGCTCGGCGTCGAAGCGCTGACCCGCGCGCCGCCCCGCCACGCGCCAGGGTGCCGTCGCGATCAGTAGCGCTTGGCGGCGGTCGCTTCGCGCGTTCGTTCGATCATCTGCAACGAGCGGTCGTGCGCCTTGTGCGCGATGCCGACGTAGAGCGTGTCGATGATCGTGAGCTGCGCGATGCGGCTCGAGCTGGCGTCACTGCGGAAAGCCGTCTCTTTGGCCGCGGTGACGAGCTGAATGTCCGCCACCTTGGTGATCGGCGAGCTGGACCGATGGGTGATGCAGATCGTCGTCGCACCGTTCGTCTTGGCGCGGCCGAGCGCGTCGGTCACGTCGCGGCTGGCTCCGGTGTGCGAGATCCCCAGCGCGACGTCGCCGCTGCCCAGCAGCGCCGAGGACATCGCCATCAGGTCGCCGTCGGAGAGCGCGACCGCGCGCAGCCCCAGCTTGAGGAACTTGTGGTACGCGTCGGCCGCCAGCGGACCGCTGCCGCCCACGCCGTAGATGTCGACCCGGTTCGCCTTCGCCAACGCCTCGACGGCCCGGCCGAGCATCTCGTCGTCGAGCACCTCGATGGTGTCGCGCAGCGCCTGGGTGTTGGCCTGGAAGACCTTGCTCTTCACCGTCGAGAGGTCGTCGTCGGGCTCGATCGCCGCGTAGATCTCGGTCGTCGGCTCGACCAGATCGCGCGCCAGCACGATCTTGAACTCTTGATATCCCTTGTAGCCGATCTTCTGGCAGAGCCGTACCACCGTCGACTCGCTGGTGTTGGTCCGCTCGGCCAGCTCCGTCACGGTCAGGTAGATCAGCTCGTCCGGGTGCCGCAGGATGAAATCCGCCACGCGCTGTTCGGCGGCGCGCAGCCCCGAGTACGCGCCTTGCAAACGCACGAAAGAACCGGGCACCTTTACGGGATCGACTCGCACTTCTTTCGTCGCCATGGACGCGAAGTTCGACGCGCGCCGCCTACCTGCCTGGAGTGGCGTCCGAGCGAAACACCTTCGCGCGCTGGCGCTTGCGCTGCAGGTGTCGCTCCGCCGGCTCGGGCCGGTCGGCCGGCGCCCACTCCTCGGTCGACTTGAGGTAGGCGGCGATTTGCGCCTCGAACGAGGGGTCGGTCAGCACCGGTGCGTCATTCGTCGGCAGGACCTCGTCGACGCGGGTCTGCGCCAGGACGACCATCCGCCCCACCAAGTCGAACGGCACCGTGGCCGACTTGTGCTCCAGCGCACGCGTGTAGGCGGCCCGGTTCTTGTTGACGTCGCCGATCGGCGCGGCCACCAGCCGGCCGTCCTCGAGCCGCACGGTGGCGCCGAGGTTGTGCACGTTGATGACGCTGCCGCGCACGCGCTCGCTCACGGGTTCGGCGCGCCCTTGTTGCCCTTGAGATAGATGATCGCTTCGTGGTCGCCGACCAGGTGCAGGCGGTCGTGGATCTCCGGCAGCGCGCCGGCGGGATCGCTCAGCCGCCGAATCTCCCGGTTCTGCTGCAGGCGCTTCGCTTCCAGGCGCGCGACCTCGCGGCGGGCGTCGCGCAGCTCGTGCGCCATGCCGACGGTGCGCCCGATCAACCGCGCGTACTGCACGGCGATCAGCGAGAAGACGACGAGCACAACGCAGACGACGCCGATCCGACTCGCGAGACGGAGCAGCGCCGCCGGCCTGTTCACGGGGCTCCGATGCGCCGGAACTTGGCGTAGCGACGGTCGAGCAGCGTCGGGATCGGCACCGTGACCAGCGTCGTCAGGGCGCGATCGACCGCGTCGAGGACGCGCGCGATCGTCGCCGCGCCGTCACGGTGCGCGCCGCCGACCGGCTCGGGCACGAGCTCGTCGACGATGCCGAAACGCAACAGGTCGTCGGAGGTCAGCCGCAGTCGCGAGGCCGCTTCTTCGGCACGCGCCGCGTCGCCCCACAGGATCGCCGCCGCGCCCTCGGGCGAGGCGACCGAATAGACCGCGTGTTCGAGCATCAGCACCCGGTCGGCCAGGCCGAGCGCGAGCGCGCCGCCCGAGCCGCCCTCGCCGATGACGGTCGCGACGATCGGCACCTCGACCTGGGCCAGCTCGTAGAGCGAGGCGGCGATCGCCTCGGACTGCGCGCGCTCCTCCGAACCGATGCCCGGATCGGCACCGCTGGTGTCGATGAACGTGACGACCGGCAAGTGCAGGTGCGCGGCCAACCGCACCAGGCGAATGACCTTGCGATACCCTTCGGGCGAAGACATGCCGAAGTTGCGGAATACCTTCTCCTTGGTGTCGCGGCCCTTGTCTTGCGCGATCGCGACGACGCGCCGGCCGCGCAGCTTCGCGAAACCGCCGACGATCGCATGATCGTCGCGGAAGTGGCGATCGCCGTGCAGCTCGTCGAAGCGGTCCAACGCGCTGATGTAGTCGGTCCCGATCGGACGCTTGGGGTGGCGCGCCATGTTGACGCGCTGCCACGGCGTCATCGTGCCGAAGATCTCGCGCTGGATCTCGCCGTACTTGGCTTCCAGGGCGGTGATCTCGGCCGTCATGTCGACCGGCTGCTGCGCGGCTTGCGCCTTGAGCTCGGCGATGCGCTGCTCGAGCTCGAGCAGCCCCTTCTCGCGCTCGACGATGACGTTCACGTGCGCGTCTCCGCCGGTTGCGGTGCGGGCGCCGTCAGGCCGCGACCGTTGCTCGAGGCGATCGTCGCGCCGACGCCGTAGTCGAGCAGCCGGATCAGCTGGTCCTTGAGATCGCGACGCGGCACGACCATGTCGATCGCGCCCTTTTCGAGCAGGAACTCGGCGGTCTGGAAGTTGTCGGGCAGCTTCTGGCGGATCGTCTGCTCGATGACGCGCCGTCCGGCGAAGCCGATCGCCGCGTGCGACTCGGCGACGATGACGTCGGCCTGGAACGCGAACGAGGCGGACACGCCGCCGGTGGTGGGGTCGGTCAGCACGCTCAGATAGTAGCCGCCGGCGTCCTGGAAGCGGCGCACGGCGAGCGTCGTCTTCGCCATCTGCATCAGTGCCAGCATGCCTTCTTCCATGCGGGCGCCGCCGCTGGCGGTGACGACGATGACCGGAACGCCGCGATCGCGAGCCTGCTCGAAGAGCTGCGCCAGGCGCTCGCCGACGACCGTGCCCATCGTGCCGCCGCGAAAGTTGAAGTCCATCACGCCGAGCGCGACCGGGACGCTGCCGATGGTCGCGAAGCCGCACACGATCGCTTCGGTCAACTTGGACTTCTCACGATCGCGCTGGAGCTTGGCGGGATACGACGACTTGTCGGTCCAGCCCAGCGGATCGGACGGCAGCACGTCGCCGCCGATCTCGGTGAAGTCCGCGTCGACCAGCAGCGCGATGCGATCGAAGGCGTGCATGCGGAAGTTGTGCTCGCAGCGCGTGCACACCCACAGGTTGGCTGCCAGGTCGGGGCGGTAGAGCATCTCGCCGCAGCCGGGGCACTTGGTCCACTGCGCCGCCTCTTCGGGCGGCACGGGCTGCGCACGACGCAGACGGAGCCACTCCGGCATCGCCACGGCTAGCGCGCGCCCCCGCGGCCGAACAAGCGCGCACGATAGATGCGGCCGAGCTGGCGCAGATAGTTGAGGATCTCGTTCTGGTTGAGCTTCGACTCGCCGGCGATGCGATCGGTGAACACGTACGGCACCTCGAGCGCGCGGCCGTAGTGCGCCTTCGCGATGACCTCGAGCCCGATCTTGAAGCCGATCGGATCGAGGTCGACGCCGTCGAGCGCCTCGCGCTTGACCAGAAAGTACCCCGAGGTGATGTCTTTGATCGGCGTGAGCGGCTGCGCCAGCGCGATGGCCACCTTCGAGGTGACGATGCGGCGCTTGGGCCAGTTGCTGATCCCGCCGCCGGGGACGTAGCGGGAGCCGATCGCCAGGCCGTAGCCCTCGTCGGCGAGCGCGTGCACCATGCGCGGGATGATGTTCGCGTCGTGCGAGAAGTCGGCGTCCATCGCGCCGAGCGCGACCGAGTCGGGCCGCGCGAAGCGCCAGCCGTCGATCACGCCGGACGAGAGGCCGAGCTTGCCGGGCCGGTGCAGGCAGCGCACCGGATAGCCCTCGCGTTCGAGGCGGTCGACGATCGCCCCGGTGCCGTCGGGCGAGTTGTCGTCGACGACGACGATCTCACCGTCGAGCCCGTTGTCGCGGAAGATCTGGGTGACGGTCGTGACCAGCCGCTCGATGCCGCCGGCTTCGTTGTACGTCGGAACGACGATCGAGAACTTCATCGCCGGCGCGTTCACCGCGGTCTCCATCTCGGTCGTCACGCGATCTTCCGCAACGTCGGAAAGCGCGACGCGTCGAACGGCGCGAAATCCTCGTACGCGTCGGGCTCGGTGCGGATCAACGAAACGCCGTCCTCGTCGATGCTCTCGATCTCGGTGGCCGGCACGCCGACGTCGCTGCCGAGCGCGTCCCAGTGGACGACGATCAGCTCGGCGGAACGCGCGTCGCCTTCGGCATACACGCCGCGCACGTCGCCGACGCGTGTCTCGCCGGCGAACACGGGTGTACCTTCGGTGAGGGATTCGAGCGTGCGTGCCATGATCGAACCTGAGAAGTACGCCCCACAGCCAAGCCGTTCCCGTACCGGCGCGTGCGCGGTCATTCGGGCCGCTCGGCCTCTTCGAGTGCCGCCAGCGCGCGAAGGAGCGCCGCCTTGGCGTCCGACTGGCCACGAAAGTGACGGTCGAGCGATTCGTTCAGGACCGCGTTCATGCTTTTGCGTTCGTTCTCCGACCGCCGCTTCAGCTCGTCGTACACTCCGTTGTCCAACCGCGCCGGGAATTGACGCATGGTTCGATGGATGATATCACAGTGATATCATCATGGCAACCCGGCGAGCGCAGCCGCCGAGCCGCCTGCGTGGTCGTAGGTCGTCCCGGCCGGGCCGACGGTCACCGACGTCGCCCGAACGGCCCGAGCCGCGAAGGACCGGCGGGCGTGCTGAGAAACGAGCGCGGCATATGACGAGCACGACCGAGATCCGGCGGGTGGCCCTGGAGACGGGCGAGACGACGACCGTCGAGCGGTGGGGCGAAGCCGGACCCGCCATCCTGTGCGTCCACGGAATCACCTCGTCGCGGCGCGACTTCGCGCGGCTGGGCGCGGCACTCGCGGATACGCACCGGGTCTTCGCCTACGATCAGCGCGGCCACGGCGAGAGCTCGACGAGCACCGGCGCGATGTCGCTGGCCGTGCTGGCCGCCGACCTGCGCGCGGTCGCCGACAGCATCGGCACGGTCGCGGTCGTGGTCGGCCACTCGTGGGGCGGCGCGGTCGCGCTGGTCGGCGGACCCAAGGTCGCGCGCGCCCTGGTCCTGGTCGATCCGATGATCCGCGTCGCACCGAACACGTTCTACGGCGACTACGTCGACGATCTGGCGGAGCTGCTCGATCAACCGGTCGGCGAGGAACGCGACGCCGAGATCCGCGCGCTCTTCGCCGACGCCGACGCGGTCGATCGCGACGGTAAGGTGCACGCGATGCACGCGCTCTCGGCCGACACGCTGCGGCGCCTCGGTCGCGACAACGACGTCGACGCGGGCGGTTGGGATCTGCGCCAAAAGCTCGCCGCGCTCAAGATTCCCACCCGCATCTTGGTGGCCGGCGAAGGTTCGGTCATCGCGCCGGCGGATCTCGCCGACGCCTCGCAGACCGTCACGGTCGAGGTCGTCGAAGGCCACGGCCACACGCTGCACCGCAGCGACTTCGCGCATTTCGCCGACGCGGTGCGCGCCGCCGCGGGCTGACCCAAACGGAGACGGCGCGCCGGAGCGCGCCGTCTGGGTTCACCTCACCGACCGCCGAGAGTCAGCGGCGACCGCGACCGTTCTCGTCGCGCCGACCGCCGTCGTAGCTGCCGCGGTAGCCGCCGCGCTGCGGAACGTAGATCGTGCGCGGAGCGCGCCAGCCGGGGCCGTAGACGGGGCCGCCGTACGCCGGGCACGGCTCGTCGTAGTAACCGCAGACCGGATACGACGGCTGGCTGGTGGCGCCGGCGATGAGTGCGATCCCGCCGAGGATGGCCGCCGCGGTGATCGCGGTGTCGGTCGTATTCGCGGAGGCCGGTCGCGGCAGCATCGCGCCGACACCGACGGTTGCCACCGCGCCGGCGGTGACGACGATCTTCCCGATGTTGCTCCGAGCGGAGCGAATGATTCCAGTCAACATGATCGTGTGGTCTCCTCGTTTCGTCCGGTGACTGCGTCGCCGGCTTTCTGTTCACACGATAGCGCGCGAAGCTCACAACATGCTTGAGCGCAAGCGCGCGGGGCGAATTCTCACCGGCCTCAAAGCCGGCCCTCATCAAAGCGTAACGACGAGCTTCCCGGTGACCCCGCGCGACCACAAGCGGTCGGCCGCCGTGCCGATCTGGGCGAACGGCAGCACGTCGTCGATGTGGACGTTCAGCGATCCGGCGTCGAGCAACGATGCCAAGCGCGCCAAGCCGTCGCCCGCCGGTTGGCTCTCCAGCTCGTGGAACAAGATGAAGCCGTAGATCGACTGACCGCCCGCCGCGTAGAACGAGGCCACCTCGACGGTCGCGGTGCGGTTGGCCGAGGTGCCGTAGGTGACCAACAATCCGCCGACCGCCAGCTCTCGCAAGGCGCTGGCGAAAACGTCGCCGCCGACGGACTCGAGGATCAGGTCGAACGGGCCGGTGTCGTGCGCGCAGTCGGCCGTCTCGCCGACGACGACGCAATCGGCGAAGCCTTCCACCGTGCCGCGCTTTTCGGGGCGATGGACGAGCCCGGTCGCATGCGCGCCGGCGATGCGTGCCAGCTGCACCGCGAAGACGCCCACGCCGCCCGACGCACCGGTCACCAGCACGCGCTTGCCGAGCAGCGAGCCGCGCTTGTCGAGCGCGTAGAGCGCGGTCAGGCCCGCGACCGGCAGCGTCGCGGCTCGTTCGAACGAGACCGTCGCCGGGAGCACCGCGAGGTGCCGCACCGGCGCCGCGATGCGCTCGGCCCAGGCGCCGCTGCCCGGCATCATCCCCACGACGCGCGCGCCGGCCGGCGGGCCGCCGCCGGCCGCGGCGCGCTCGACGACGCCGGCGAAGTCCCACCCAGGCCGCCAGCCGTCGTCGGCGGCGCGCGCGCGCCGGATCTCGCCGAGGTTCAGGCTGAGCGCATGCACGCGCACCAGCGCCTCGTCGGCGCGCGGTTGCGGCTCGGGGAGGCCGGCGACGATGAGTCCACCCGGCGCGGAGCGATCGACGACGACGGCATTCACGCCGCTACCAACCACCCCGCGGTCGCCGGGGGATGCTGGGCGACCGTGCTTGACGTTGCCGCTCGTCTTGCTATACTAGCCAAACATAACCTAGGGTTTGGCGCCTGGAACCCCCGCTCGCGTCACGTCCGAGACCGGCGAGGGCCACCGCGTGCTCGTTCGCATCGAATCGGCTGCCGACGCCGCGCGCTTGCTGCGCCCGGCACATCCGCGCTTCATGCTGCGGGCGGCCCTGCGCATTCCGTCCCTCGCGCCGGCCCGGGCCGCGCGCTGGGAGCGCGGCCTCAACGCGTCGTTGCGGGCCTGTGGCTGCGCCGAGGGTTCCCTGGGCGCGCTACTCGCCCTGGCGGCCCTGCTCTGCTGGGGCATCGGCCATGCCCGCACGCTCGACGGGCACGCCTTCTGGTGGCGCGCGCTCCTGGTCCTGGTGGCCGGCGCCGCCGCCGGGAAGATCGCGGGCCTGAGCTGGGCGCGGCTGCGCCTGGTGTGCATCGTAGCCGCGATCCGCCGTCACGAGCGGCGCCGCGGCGGTCGCGCGGCCCGCGCGGGCGCGCTATGACGACGTGCTTTCAAACCACCTGGCGCATCACCGAGCAGCTCGTGCTGTGGACGGTCGGGTTCATCACGTGGCTGGTGCAACAGTGCGCGAACGTCTCGACGCAGGTCTTGCAGTCGGTTCAGCAGTGGCAGAACCAGTGCATCACCTCGAGCCAGCAGTCGTGCAGTTCCTGGGGCTGGTTCAGCTTCATCTGCAACTGGGTGACGAGCGTGGTCTGCACGCTGGTCTCGGTGATCGTCCAGATCCTCGTGCTGGTCGTGACGCTGGTGTGCGTCATCCTCAGCGTCCTCGCCGCGGTGCTGATCGCCGTGCTCGTGCTGATCGTCATCGTGCTGGCGTGGCTGGTCTGCATCTTCGTGCCGTGCCCATCGCAGATGGAGAGCGCGACGCCGCCCGACGGCGGTTGGATGGTCACGCTCGGCGGCAGCACCCCGCCGCACGTCTCGCAGGGCAACGAGGTCACGGTGCTGCCCGACGGTCAGCTCGCCTGCGAAAGCATGGTCGCCGCAATCGCCGCGGCCACCACGCGCATCCACCTGTTGGAGCTGGACTTCGATCCGGCGTTCATCGCGACGTTCACCGGCCAGGACGACGCGGTCAACGCCTGCATGCCGGGCACGACGCTGATGGCCGCGTTGCTGGCGGCAAACGCGCGCGGCGTCGCCGTTCGCATCCTGCTCAACAAGAACGCGTTCAGCGACACGACCTCGAGCGTGACGAGCTTCCTGCAGCGTCACCAGCCGAACACGATCGAAGTCGCGGGCCTGCACGTCTTTCCCGAGATGATGCACGCGAAGGCCCTGATCGTCGACACGGCGACGGCGTTCACGCTGGGACTGCCGCTGGACCAGGGCTACTGGGACACGCAGCTCCATCCCGTCTTCGACCCGTGCAAGCCGAGTCGGCGCGGCTCGGGAGCCGGCGGGGACGTCCCGGTCCTGGGCAACGTCGGGAACGGCGTCGGCAACAAGCCGGTCCACACGGTCTCGCTGCAGCTCGTCGGAGCCGGCGCGGCCGACGTCGACGCGACCTTCATCGCGCTGTGGAACTCCGTGAGTTCCGACCAGGTCGCCGCGCCGACGCCGGTCGCCGGCAGCGGACGACAAACGATTCAGATCGTCCGCACGGCGCCTCCGCTGCCGGCGGCCGGTCTCCCCAGCGGAGAGACGGGCGTCCTCGAAGCCTACCTGCGGGCGATCAACAACGCACAGCGCTTCATCTACATCGAGGAGCAGTACTTCAACTCGCCGGTCGTCGGCAACGCGCTCGTCGCCGCATTGCGCGCGCGGCCGGCGCTCCAGCTGATCGTGCTGCTCAACGAGAACCCCGATATGCCCACCTACAAGTTCTGGCAGAACGCGTTGCTGAGCACGCTGCAGGCGGTCCCGGGCGCGCAGATCGGCACGTTCAGCCTCTGGCGCACCGGCGCGGCTTCCAACGGGATGACCGAGATCATGCAGTGCTATCTGGAGGCGAAGGTCTCGGTCGTCGACGACCTCTGGGGCACCGTCGGCTCGGCGAATCTCGACGGCGCCTCGACCGGCCACATGTTCGAGTTCCTACCGGCGCCCGCGTTCTGCTTCAGCGCCGCGAAGAGCTGGCGCAACGTCGAGCTCAACGCGGTGCTGTACGACGGCATCGCCGGCGCGCCGGCCACCGGCAACGTCGCGGCCCTGCGGCAAAGCCTCTGGCAAGAGCATCTCGGTTCGGGCCTCGACCTCACGACCGCGCCCGCCGGCGGTTGGCTGGGCCTGTGGAACAGCGTCGCCAACGCCAACGTCGCTTCGTTGAACGCGACGCAAACGATGGGCGCGGGCCCCTCGATGATCCTGCCGTACGCCGGCGCGCTCGAAGCGTCGAGCCAGCTCTCGGCGATCGGCATCGACGCCAACCTCTTCGTCGTCGCGCCGGCCGTGCCGACGTAGCCCGTACCGAACGGAGGAACCGACTATGCACCACCTACGCAGGCTCGCTGCCCTCGTCGTCCTCGCTGCCGTCCCGCTCGCCGCGCGCGCCGCGACGATCGAACAAACCGTGAAGATCACGACGGTGGCGCCGAACACGCTGCTGATCGACGCGTCGGCCGGCCACCACGTCATCACGATCCCGAGCGCGACCCGCACCTTCCCGACCCTTGCGGCCTTCGTCCAATACTGCGTGACCGCGTTCCACGGCAAAGCGATCAACGACGCCAAGGGCAACCTGATCGGCGTCGCCGGCGTCAGCATCATCCGCGACCACGCCTACAGCGTCGACCCGAAGACGCACGCCCTGGTCGAGCAGGACGACCCAATCCTGGCCCAGATCGCGGGCACGACCGGGCAAGTCCGGATCGGGACCAAGGTGTACGATCTGAGCCGACCGCAGCCGCCGGCGCTGCGCACCAAGGCGCGCCGCCGCGCCGATCCGATCCTGCTGGCCGCGAACCCGCCGAGCGAAGTCGACACCTGCAGTCAAGGTGCGTGCGCGAAGAACACCTCGTTCGTGACCAACCTCTTCCTGTACTACGCGGTCGGAAGCACGACGCAGCAGACGAAGGGCGGTTTCGAGCAAAGCTCGTCGTTCTGCTGGAAGGATGGCTGGATTCCGTGGGTCTGCACGACCTCGTCCGGCTCGAACAGCTTGAGCGTCAGCAACGAGTACTTCAACTTCGCAACCCCGATCCCGGAGGGGCCGTCGAGCGCCCAAGCGCGCAACGTCACCTCGCTGACGCTTCAGATCTGGGCTTTCGGCACGGTGCTCGGCGTGGTCGGCGACGCGACGGGCGTCTGCGGCAGCCACGGTGGAACGGGCATCGGCTCGAGCACGGTGACGTCGTC
Source organism: Candidatus Sulfotelmatobacter sp. (assembly GCA_035504415.1). Lineage (NCBI taxonomy): Bacteria > Pseudomonadati > Acidobacteriota > Terriglobia > Terriglobales > Candidatus Korobacteraceae > Candidatus Sulfotelmatobacter > Candidatus Sulfotelmatobacter sp. The sequence goes on along the minus strand of DATJRY010000007.1, from coordinate 109,344 downwards.
GGGGAAGATCGGAACCTGCTTTTAATGGACAGCCACGCCGCGTTCGCGTAGCGTAGACGCCATGCGAGGACTTCGTTCGGCCGGGTTGGCTTGTGTGCTGCTCGCGCTCCCGCTGCGCGCGCTCGCGGAGGAGCCGCCGCACTTCACCTACGCGCCGGCGCCACCCGGTACGCTGATCGCGAGCCAGGTCGTGTACTTGGCGGGCGAGGCGATGCACTCGCAGTGGCGCGCCGTTCTCAGCCGGCTGCACGCCCAGTGGTACCTCTCGATCTACGCGATCGACGACACGACGTATCGCTTGAAGTATCGCTCGCCCAGCGGCGACGTTCCGTTTCCGCCCGGCGGCCCGACGGTGACGAGCGCCTCGATCGCCGCCATCGGCGAGTTCATGGGCGCCGGCGTCCAACAGGTCGCGATCGCCAGCCACGACACCGCCGGCGGCCGCTGCGGCACCGGCCGGATCGACGTCCTGTTCTTCGATGCGGCGATGGAGATGCCGCTCTCGACGCTCTCGGTGCGCACTCCGTGCAGCCTCTCGGCTCGCGTCGTCCACGAAGCGCACGGCGACGCGCTGGCGGTCACCGGTCCGTCGTCGAAGACAGCGATCTTCCGCTTCACGAGCGGTCCCGGCACCTGGACGCAGACGCCGCGGTTGTTCCAGGTCGTCCCGAGCCCCTGACGGATCACAGCTCGCCGGTCGCGTAGAGCGCGGCCGCCAGGACGGCCAATGCCGCCGTTTCGGTGCGCAGAATCCGCGCGCCCAGCGAGATCGCGCGGGCGCCGGCGGCCTGCGCGCGCACGACCTCGTCGGCGGCAAAGCCGCCTTCGGGACCGATGACGATCAGCACGCTGCGCGCGCCGGGCAGCTCGCGCTCGAACACCTCGCGCAGCGGGGCCGGATCGGTCAGCTCCCACGGCAGATAGACGCGATCGTAGCGCTCGAAGCTCGCCAGCAGCGCGTCCCAGTCGAGTACGTCGCCGAGGTCGGGAACGCGCACGCGGCCCGACTGCTGCGCCGCACTGCGTGCGATGCGCCGCCAGCGCTCGACCTTGGCAGGACTCGTCGCGTGGCCGATCACGCGCGCGCTGCGCACCGGCACGATCGCGTAGGCGCCCAGCTCGGTCGCCTTCTCGACGACCAGGTCCATCTTCTGGCCCTTGGGGACCGCCTGCGCGATGGTGACCTGCAGCGCGGTCTCGACCCCGGCGCGCTCGAGCGCGGCGTCGAGCGTCCCGTGCACGACCCGGCCGTCGACGGCCAGCGTGGCCGCGTACGCGGCACCGCCTGAATCGACGACCTGCACGCGGTCGCCGGTGCGCTTGCGCAGCACCGCCGTCAGCTTGCGCTCGTCGTCGGCGGCGAACCGCACCCGGTCGCCGACCGCGTGGACGCCTTCGACGAAGAACCGGTCACGCATCGCGGCAGGCGCTTCGCCGGAAGCGCCGGAAGGCCCGCACATGGACGACGCCTTCTGGCTCCGCTACCTGCGGGCGCACGCCGACCCACGCACCCGTTCTCTGCACTGCACCGGGACGCTGCTGGCGACCGGCGTCGCCGCCACCGCGCTCGCGCGCCGCAACCCGTGGCTCTTCGGCGCCGCGCTGCTTTGCGGATACGGTCCGGCCTGGTACTCGCACGCGTTCATCGAGCGCAACAAGCCCGAGACGTTCAGCGCTCCGCTCCGCTCGCTGGCCGGCGACTACCGGATGTGCTTCGGGATGCTGACCGGCACGCTCGAACCCGAGCTCCGCCGCGCCGGCGTGACCACGGCGGCGCCGCAAGCGGGCTGAACTACGCGCCCTTGGTGGGCGTGACCAAGTACTTCTCGCCGGTGGCGCGTTTGGAGTAGGCGGCGATGACGGCGGGATCGAGCGCTTGCGTGAGCGAGATCTCGTCGGTGTAGCGGCTGGCGAAGGTCGTCGTCAGCTCGGCGGCGACGCGGTCGCGCAAGCGCTGGAACGTTTCCGCGCCGAGCTTGCCGAGATACGAGAACACCAGCCAGCCGCCGACGCCCCAAGCCATGCCGTAGTTCCGGTTGAGCACCGTCGGGCCGACGTCGAGCGAGCCGTAGAGATAGACCTGCTTGTGCACAGTCGAGCCGTACCGGCTGTAGACGGTTTCGCGGCGGCCGGCGACGCGCTCCATGCAGGTCAGGATCGTCGAGGCCAGCGTGCCCCCGCCGATGGCGTCGAACGCGAGCGTCGCGCCCGTCTCCGCCACCGCGTCGGTCAGATCGTCGACGAAGGTCGGGCTGCTGCTGTCGACGACGTGCGTGGCACCCAGCTCGCGCAGCAGCGTCTCTTGGTGCTTGCTGCGCACGATGTTGACGAGCGGCACGTCGTCGGCGCGGCACAGGCGCACCAACATCTGGCCCAGGTTCGATGCCGCCGCGGTGTGAACGAGCGCGCGATGTCCTTCGCGGCGCATCGTCTCGAGCATGCCGAGCGCGGTCAGCGGGTTGACGAACGCCGAGGCGCCGTCGCGCGCGCGCGTTCCCTCCGGCAGCGGGATCGTGTCGGCGGTGTTGACCAGACGGTACTGCGCGTACATCCCGCCGGCGCGCGCCGCCAGCGTGCGGCCGAGCAGCGTCTGCGCGTTGCCGCCGGCCGTGACGACGACGCCCGCGCCTTCGTTGCCGACCGGCATCGCTTGATCGAGCCGCCCTTCGACCAACGCCAGCCGCGCGTGCGGTACCGACGCGGTGATCGTCGGCCGCTCCGGCGTGCCGCCGGCGCGCAGCGTCGCGAGATCGGCGGGCCCGAGCAGCAAGCCGAGGTCGGACGGGTTGATCGGTGCGGCTTCGACGCGCAGCACGACCTGGTCGGGCCCCGGCTCCGGCACCGCGACCTCTTCGAGCCACAGCTGCAGCTCGCCGGCGGAGGTGATCTTGGAGCGGAGTTCGAGTCCCGTCATGCTCGCTGCGACCGCGGCGAGCGGAGAGAAGTTGCCTACTCGGCGCGGAACGCGTCTTTGACGCGGTCGAAGAACGACTTCTCCTCGATCTGATCGCCGCCCGCGCGCGCGTACTCTTCGAGCAGCTCGCGCTCGCGCTTACCGAGCTTCGTCGGCACGACGACGTGTACGGTGACGAGCTGGTCGCCCTTCGCGCCGCCGCGCACGCTGGGCATCCCGCGCCCGCGCAAGCGGTACGTCGAGCCGGTCTGCGTGCCGGGGTTGAGATTCAGCACCTGCTCGCCTTCGAGTGAGGGCACCGTCAGCTCGCCGCCGAGCGCGGCTTGCGGAAACGCGATCGGCACGTCGAGCAGCACGTCGAGCCCGTCGCGGCGGAACAGCGCGTGGCGCGCGACGCTCAGGTAGACGTATAGGTCGCCGTCCGGACCGCCGCGCATGCCGGCCTCGCCGCTGCCGCTGATGCGGATGCGCGAGCCGTCGTCGACGCCGGCCGGGATGCGGACCTGCAGCGTCTTCTCCTGCTCGACGCGACCGCGACCGCGGCACGTGGTGCACGGCGTCTGGACGATCTGGCCGTCGCCGCCGCACTTGGTGCAGGTCGTCTGGGTGACGAACTGGCCCAGCGGCGTCTGTCGCACCTGACGCTGGATCCCGCTGCCGCTGCAACGGTCGCAGGGCACGACCAGCGTGTTCGGCTCGGCGCCGGTGCCGCGGCACGTGCCGCAGGTCGCCAAGTGCCGGAAGGTGATCTCGCGCGTCGTCCCCGCGTAGGCTTCCTCGAGCGTGATCTCGACGTCGTAGCGCAGGTCGCTGCCGCGCGCCGGACCGTTGCGCCGCGCTTGCTGCGCGCCGCCGCGCGCGGCACCGAAGAACATGTCGAAGATGTCGCCGAAGCCTTCGGTCCCGAAGCCACCGAAGCCGCCGCCGCCTTCGCCGTTGACGCCGGCGTGGCCGAAACGGTCGTAGTTCGACCGCTTGCGCGCGTCGGAGAGCACTTCGTAGGCTTCGTTGATCTCCTTGAAGTGGTTCTCCGCGGCGGCCTTGTCCTCGGCCACGTCGGGATGGTACTTGCGCGCCAGCTGGCGGTATGCGCGCTTGATCGCGGTCTCGTCGGCGTCGCGGGCGACGCCGAGCACGTCGTAATAATCGGCCGGCACGTCAGCGAATCTCGAGCGCGTTCAAGTGGTCGCCCAGCGAGCGCGCCGTTCCGGACGCGAGAGCGAAGAGTCGTCCGTACGGCATGCGGCGGGGTCCCAGGATGGCGAGCAGACCGACGCCGCGGTCGCCGAAGCGATAGGGGACGGTCACCACGCTGCACTCCGCCAGCTCGTCGGCGCCGATCTCGGCACCGATGCGCGCGTGCGGCTGCTGGTCGCGCGGTTCGGCGGCCAGCTCGTCGGCGATCAGATCGTAGAGCGTACGCTGCTCCTCGACGATGCGCAGGATCGCGCGCAGCTTGCGCAAGTCGTGGAACTCCGGCTGATCGAGCAGGTTCTGCGCGCCGGCCGCTGCCAGCTCGGGCTCACCGGTGCGGCGCGCTTCGCTGAACGACGCCCGCACCGCGTCGGCGATCTCGCTCGCCACGCCCAGCTCCTCGCACACGCGCGTGAGGTCGGCCGTGGTGATGTCTTCCATCACCTTGCCGCCCAGCCGCGAGTTGAGCGCGTTCGAGAGCCGCGTCAGCTCGTCGGCGTTGACGTCGGTGCCCCACTCGAAGGCGCGCTGCGCCGCGACGCCGGCCGAGGTGACCACGACGACCATGCTCGTGCGCGCGGAGAGCCACAGCAGCTGCACGTGCTTGAACGCGTGCGAGTCGCGGGAGGGCGCGATGGCGATCGCCAGGTTTCCCGACAGGCCGGAAAGCAGACGCGTGGTCTGCTCGATGACGTCCGAGAGCTCACGCGAGGCTTCGCGGAACTCGTCACGGATGCGCCGGGTGTCGTCCTTGGTCAGGGCCTCGGGCTGCATGAGCCGGTCCACGTAGGTCCGGTACCCGGCATCCGAGGGAACCCGACCGGCCGAGGTATGGGGCTGCACCAGGTAGCCGCCCGCTTCCAACTCCGCCATCTCGTTGCGAATGGTCGCCGACGAGACGCCCAGGTTGTACTTCTGTGTAAGCGTGACGGACCCGACCGGCTCCGCCGTGTTGATGTACTCGTACACCACGGTCGCCAGGATGAAAGACTTTCGCTTGTCCAGATCGTGCTTATCGTTCACAGGGGGTCAGTACTAGCAGTCGGCGCAGACGAGTGCCAGGCCTTCCTCGCAGCGTATCACCCTGGCTCGCGGGGGTCAAGGCGCGGCGGCCGCTTCAGCCCGGCGGCATGCTGGGCAGAGCGAGCGATTCGAGGTTCTGGCTGTTGAGCGCCACACGGCGGGCGGCCACGGCGCTGACCTCCGAGAGAACCAGCCCGAACAGGACGCAGCCGACCAGCCCCTCCCAAAGGGGCTGGATGTCGACGACCCCGGTCCAGATCACCAGCACGTCGTGCAGCAGCAGCCAGACCGCTATCCCGTAGAACGTCCCCCAATAGAGCGAGGTCGGCAGCCGGCGCATCGAGGGCCGCGAGTGGGCCAGCAGCCCGTAGACCAGTCCGAGCAGCGCCGCGAGCGCCAGGTACAAAATCGAGCCCAGCACGGTCATCTGCGGCGAGGCCGGCGCGCCGCGCAGCGACGGAAAGAGCCGCGTCGCTTGCAGGAAGAAGTCGCCGCAGGTCGTCTCGTGCAGCCACACCACGCCGACGAGCACGAAGAACACCATGCTCGTCAGACCCGCCACGAGCCCGCCGACCAGCCCGTCGATCCAGCGCACCATCTCCCTCGAAGAATCGGCAGCACGAGGACGGTTCCCTAGGTCCCTGGCCCACGGCGTCCAACAAATGCCCCGTGCAGCAGACCAGCGATCAAATCGAGTCGCTCTTCACGGAGGCGCGCCGCTTCCCGCCGCCCCCCGCTTTCGCCGCCCAGGCCAACGCCAAGCCCGGCGTCTACGAGGACGCCGAGCGCGACTATCTGGCCTGGTGGAAATCGTGGGCCGACCGGCTCGAGTGGATGACCCCGCCGACCAAGACGCTCGAATGGAACGAGCCGTTCGCGCGCTGGTTCGCCGACGGGACGCTCAACGCGTCGGTCAACGCGCTCGACCGCCACGTGCGCGCCGGCAAAGCCGCCAAGATCGCCTACTACTACGAAGGCGAGCCCGGCGACCGCTGGACGGTGACCTACGGCGAGCTGCTCGACAAGGTCTGTCAGTTCGCGAACGCCCTGCGCGCGCTCGGCGTCAAGAAGGGCGACCGGGTCGCGATCTACATGCCGATGATCGTCGAGCTGCCGGTCGCGATGCTGGCCTGCGCGCGCATCGGCGCCGCGCACTCGGTCATCTTCGGCGGCTTCTCGCCGGACGCGATCGTCGATCGCGTGAACGACTCGCAGTGCGTCGCGCTGATCACCGCCGACCAGGGCTGGCGCCGCGGCAACAAGGTGCCGCTCAAGCAGAACGTCGACGAGGCGATCGTCAAGGGCATGCCCTCGCTCAAGCACGTCGTCGTCGCCAAGCGCGTCGGCGATCCGGTCGAGATGATCGCCGGTCGCGACGTGTGGTGGGATGACGCGGTGCGCGACCAGCCCGCGACGTGCGAACCCGAGCCGATGAACGCCGAGGACTTGCTCTACCTGCTGTACACGTCCGGCACGACGGCGAAGCCGAAGGGCATCAAGCACACGACGGCGGGCTACCTGACGGGCGTGACCGCCACGCACAAGCTGGTCTTCGATCTCAAGGAAGACACCGACGTCTACTGGTGCGCGGCCGACATCGGCTGGGTGACCGGCCACTCGTACATCGTCTACGGTCCGCTCTGCAACGGCGCGACCAGCGTCATCTACGAAGGCACGCCGGACTACCCCGAGCGGGACCGCCTCTGGGAGATCGTCGAGCGCTACAAGGTCTCGATCCTCTACACGGCGCCGACGGCGATTCGCACCTTCATGAAGTGGGGCACCGAGTTTCCCGCCAAGCACGACATGCGCTCGCTGCGCGTGCTGGGCAGCGTCGGCGAACCGATCAACCCCGAAGCGTGGATCTGGTACTACGAGCACATCGGCGGCGGCCGCTGCCCGGTGGTCGACACCTGGTGGCAGACAGAAACCGGCGCCATCATGATCACGCCGCTGCCGGGGATCACGACGCTCAAGCCGGGTTCGGCGACCAAACCGTTCCCGGGCGTGCAAGCCGACATCGTCGACGAGAAGGGCAACTCGGTCCCGCTCGGCGGGGGCGGCTACATCGTGCTGCGCCGGCCGTGGCCCTCGATGCTGCGCGGCATCTACGGCGACGACGACCGCTACGTGCAGACGTATTGGTCGAAGTTCCCGCACATGTACCTGGCCGGCGACGGCTGCAAGCGCGACGAGGACGGCGACTACTGGTTCATGGGCCGCATCGACGACGTCATGAACGTCAGCGGTCACCGCATCTCGACGACCGAGGTCGAGTCGGCGCTGGTCGACCATCCCGCCGTCGCGGAAGCCGCGGTCACCGGCAAGAACGACGAGATCACCGGTCAGGCAATCTGCGCGTTCGTCACCCTCAAGAGCCACGCGTCCGGCTCGACCGAGCTGGCCGACGCGCTGCGCGACCACGTCGCCGAGAAGCTCGGCAAGTTCTGCCGGCCCAAGTACCTCACGTTCACGCAAGAGCTGCCCAAGACGCGCTCGGGGAAGATCATGCGGCGGTTGCTGCGCGACATCTCGGAAGGCCGCATGCTCGGCGATACGACGACGCTCGCCGATTCGAGCGTCGTCGCCGAGCTCCAAAAGCGCGCCAAGGAAAGCCCGACCGAGGACTAGTGGCTTCGGCTGCGCCGAAGCCTTCCCGGTCCTCGCTGGGCCGCGCTCCGAAAGCGAAGCCTAGTCGCCCAGTCCGACGCTCGCGCGGGTCGGAACCACGGTGCCGGCCTCGACGTCGTGCACGGAGATGCCGGGGTAGCCGATCTTCTCGTTCGCGCTGTTGACCCAGGCCTCGACGATCAGATCGCGCAGCTCGGAGGCGCCGGCCGCGAGCCGGTCGAGCACCAGGCTCGTCGCGGCCGGGCTGCGCCCGTCGATGCCGCCGGCCGCCTCCAGCTCGTAAACCGCCGGGACGAAGCTCGCCGACGCCGTCAGGTACGCGCCGACCTGCGCGAGGATCGGCGTCGCCGGCGTCTGCACGGGCGCGACGCGCGCGCGCACCAGCGGTTCGGTCGCGACGGCGCGGACCAGGTCGGTCTCCCAGCGCGCGTGGACGGTATTCGAGTCGCTGTAGTCCTTCGGATTGGGGTAATGGGTGCGCGGCGAGTTCCAGCCGTTGAAGTGCACGGTCACGTGCAGCGGCTGCGAGGCGTCGCCGACGAAGTGCCCCCACACGCCGATGTCGCGCAGGGTCACCTGCTCGCGCACCGAGCGATCGTAGGCGAAGAAATCGCGCTCGGCCTGCGTCGGCGCCTTGGTCATCCCGACCGTGTCGACGCGCCAGTACGCGAGGTCGCGCAGCACGCGCTCGTAGCCGTCGGCGATCGAGTAGGGGAGGAAGCCCATGCCGTACTGGTCGCTGGGCGGCGTGGCGGCGCGCAGCGCGGTGTCGTACGCGCGGCGGTCGCGCGGCAGCGCGGCCAGCGGGATCCCGTCGATCGTGTCGTCGTCGGAGACGTCGACGTAGTGGCCCGGGCTCTCGTCGGCGTCGAAGGGCTGGTCGCCCTTGAGGCGGTCGGGCTCGGGCCCGAGCAGCTCGACCTCGTCGTGCGCCGCCCGCGTGCGCAGGAACGGCGGGAGGCTGTCGGGCAGCGTCGCCATCGCGGCGCCGTTGATCATCTGGTGGCCCTGCGCGCCCCAGGCCAGGGCGGGCAGCGGCGCCGCGACGAGGGCGGCGCAGAGGAAAGCGAACGTCGGACGAAGGCGCATGCCGGGCCCCTTCGGCGCCGCCGGACGGTCCCCGCTAGGTCCGCTGCAGCGACTCGACCTCGATCCGTGTGGGCCGGCGCACGTTTTGGTACGCGCCGCACGCGCAGCGATACCAGTCCTCGACGATCGCGGTGCGTGGACGGTCCGACGGATAGAGGTAGCGCACGACGCGCCGTCCTTGCACCTCGCGACCGCAGTGCCAGCAGCGAGCGTCGTGTTTGGGTGGATCTTCGGAATACAGGGACACCCGCTGCGGACTCTTGGTCATGTCCTAAGTAACGTCACGGCGTCGCGTTGCGACCAGCGTGCCGGATCACACCTCGTCGAAGAGAGCGTTCAATTGAGCGAGGTCGTCGATGCGCGTCGCCGGCGGCAACGCGGCGACGATCGTCGCGCCGTAGCGCATCGACGCGGCGCGTCCGTCGAGGAGCGCGACGACGCCCCGGTCGGTCGTCGACCGGATGAGCCGGCCAAAGCCCTGCTTGAGCCGCACGATCGCGCTGGGGATCATGTAGTGCTCGAAGCCCGACAGCCCGCGCGCCTCGAGCGCCGCGATGCGCGCCGCGACCAGCGGCTCGGCGGGTGAAGGAAACGGCAGCCGGTCGATGACCACGCACGAGAGCGCGTCGCCGACGACGTCGATTCCCTCCCAGAACGTACCGGTGGCGAACAGCACCGCGTTCGGTGTGGTGCGAAACCAGTCGAGCAGCGCGCCGCGCGGCAGCTCACCCTGCACTTTGGCGGGGAACGCGAGCCGCTCGCGCAGCAGCCCGTAGACCTCGCGCAAGCGCGCGTACGAGGTGAACAGCACGAACGCGCGTCCGCCGCTGCGATCGAGGATCTCTTCGATCAACGGCGCCGCGCGCTGAGCGAAGTCGGCCGCTTTCGGGTTGAGCCGCGGTGGCGCGACGTACAGTCGCGCTTGGCGCGCGTAGTCGAACGGTGAAGGCGCCACCAGCTCCTGCGCCTGCTCGATCCCCAGCGACGCGCGCAGGAAGTCGAACGAGCCGCCGGTCGAGATCGTCGCGCTGGTCAGCACGACGCTGCGCGTACGCGCGAACAGCGTCGCGCGCAGGAACTCGGCGACCGAGAACGGCGCGGCGTTGAGCTCGTAGCGCCCCTCGCCTTCGCCGCGCTCGACCCACGCGACCGCATCGATCTCGTCGGCCGCGACGGCGCCGCTGGCCGCTTGCATCGCCGCGCCCTCGATGCGGTCGCAGGTCGCGACGTGCGCCGAGACGGCGCGCAGCGCCAAATCGCGGCGCCGTTCGGCTTCGGCCTCGTTGTCGGTCGGCCGGCGCAGCGCATCCTGCCAGTGTGCGTGCAGCCAGTTCTCCAGCCGGTAGAACGACTCGCGCAGCACCGGCAGCACGTCGGGGACACCCTCGTTGGCGGCAACCGGATAGCGGTCGCCCGGAACGCGCGCCAGCGTCTGCTGCAAGCGCCGCATCCCTTCGTCGAGCTCGGCGTCGTACGCGCCGGGCACCGCGTAGGTGCGGTGCAGCTTGCGCATCATGCGCTGCACCGAGATGGGCGAGAGCGTCGCGGTCAGCGCGGCGGTCGCGTAACGCTCCGCCTGGTGCGCCTCGTCGAGGACGGCGAAGTCGTAGGCGGGCAACAAGCTGCCGCCGGCGGCCAGGTCGAGGAAAAACAGCGCGTGGTTGACGACGACCACGTCGGCAAAGCGCGCCGCGTCGCGCTGGCGGAAGAAAAAGCAATCGCTGAAGCGATCGCAGTACTCGCCCACGCAGTCGTCGGCGTCGGCGTCGAGCGTCTCCCAGTCGTCCGCGCGCGGCGTGAAGTCCAGCTCGGCCCGGTCGCCGGTCTCGGTGCGCTCGGCCCAGGCCCATAGGCGCTCGAGCGCGAGCGAGGGCGCGACCAATCGCGCACCGCTCTCCTTGGCGAACTTGGCCCGGCACAAGTAGTGATTGCGCCCTTTGAGCAACACGACGCGGGCGTCGATGCCCAACGCCTTGGTGACCAGCGGGATATCCTTGCGGACCAACTGCTCTTGCAGCGCGATCGTGCCGGTCGAGACGACGACGCGCGCGCCCGCGCGCAGCGCGGGGACGAGATAGGCCAGCGATTTGCCGACCCCGGTGCCGGCTTCGACGATCGTGTGCACGTTCTCGAGAAAGCCGCGCTCGATCAGCCGCGCCATGCGCACTTGGCCCTCGCGCGGCTCGAAGCCCGGTAACGCGTGCGCGATCGGCCCCCCGGGGGCGAACGCCGCGTCGACCAGCTTCACGCCGGCGGCTCGTGCGGTGCTTGCTCGATCGTCTGGACGCGGCCCGCGTCGGCGGTCGGTTCGAAGGCGTACGCGTACGCGTTCGAGCGCGCGCGCGAGGGCAGCATGAACAGCAGGAAGCCGGCCACGAAACCGGTCACCAGACCGCCGACGTGCGCGGCCCACGAGATCGACGGCACGGTGAACGTGATGACCAAGTTCAGCACGATGACCGGGATGACGTTGCGGATCAAGAGCCGCCCGCGCGGTCCTAGGCGCAAGCCCGCGGCGAGCAGCGCACCGAACAAGCCGAAGATCGCGCCGCTGGCGCCGACGGTCGGCAGATCCGGCGTCGCGAAGACGACGAGCAGCCCCGAGCCGAGCATGGCGAGGACGTACAGCAGCGCGTAGCGCACGCGCCCGAACAGCATCTCGACGATCGTGCCGACCTGGAAGAGCGCGATCATGTTGACGCCGATATGCAGCAGGTTGACGTGCAGAAACGCGCCGGTCACGATCCGCCACCACGAACCGTCCTGCAGCACGGCGCTCCCGAGCAGCGCGTCGCGCTCGAGCGTCCCGTTGGGCGAGCCGGTGAACGACCCCGTCAGGAACTCGCCGACGAACGCCAGGACGTTGATGAGGATGAGGAGGTTGGTGAGGCTCACGCCCGCAGCGCCGAGCCGGCCTCCGCCGCGACCGCGATCGATCGCGCCAGCTCCATCGAGATCGCGGTGCGACCGGCGGCGCTCTGCACCGTGATCGGGCCGCCCATTGGGCCGCGCTCGACGACGTCGATCACCTGCCCCGGGCGCAGCCCGACCTGGTCGAGATAGCGCAGCGTCTCGGGGACGTCCTCGACGACTTCGACGATCCGCACGGTCGTGTTCGGCTGCGCGTCCGCCAGCCGCTCGCCGACGCGCGGCGGCGCGCTCAGGTCCGCCGGCGGGATCGGCAACCCGTGCGGGCAGACCTTCGGATCGCCGAGCACGGCGACCAGCCGCCCCTCGACGCGATCCGAAATGGCGTGCTCGAGCCGGCACGCTTCGGCGTGCACCTCGTCCCACGGCATCCCGAGCACGTCGTGCAAGAACACTTCGGCCAACCGATTGCGACGGATGACGCGGACGGCAACGCCCAGGCCCTTCTCGGTCAGGCTGGCGTGGCCGCGCGCCTCGTAGGTGAGGTACCCCTCCGACGCCAGCTTCTTGAGCATCCCCGAGACCGAGGCCGGCGCGACGCCGAGATCGGCGGCCAGGCCGGAGGTCGTGACGCCGGGGCCTTCGCGCTCGAGTCGATAGACGGCCTCGAGATACTCTTCGGTGGATTCGTCGAAGTGGGTGTGGCCGGGCATCGTCGCTAGATACTTCGCCCCGCGGCCGCCGGGTTCCGCGAAAGGTCGTACTCCCGGTGCAGTCGCGCCTTCGTCGGCGCCGGCGCGAACGATGCGTCGATCGCGTTGCGAACAAACCGAAGGAGCGCTTCCTCGCCGAAGCGGTCGGCGACGAAGCCATACTCGTCGAGCAGCGTGGTGCCGAACAGCGCCGGATCGTCGGCGTCGATGGTGATGACGCAGCCGGCGGCGTCGAGCGCGCCCAGCGGGTGGGCGGTGTCGGCCGGCGCCGCGCCGGTCAGCCGGTTCGAGGTCGGGCAGACCTCGAGCGGGACGCGACGCTCGGCCAGCAGCGCGACCACCGCCGGATCCTCGATCGCCCGCACGCCATGGCCGATCCGCTCGGCCCGCAGCACCTCGACCGCGTTGCGCACGCTCTCGGGGCCGGCCGCTTCGCCGGCGTGCACGACCCCGTGCAGACCACCCTCGCGCGCGATCGCGTAGGCCCGCTCGTAGAGCTCCGGCGGCCAATTCGCCTCGTCACCGCCCAGGCCGACACCAATCACGCCGAGGTCGCGCAAACCGATCGCCCGCGCCGCCCATTCCTCCGCCCGCTCGACGCCGAAGTTGCGCGTCAGGTCGGCGATCAGGGCGACCTCGATGCCCAACGGTGCGCCGTGCTCGTCCAGCGCCGCGCGCATCGCTTCGACCGTGGCGCGCACGTCGAGCTCGTGGTGGAAGTACGTCCACACCGACGGCGAGATGAACACTTCGGCGTACCGGACGCCCTGGGCCGCGGCGTCGACGACGTAGTCGCGCGCGATGCGCGCGAAGTCGTCGGGCGCGCGCAGCACCTGTGCGACCCTCGCGAACAGCAGCAGGAACTCGCGAAACGTCGTGAAGGCATACGTCCGGGCCGGGTCGGCCCGCTCGCCCAGGTCGACGCCGTACTTGGCCGCCAGTGCGCGAAAGGTCTCCGCGCGGACGGTCCCCTCGAGGTGGCAGTGAAGCTGGACCTTCGGGAGCGCGAGGAGATCGAGAGCGGGCACCTTGACGCCCTTCGACGCCTAGGGTATGATGACCGTCGCCGTCGCGGGGTGGAGCAGTCCGGTAGCTCGTCGGGCTCATAACCCGAAGGTCGCGAGTTCAAATCTCGCCCCCGCAACCAACACGAACGGCCCGGCAGGAACACTCCTGCCGGGCCGTTCTGCTACGTCGGGAACGGTCAGTTCTGCCGGTAGAGCTTGCCGGTGGCGGGATCGACCACGACGTCGACCGTCGTCACGCCGGGCGGCGGCGTCGTGAGACCGGTCAGCGTCACCTGGTTCGCCTGCAGCGCCAGCGGACCGTTGATCTGCAGGCCGGTAGCGCGCACGGTGCCGTTGACGTCGAGCTTCGCCTGCGGCGTCTGCGTCCCGATGCCGACGTAGCCGCCGGCCTGGATGACGAACCACGGGTTGTTCTGCGGATACGCGATGCGGAACACCGGCGGGTTCTGGTTGGTGGCTTGCAGCTGCCACTGGTCGGGCGCGCCGTCGCCCCACAACCCCAGCATCGCGTAGTTCAGCGAGCTGCCGCGCACCGTCAACGGCGGCGAACCGCCACCCTGCACGGTCAACGCGGTCGTCGGCGAGCTCGTTCCGATGCCGACGGCCTTCGCGCCGACGGCCAGCGCGCTCTGATTGCCGAGCTGATCTTGGACGTACTGCGCTTGCGTGCCGATCGGATTCGGCACCGTGAGGTCGACGCTGCCGACGAGCGTTTCGCCGGCGATCGTCGTGGTGGAGTCGGTCTGTGCCATGATGCACACTCCTTCGGAGACGATAGTGTCGTCAAAGGCGGACTGCACGGAGGCACGGAGAGGACGGCGGCGCGATCGTCGGAACCGCGAACCGAAAGACGTGCCCACACCCAACGCGATGGTAGCGGTCCGGAGCACGCGCTACCACGGACATCAGCACCGACAAATCGAACGGGCCGATCGTCCGGGTCGCGTCGGAGCAGGCGAGGACTCGTCGGCCGGTTGACCGAACCCGACGGCGCTTCGACGAGGTTGCCCATGCAAGGTTTTCCGCGCACACTCGCACTCGGCGCGCTCGCCGCACTGGTGATCGGCGCGTTCGTCCACGCTCACGCGGCGAGCGCCGTCGAGGACCCGGCCGCCGCCGCGGCCCGTGCGACGATTCCGCCCGGACCGCAGGGCGAGCTCATCCGCTACGGGCGCGCGCTGCTGACCGACACGCAGGCCAACGCAGGGCCGTACGTCCGCGCCGGGATGTCGTGCGACGCGTGCCACCTCGACGCGGGGACCAAGCCGCACGGCGGCTCGCTGCTCGGCATCGCGGCGAACTTTCCGCAATGGAACAAGCGCGCGAAACGCTTCATCACGCTGCAAGACCGGCTCGACGAATGCTTCCTCTACAGCATGAACGGCACGCCGCCGCCGCCCAACAGCCGCGAGATCATCGCGCTGAGCGCGTACGTCACCTGGCTCTCGCAAGGCGCGGTGATTGGGAGAGGCTTCCCCGATCAAGGCTTCGTCACCGTCGACGCACCCAAGCCGCCCGACGCGGCGAACGGCGCGAAGATCTACGCGGCGCAGTGCAGCGCATGTCACGGCGCCGACGGGGCCGGCAACGCGGCGGCGAAGTTTCCGCCGCTGTGGGGACCGACCTCGTTCAACGACGGTGCCGGTATGAACACGAAGATGCCGGCCTTCGTGAAGGCGAACATGCCGCTCGGGCGCGGCGGCACGCTGAGCGATCAAGAAGCGGTGGACGTGTCGGCCTACGTGCTCTCGCACGCGCGCCCGCACTTCGAGGGGACGCGGCCGATCACGTTCCCGACGGAGCCGGCGAGCTTCTTCTGAGCGACGGGTACGCGATTCGCCCGCTGCGCGGCGACGAATGGAAAGCGTGGATTGGCGTGAGCGTGGCAGGTATCACTGCATATGCGCCTCGCATCGTGCCGAACGTACCCTCGATGCGCGCGAGCCTGGACGTGAGCGGCGGCGCGGCGGGAAACGGCGCTCATCGCGCCGGAAGACGCGACGAGCTGCTCGTTGCCGTCGCAAGGGAGGGTGTCGTGGCCGATCCGCTGGTTGGGGAGATCCGTCTGTTCGCGGGCACCGTCGCGCCGCCGGGCTGGCTGCCGTGCGACGGGCGCACACTTCCGATCGAGCCGCACATGAGACTCTTCACGGTGCTCGGCACGACCTACGGCGGCGACGGCCGTCTCACGTTTGCGCTGCCCGACTTCCGCAATCGCGTACCGCTGGGGAGCGGATACGATCCAACCGGCACGCCGCAGGGATGGATCGACCCGATCCATCTGAATCAAAGCGCGATCGACAAGTCCGGCAAAGGTCCGTACGCCGTCGGCGGCGCGCTGTGCGTCACGTACATCATCTACGGCGCCTAGGGGCGACGCGTGAGCGCTGACCAGCCGGCGGTCGGACTCGAACCGACCGCCGAGCAGCGCGCGCTGCGCGCCGGCGTGCGCGAGCTGTGCGCGACCTTTCCGGACGCCTACTGGCGCGCGCTCGACGCCGAGCGCGGCTACCCCGACGCGTTCATCGGCGCGCTGACGCAGGCCGGCTATTTGGCGGCACTGATCCCCGAAGCGTACGGCGGCGCGGGCCTGGGCATCGCGGAGGCCTGCATCATCCTCGAAGAGGTGAACCGGTCGGGCGGCAACGCCGCGGCGTGCCACGCGCAGATGTACATCATGGGCACCGTCCTGCGCCACGGCAGCCCCGAGCAGAAGCAGCGCTACCTGCCGGCGATCGCGCGCGGCGAGCTGCGGCTGCAAGCGTTCGGCGTCACCGAGCCGACCGCCGGCAGCGACACGACGCAGATCACGACCAGCGCGGTGCGGCGCGGCGACGTCTACGTCGTCAACGGGCAGAAAGTCTGGACCTCGCGCGTGCAGCACAGCGACCTCATGCTGCTGCTCGCGCGCACCTCGCCGCCGGGTCCCGGGGGCAAGACGTTCGGGCTCTCGACGCTGCTGGTCGATCTGCGCAGCGCGCCGCCGGGAACGATCGACGTGCGCCCGATCCGCACCATGATGAACCACGAGACGAACGAGGTCTTCTTTCGCGACCTCGAAGTGCCGGCCGAGAACCTGATCGGCGAGGAAGGACGCGGCTTTCGCTACATCCTCGACGGCATGAACGCCGAACGTATCCTGATCGCCGCCGAGTGCGTCGGCGACGGGACGTTCTTCATCGAGCGTGCGGTGAAGTACGTCGGCGAACGCGTCGTCTTCGGCCGCCCGATCGGTCAGAACCAGGGCGTGCAGTTCCCGCTCGCGCGCGCGCACGCGGCCCTGCTGGCCGCGGATCTGGTGCGCCGCCAGGCGGCCGCGCTGTTCGACGCCGGTCGTCCGTGCGGCGGCGAGGCCAACACCGCGAAGCTGCTGGCCTCGGAGGCCTCATGGCAGGCCGCCAACGCGGCCCTCGACGCCCACGGCGGCTATGGCTTCGCCGAGGAATACGACGTCGAGCGCAAATTCCGCGAGACGCGGCTCTACATCACCGCGCCGGTTGCGAACAACCTGATCCTCTCCTACATCGGCCAGCACGTGTTGGGGATGCCGCGTTCGTTCTGAACCGCGACGTCCTCGTACACCGCGTCGAGCGCGGCCTTGGCCTCGCGGCGGCAGCCACAGGCGAAGCGCTCCAGCACCGCGAGATCGGCGATCGTGATGTGCTGCCGCGCGACCCGCACCGCGCCCGCACGCGTGAGCGCCGAGAAGGCGTCGGTGATCCCGGCCCGTCGCACGCCGAGCAGTGCCGCGATGCGGTCGTGCGTGATCGAGAGCGCCGGCGTCTGCGCATAGTCGTGCACGCCGAGCAGCCAACCGGCTAGTCGCGCTTCGATGCGGTCGTGCCGAGCGCACGCGCCGGCCAGACCCGCGGCACGGATGACCGCGACCGCGTAGCGAGCGGCGAGCGCGCGGACCTCGGGCCAGCGCTCGGCCAAGTCGAGCATGGTGTGCGCGCTGAGCACGAAGGCGGAGACCGGGACCGGCGCGATGCGGCGGTACTGCGCGCGCGGCTCGCCCAGAATGAGCTCGAACTGGCTAACGCCCTGGCTCCCGACCGTCAGGACCTCGAGCGTCTCGCCGTCGTACATCTCTTCGATGTGTGCAATGGCCCCCGCGATGGGAAAGCAGACTTCGGCGATCCGCGCACCGGCGGTGCCGAGCTCGGCTCCCTCACCGTAGACGCGCAAATTCGCCATACGGCCGATCTGGTCGGCCGCCTCGCGCGGCAACGCGTCGACGAAGCGGTTTCCGGTCAGCCTCCTACCTTCGGGCGGCATACGCAGCACGCGGCTCACGCGCAGAAACTCTCGTCAAGCGAGCGACCCGCCCCTCCCGTCCTTCACAAAATCTCATCCGCGCGGTACGAGGAGCAACGAACCGTCTGTTGGTACGACCACGTACCGAACTTTACACGCGGAGGCAGATGGAGCGCGCGGTTCACGTCATCGAGCTGGCCGGTTACCTGGACATCGCGCGGTACCCGGAGTTCCGGGCCGCGTTCGAGGCCACGCCGCCCGGGCGGCCCACGTTGCTCGACCTGCGCGCCGCGTCGGGCGTCGACGCGATCTTCCTGACCGAGCTCCTGCTCCTCCGTCGGCGCCAGCGCGCGCCCCTCGCCGTGCTGATCGAAGAGGAGGGGCCGCTCACGCGCGTCTTCGCCGCCCTCGACATCGCCGAGAAGCTCACCGTCACGACGAGCATGGCCCAGGCGCTGGCCGCACTGGCATGAGCGAGGCGTAAGGCCGAGCCATCCATCGCTCGACGCAGTCCTCGAGCACCGCGTCGGTCGCGCCGCGCTTCTCCTCGGCGTCCGCGACGAACGAACGCACGGGCGTCTTGGCGTCGCGTTTCGCGGTCTCGTACAGCAGCGCGCGTTCGGCGGCGGAGAGCGCGAGCCCGAAGCGCGGCGCCAGCTCGTCCCAGATCGCGTCCGGCAGCGCGCGGTAGTCGATCGTTCGGTCCGCCGCGCCGTGCTCGACCATCGCGGACAGAATGCGCCCCAACACTTGCGCGCGGTACTCGTCGGGCTGCATGAGGACGGCCTCCTGCGGCGTGCAGCCCAGCAGTGAGGGCGCGTTGAGGGCCGCCATCATCCAGCTGACTTGCCGGCGGTGCGAGACCAGCACCTCGAGCGGCTCACGCACCAGAAACACCCACGGGACGCCCGGAAACGCCGCTTCGATCAGCGGGAGATACGAGGCGTGCCACGCGTCGAGCTTGACGATCGCCTGCTGCTCGGCGCCGCGCCGCTGCGTGAGCGCGGCGAGCATCGCGCGCAGCCACGCCACTTGGAGAGGCCGGTCCAGCTCCGGGAGCTGCTCGTGCGCGCGCACGATCGTGTCGAGCGGCGTCGGTTCGGAGAGGACGAGCAGCCGCGCGAGCGCCGCGAACGTTTGCGCGACCAGCGTCGAGCCGCAGCGCGAGACGTGGAACACGAAACCTGCGGGTGGCACGCCGGGCCGCCGCGCGCTGCGCGCGACCAGGTCGTCGAGCGACGTGCGCGGCGTGAAGGCACGATTGAACGGGTGCCGCTGCGCCGCGCGGATCGTCTGGTCGAAGAACGGCTCGACGAAGCGTCGCGTGTCGAAGCGGCACCACTCGACCACGCCCGCCCCGCGGCGCCACTGCACGGCGGTGGGAACGAACCCGTCGAGCAACTCCGCGCGTTCGGGCGGCAGCAGGTCCTCCGACCCGCGCTCGCCGGCCAGCGCCGCGTGCACGTCGTTCGCCGAGAACGTGAATCCCTGGGCGCCGCCGAGCCGCAGGGCCAGAGCGACGAACGCGTCGAGGTTCGGCTCCGCCCAGAACGCCTCGCGCAACGCGACATCGGTGAGGACGCGGGTGCGAAAACGGGCGAACTCCGCGCTGGACATCGGCGGCAGGCTGTTGGACGCGCCGTACCGATCCCCCTTGGACGCCGACGGGTCGGTTAGCCGCCGCAGTAGGCCGTCAGCGTCGCGAGAACTTCGGGCGAGGTCGCCGCGCCTTGCGCGTGCATGTAGGTCAGCTTGGTGACGCCGGGCGCGTCGTCGACGACGATCTGGTGCACGACCGTCGTCCCGAGCGTCATCTCGACCTCGTGCGCGCGGCGCGCGTCGCACGTCCGGTCCCGATCGACGCTGGCGTGGATCGCGTTGTCGGTGATGTTCTTGTGGATCAGCCCGATGACGTCGTCGTAGGTCAAGCCCTGATCCTCGAGATAGACCAGCGTCTCGCCGTCGCTCTTCTTCCAGATCTCCTGCGCGCGTGGCGTTTGGGGCGTGGCCGTCGCGGCGACGACGTGATCCCACCCCGTCGGGCCGGCGAACGGCTTGGTAACGGCGAAGGCGCCGAGCGGAACGAGCGCGGCGATCGCTGCCAGCGACGCCGCGCGAAGCGGTGCGCGTTTCATGGGAGCAGCCTATCGTGGCGCCGGCGCGGGCGCACCGGGCGAACGCAACATGCCGCGCCGTCCCGATACGACAACGGGCGAACGCGTTCGCAACCCGCTGCCGTTCGCCTCGGGGCTAGGCGGAGGCGGGTTGCGCGGCGGCCCGCGCCAACAGCGCGCGCAGGCCGTCGTCGAGGACGCAATCGACGACCAGGTGGATGCGCGCATCCGGTCCGGGATTCCAGACCTGGTGCGGCTGCGTGACGTCGACGTACCAGGCTTCGCCCGGCCGCATGTGCAGCGGACGACCGCCCAGCAGAAACTCGACGCCGGGACCGGTGACGATCGGAACGTGCACCCTGACCTCGCCGAAGTCGGGGCCGATGTTGTAGTCGCGGTGCTCGCGAATGCGCGCCCCCGCGCCCAGCCGCAGCAGCCGCGCCGAGGTCAGCGGCGCGGCGAACGCGGCCAGCGCCGCCCGCAGCGCGGGCGCCTCGTCGAGCGCGGGCGTGTCGCGGAAGCCGCCGGCGCCGGCGGCCGGATCGGAGTAGAGCGAGACCGCGCCGCCGGTCGAGCGCAGCGCGATGCCGCTCCAATCACCCTCGTAGACGCCGGTGTTGAAGTGGCGCTCCCAGCGCTCCGCGCCGAACGCGCGCGCATCGGCCGCCAGCGCCTCGGGCGCGAAACGCAGCGGCAGCCGCAGCCGATCGGGCAGCGTCATCGGCGCGCGGCGGCGGGTCCGATGACGCCCAGCTCGGTGCCGACCTTCTCGAACGCGGCCAGCGCCCGGTCGAGCTCGGGACGGGTATGCGCGCTCGACATCTGCACGCGCACGCGCGCCGTCCCCTCCGGGACGACCGGGAAGCCGAAGCCCGTGACGAAGACGCCCTCCTGCAACAGCCGGTCGCTCATCGCGATCGCGAACGCGGTGTCGCCGACGATGATCGGCACGATCGCGCTGGGGCCGTCGAGCGGGGTGAAGCCGAGTCGGGTCAGGCCGGCGCGGAAGTAGCGCGTGTTCTCGCGCTGCCGTTCGACCAGCTCGGGCGAGCGTTCCAGCAGCTCGATCGCCGCCAGCGCGCTCGACGCCACCGTCGCCGGCAACGCGTTCGAGAACAGCTGCGTGCGGGAGCGCTGCACCAGCGTGTCGATCAGCGCACGCGAGCCGGCGACGAAGCCGCCCGCCGCGCCGCCCAGGGCTTTGCCGAGCGTGCCGGTGACGACGTCGACCTCTCCTTCGAGGCCGAAGTGCTCGATCGTCCCGCGGCCGCTCGCGCCCATGACGCCGGTGCCGTGCGAGTCGTCGACGATCGTCACCGCGCCGTAGCGTTTGGCCAGCGCGACGATCTCGGGCAGCTTCGCGATCGAGCCCTCCATCGAGAACACGCCGTCGGTGATGACGAACGCGGTCCCCTCGGCCGCCTGCAGTTGGCGCTCGAGGTCCGCCATGTCGCCGTGCTTGTAGCGCGTGCGCTTCGCGCCGGCCAGCCGGCAGCCGTCGATGATCGAGGCGTGGTTGAGCTCGTCGCTGATGATCGTGTTGCCGGCGGTGGCGATCGTCGGGATCAGCCCTTCGTTGGCGGTCCAGCACGAGACGTAGGAGAGCGCCGCCTCCGTGCGCACCAGGCGTGCGACCGCGTCTTCGAGCCGGCGGTGGACGTCGAAGGTGCCGCAGATGAAACGCACCGACGCGGTCCCGGCGCCGTACTGCCGCAAGCCCGCGATCCCGGCGGCGACGACGTCGGGATGATCCGCCAGGCCCAGGTAGTTGTTCGAGGAGAGGACGATGACGTCGCCGGCCTCTTCCATGTGGACTTCCGCCCCCATCGGGCCGGTGAGGTGGCGCAGGGTCTTATACGTTCCGGCGGCGCGCAGCGCGTCCAGGTCGGCGGTGAGGCGGGCTTCGAAGGCGGCGTTCATCAAGACTCCATGGAAATGTCAACTCAGGGCGCGTCCGGGCCGATGAGGTTGAGGTGGACACCACCTTCGGACTGCTGCACTGCACGCTCCTGGACCGCCGTTCGAGCATCCCGCTCGCCGGCGCCCGGGTGACCTGCATCTCGCGCGCCGAGCGGGTCTCCGTCCACACGACCGACGAGGAGGGCGTCTTCACCGCGCAGCTGCCGGAGGGTGTCTACGACCTGGTGATCTCGGCGCGGCACTACCTCTCGCTCTCGGTGCGCGGCATCGGCATCCTGGGCGGGTACCGGCAAGACATCCTGCGCGGCCTGATCCCCGGCGAGGGACAGACGCTCGAAGGCGAGCCCTCGACGGCCATCGCCGGCTACGTCCGCGACCGGGTCGGGCAGACGCTCGGCAACGTTTCGATCCACGTCAACTCGAGCGACGGCCGCACCGCCTACACGACCCGCACCGACAAGATCGGTGCCTTCGTGCTCAACGGCGTGCGACCGGGGATGTACGACCTGGTGGCGCGCGCCGGCGAGCGAACGCTGGCGCTCGAACACGTCCCGATCGCGCACGTGAAAGAGCTCGTGCGCGTCGACCTGCGCGTCCTGCAGACCTGAACGGTCAGCCCTCGAGCACGGCGATCAGCGGCTCCAGATAGGAGCGCAGCCGCTCGCCGCGGCCGATGCTGCTGCGATAGATCGGCCGGCGCACCTGCGTTTTGCTCGCGGTGCGGATCGGTCGCACGACCTCGTTGAAACGCAGCGAGGCCGCGTCCCACGGCAAGCCGGCGAACGCGACCAGCGCGCGGGCCGAACCCTCGAGATCCTCGACGATCGTCTCGTAGTCGATCTCGAAGAAGCGCTCGGGCGGCAGCACGGCGCGCCAATGTTCCATCAGCTGATCGTAACCGCGGTAGAACCGTCCCAGCTCGACCAGATCGTAGCTGAAATCTTGGCGCCCTTCGAACAACGTCGTGTAGCACGACAGACAGGTGTCGAGCGGCGCGCGCCGCACGTGCACGATGCGCGCGCCCGGCAGCATCGCGTGGATGACGCCGGCCCGCAAGAAGTTCGCCGGCAGCTTGTCGACGATGCGCTGCGCGTGCGGCGCCAACGGCCGGATCGTGTCCAGATAGGCGCGGGCGGCCGTGGCGAGCTCGCGCGGCTCGGGCATCGCCAACAGTCCGGCGATGGCGTTCGGCAGCGCCGTCAGCTCGCCGGCAGGATGCACCGCCGGGTGCGCGCCCAAGATCTGCTCGACCAGCGTCGTCCCCGAGCGTGGCATACCGACCACGAACATCGGCACCTCGGAGCGCTCGCGCGAGTGCTGGCTGGCGAGAAATGCCGGCGTGACGGTCGCCGCGATCTCGCGCATGACGCGCTCGTCGTTGGCCACGTCGTAGCGCAACGTCGAGCGCTTCATGCGGTTGCCTTCCGCGAAGTGGCCGAACGCGCGCTCTTCGTCGCCGAGCCGCAACGCGGAGCGCGCGATCGCGAAGTGCATGGCGAGCCGGTCGTCGTACGCGCGCAGGCGCGGCGAGGTCGCCAGCGCCCGCTCCATCGCGGCGATCTCCTCGTCACCGAGGACGACGGAGAGATCGGCCCGGCCGTACCAGGCCGCGGCGTTGTCCGGCTCGAGCGCGAGTGCTTGGTCGTATGCGACGGCCGCCTCCGCGATGCGGCCCAGCTCGACGAGAACGGCGCCCCGCTTGGCGGCCAGGCTGGCGGCTCGCGGCGCGAGCGCTTGCGCGTGCGCCAAGGTCGCCAACGCGTCTTCATGCCGGCCGAGGGACTGCTGGCAGACCGCCAGCAGCTCGAGCGGCACGTGTTCGCGTGGCGCGATCGCGACAGCCCGCTCGGCCACCGCGAGCGCGTCGGCGAAGCGCTCGACCTTGAGCAAGCTGCGCGCGTACGCGACGTTCGCGGTCACGTCGCCCGGGTGACGCGCGGCGACGTCGGCCAACAGCGCCACCGCACGATCGGGGCCGTGCAAGACGCCTTCGATCATCGCGACCAGCGAGGCCGCGGCGGGGAGGTTGTCGTCGAGCTCGAGCGCGCGCCGCGCGTGCGCCAACGCCCGCTCGTGGCGGCCGAGCGTCATCAGCAGCAGTGCCGCGCCGACGCGCGCTGCCGGCAGCGCGGGGTCGGCCTCGATCGCCGCCTCGTACGCCGCCGCCGCCTCTTCGAACGCGCCGGTCGCGGTCAAGAGCTGCGCCAATTGGGCCTGCAACGGCGCCTCGCCCGGCGCGATCGCGGCCGCGGTGCGGGCCGAGCCCAGCGCCTCGTCGAGGTTGCCGACCTGGCGGTAGAGGATGGCGCGGCGCGTGTGATGGCCGGCATGTGCCTGGGGCGAGCGGCAGGCTTGATCGACGCAGGCCAGCGCCGCGTCCGTCGCACCCAACGCGAACAGCGCGGCGCCGACGAGGTCGAGGGCGCGGGCCTCCTCGGGCCAGTCTGCCCGGATCGTCTCGGCTGCGCGAACCGCGGCCTCGCGATCACGCGCGGCCGCTCGCGCGTGAAAATCGGCCAAGGCCTCGGGCAAGGTCACGCAGACACCAATACCGCTACAGCCTGAGAACGATCTTGGCCGCCTCACCGCTGCGCATCAGGCCGAAGGCACGGTCGTAGTCCTCGAAGTCCAGCTCGTGGGTGATGATCGGCCCCAGATCGACCCGGCCGCTGGTCACCAGCGCCTGCGTCTGATACCAGGTCTCGAACATCTTGCGGCCGTTGATGCCGAGCACCGTCAGCCCTTTGAAGATGATGCGCTCGGCCAGGTTGATCTCGACGTCGTCGGACGGGATGCCCAGCAACGCGGCCACGCCGCCGTTGCGGACCATCGCCAAACCGTTGTCGATCGCCGAACCCGAGCCCGACATCTCGAGCAGCACGTCGACGCCGTCGCCGCCGGTACGCGCGACGATCTCCTCGACCAGGCCCGGCATCGTCGCCGAGAACGTCGCGTCGGCGCCGACGCGCTTGGCCAGCTCGAGCTTCTGCGGGTTGACGTCGATCGCGAAGACCTTCGCCGCGCCGGCGGCCCGCGCGACCGGAATCGCCATCAACCCGATCGAGCCGACGCCGGTGATGACGACCGACTTCACCGAGACGTCGGCCGCCATGACCGTGTGGACGGCGTTGCCGAGCGGATCGAAGACGGCCGCCCAACTGTCGGGGATCGACGGGTCGAGCTTCCACACGTTCGACTCCGGCATGCGGATGTAGTCCGCGAACGCGCCGTCGGTGTCGACGCCGATGATCTGCACGTGTTCGCAGATGTGGGCCTGACCGGTGCGGCAGAGCGAGCAGATCCCGCAGGCGAGGTGGCCTTCGGCCGAGACGCGGTCGCCGACCGCGAAGGCGGTCACCGCGCTGCCGACCGCCGCGACCGTGCCCATGAACTCGTGACCGATCGTCGTTCCCAGCTTGACCCGCCGCTTGGCCCAATGGTCCCAGCCGTAGATGTGCAGGTCGGTGCCGCACAAGCCGACCGTGCCGACGCGGATCAGGACGTCGGTCGGCCCGATCGCGGGGACGGGGACGTGCTCGAGGCTGAAGCCGGCGGCGGCGGTCGTCTTGCGCAGCGCGCGCATGGTCGCGGGGATCGCCGACGTCGCGCCCGGGCGCTCGGCAGTGGTCGGAACGGTCATCCCGCCGATCTTCGCGCCGCCCGCTCAGCGGCGCCTGCGGATCACCCGAAGCGGCCGGTGATGTAGTCCTCGGTGCGCTTTTCCTTGGGGTGGGTGAAGATCCGGCTGGTCGGCCCGACCTCGACGATCTCACCCAGGTGGAAGAACGCGGTGTCGTCGGAGATGCGTGCCGCTTGCTGCATCGAGTGCGTGACGATGACGACGGTATAGTGCTCCTTGAGCTCGCCGATCAGGTCTTCGATCTTGGAGGTCGCGATCGGGTCGAGCGCCGAGGCCGGCTCGTCCATCAGCAGCACTTCGGGGTTGAGCGCGATCGCGCGGGCGATGCACAGACGCTGCTGTTGACCGCCGGAAAGGTCGAGCGCCGAACGCTGCATGCGATCCTTCACCTCGTCCCACAACGCCGCGCCGCGCAGCGCGTGCTCGGCGATCTCCTGCAGCTTGGTGCGATTGCGCTCGCCGTGGATGCGCGGGCCGTAGATGACGTTCTCGAAAATCGTCTTGGGGAACGGGTTGGGGCGCTGGAAGACCATTCCGATGCGATGGCGGATGACGACCGGATCGGCGTCGGGGCCGTAGATGTCCTCGCCGTCGAGCAGGATCTGGCCTTCGACGCGGGCGCCGGGCGTGAGATCGTGCATGCGGTCGAGCGCGCGCAGGAAGGTCGATTTGCCGCAGCCGGACGGTCCGATCAGGGCGGTGACCTTCTGCGCCTTCATCGCCAGCGACGCGCTCTTGATGGCCCGGAAGTTGCCGTAGTAGACGTCCACGTCCGAGGCGACGAGCTTGTTGGTGGTCGCGGCAGCCGATTCGGTCATCTCGATCATTCCGCTCTCCCGGTGAATCGTTTGGTCAGCTGGCGCCCG
Organism: Candidatus Sulfotelmatobacter sp.; assembly: GCA_035504415.1. Lineage (NCBI taxonomy): Bacteria > Pseudomonadati > Acidobacteriota > Terriglobia > Terriglobales > Candidatus Korobacteraceae > Candidatus Sulfotelmatobacter > Candidatus Sulfotelmatobacter sp. The sequence continues at coordinate 83,087 of DATJRY010000007.1, read as the reverse complement.
ACGATGCGCGCCGAGAGGTTGAACAAGAGCACCATGATCAGCAGCACGAGCGCGGAGCCGTTGCCGATGCGCGCGACATCGGGGACGATCGACTCGGAGTGTGAGTACCACAAGTGAACGGCGAGGGTTTCGGCGGGGCGCCACGGGCTCAGGCTGTACGGGTTGTTGTACGGCACGCTCAGCCCGGCGGTGAAGATCAAGGCCGCGGTCTCGCCGAAGATGCGGCCGGCGATCAAGACGACGCCGGTCGTCATGCGACCGATCGCGCTCGGCAAGACGACTCGCGTGATCGTCTGCCACTTCGTCCCGCCCATCCCCATCGACGCCTCGCGCAGCGTGTCGGGGACGCTCGAGAGCGCTTCCTGCGTGACGCGCATGAGCGCCGGCAGGTTCAAGAGCGTCAGCGTCAGCGCGCCGCCGAGCGCCGTGAAGTGCCACTTGAAGAGATAGACGAACACCAACAGGCCGAAGAGCCCCATCACGACCGATGGGATCGTCGCCAGCGACTCGGCACTGAACTGCACGACGCCGCGGAAGCGTCCGGGCTGCGAGTACTCCTGCAAGTAGATGCCGGCAGCGACGGCGATCGGCACGGTGAAGACCAGCGTGAGGATCAGGATGTAGAACGAGTTGTAGATCTCGGGCCCGATGCCGCCGCCGGCCGTGGTCTCTTGCGGCACGCCGAAGATGAACGAGGGCGTCAGCGCGCTCCACCCCAGATAGACCATGTAGATGATGAAAGCGGCCAGCATCACGATGATGCTCGATGCCATCACCCACAGCACGACCGTCGCGGTCATGTCGGCGATGCGCCGGTTGCGGACGCTGCCGGTCGCGGAGACGCTGCGCGGCGCGATCGTCGTGACGGCGGCCATCAGGTGCGCTTCCGCAGGGCCAGCCGTACGAACACGATCAACAGCATCGCGATCAGCAGCAGCAGGAACGCCATCGAGAACAGCGCGTGCTCGAGCAGCGTGCCCTCGGTGGCGCCGGGCATGTCGGTGACGATCTCGGTCGTCAGCGCGGCCGTCGGCGAGAAGATCCCCAGCGGCAGCTGCGTCGCGTTCCCGATCACCATCTGGATCGCCAGCGTCTCACCGATCGCGCGTGCGATGCCCAGGATCAGCGCGACCGCCAGACCGCTCGACGCGCTGGGCAGCAGCACGCGCACGATCGTCTGGAAGCGGGTCGCCCCCAGTGCGAGCGAGCCTTCCTTCAACGAACCCGGCAGCGAGCGAAACGCGTCCTCGCTCAGCGTGATGACGGTCGGCAAGATCATGATCGCGAGCACGATGCCCGCCGCCGCCAGCCCGAAGCCGCTCGGCGAGCTGGTGCGGGTGCGGATCAGCGGCACCAGCAGCGTGAGGCCCAGCCAGCCGTAGACGACCGACGGAATCCCGACCATCACTTCGATGGCGGGCTTGAGAACTTGGGTCATCCGCCGCGGCGCGATCTCGGAGAGAAACACGCCGACCGCGATGCCGAACGGGCCGCCGACCAAGATCGCGAACAGCGTGACCGTGATCGTGCCGACGATGAAGACGCCGGCACCGACCTGCTTGTTGTCCGGGTCGAACGAGGTCGTGAACAGGAACTTCCAGAGCGGGAACTTGTCGACGTAGAACGTCTTCGTCCCCTCCCACGCGAGGTACAGCAGGAGTGCCGCCATCGCGATGATGACGAAGCCGGCAGCGAGACGCAGGCCGATGACGGCGATGCGCTCGGTGCGATGCGAGCGGCGGGCTTGGACGGCGATCACGCGGCGACGTTGCTCCGGAAGAAAGACCGGAAGGGCGACTGCGCCGGCCGCCCTTCCGAAGCCTTCAGGTTGCGAAACCGATCAGCGGTCGGTTTCTTTGACCTTCATCGAGCCGATGAGGATGAATCCGTCCTTCTCGACGAGATCCTTCGAGCTCGCCACGAAATCGATGAACTTGGCGATCTCGCCGGTCGGCTCACCCTGGGTGAACATGTGCTCGTACGACCAGTCCGGGTACTTGCCGGAGCGAATGTTGTCGTCGGTCGGCGCCACGCCGTCGATCGACAGCTCGTTCAGCCCCGAGTTGCGCGTGCCGCTGAACGCGGCGTACGAGATGGCGCCCGGCGTCGTCTTGACGACGCTGACGACCGTTCCCGTCGCGTCCTCGACCAAACCGCTCTCGTTGACCGGCGTCGAGCCCATGATGGTCTTGGTGAAGACCGCGCGCGTCCCCGAGTTGCGCGGACGGTTGATGACGACGATCTTTTCGTCCGGACCGCCGAACTGCTTCCAGGTGGTGGCTTTGCCCGAGAAGATGGCCTGCAGCTGCGCCTTGCTCAGGTTCTTGATCTTGACGTCGGGGTTCGTCACGACGGCGAAGCCGATGACCGCGACGCGGTTGTCGTGCAGCTCGGGATGGCCGGGAGCCTGGATGTCCGAGTCGCCGATGTCGATCGCCTTGGCCGCGACCTGATTGATCCCCGTGCCGGAACCGCCGCCCGAAACGCTGATCTGCACGTCGGGATGCGCCTTCTGGTACGCCTCCGAGGCGTCTTTGACGAGCGGCAAGAGCGCCGTCGAACCGGCGATGGTGATGTTGGTCGCGGCGAACGCCGGCGCGGCGAGCGCGGCGGCCGAGCAACCAACGAGCAGTGCTGCGAGCGCAGCGTTCCGCTTCACGTGAATGAACCTCCGATGGCTAGGCATGAGGACGAGGGCCGACTGGCTTACGAGTGGCCCAGACGCATCGTCCCAAGCCCATCGTAAGCCGACCTTAAGGTAATATTAAGGCGCCTTAATGCTCGGCTCGGCTGCTCCGCCGGACGGTAAACGCATGGTGAAGGTCGCTCCGTGACCATAGATCGACTCGGCCGTCAGGGTTCCTCCGTGGGCCTCGACCAGGTTGCGGGCGATCGACAGTCCCAGGCCCGTCCCGCCCCGTTCGCGCGAACGCGAGCGGTCGACGACGTAGAAGCGCTCGAAGATGCGCGGCAGGTCCGCGTACGGGATCCCCGCGCCGGTATCGCGCACGATCAGCAGCGCGTGCTCGCCCGCGCGCGTGACTTCGACCGTGACCTTGCCCAGCGCGGGCGTATGGCGCAGTGCGTTGTCGACCAGGTTCATCGCGACTTGGATCAGGCGCCCGCGATCGGCCTCGACCTCGACGCGTTCGGGGGCGTCCAGGTCCAGCTCGACTTCGAGCGCGTCGGCACGCTGGGTGAAGGTGTTGAGCGCGCTGGTCGCGATCTCGCCCAAGTCGAAGCGCTCGCGCCGCAGCGGGACCGTTCCCGACTCCGAACGCGCCAGCTCGAGCAGATCTTCGACCAGCCGCACCATCCGCTCGACCTCGTCGGCGATCTGCGGCAAGAACAGCGCCCGCGCTTCGGCGTCGTCGTCGGCCAACAGGACCGTCTCGAGCATCAGCTTCATCGCCGAGAGCGGCGTGCGCAGCTCGTGCGAGACGTCGCTGATGAACTCGTGCCGCACGCGTTCGGCGGCGATCAGCGCGGTCCGGTCGGTCGCGATCGCCATCGCGCCGCCCTCGTACGGCTGCACGGTGACGGCGACGAACCGCTCGCGCGCGCCGCTGCCGAAGGCGACGTCGCGCGTGCGCGTCTCGCCGAGCAGCGCGGCGTGCAGCATGCGCTCGAGCAGCACCGAGGGGATGACCTCGATCAGCGCGCGGCCGACCGCGCGCTCGGGATCGACGCCGAACAGCTCGCCGGCGGCGGCGTTGAAAACGCGCACCCGCCCGCGCGGATCGGCCAGGAAGGCGGGAAACGGCAGCACCCGCACCAGGCGCACCGCGGGCTCACCGTCCTGTACGTCGTGCGCTTGCGGCGCGCGCTGCGGCTCGCTGCGGCGGCCCAGCGCGCGCCCCGCGAGGATGGTGACGGCGGCGCCGGCGAGCGCTCCGATCAGGCCGGCGACGACGTCGACGCCGATCACTCCTTGAACATGTAGCCGCGGCTGCGCACGGTGATGATGTGCCGCGGATTGTTGGGGTCGATCTCGATCTTCTCGCGCAGCCAGCGGATGTGGACGCTGATCGTCTGGTGCTCGCCCTCGAAGTCGTAGCCCCAGACCTTCTCGAGCAGCATCTGGCGGGTGACGATCCGGCCGCGGTTCTCCATCAGCACGTGCAGCAGCCGGAACTCTTTCGGCGCCAGCGCGACCTCGTGCTCGCGCACGACCAGCCGTTGCCGTGCCGGGTCAATGGTGATCGTGCCGGCGGTGATCGACTCGTCGCGCTCGTCGGCGTCGACCTCGACGCGGCGCAGCCGCGCCTTGATGCGCGCCATGATCTCGCCCAGCGAGAATGGCTTGGTGACGTAGTCGTCGGCGCCGAGCTCGAGCGCGAGGACCTTGTCGAACTCTTGGTCCTTCGCGGTGAGCATGATGATCGGCACGGTCGACGTCTTGCGGATCTCCTTGCAAGCCTCGATTCCGTCGAGCAGCGGGAGCATGATGTCGAGCACGACCAGGTCGGGGTGCTCGGACTGCGCCAACGCGATCGCGGTCCGGCCGTCGCCGGCAGTCGTCACCGCGTAGCCGTTCTTCTCGAGGTTGTAGCGCAGGGAATGGACGATCGCGGCCTCGTCGTCGACCAGGAGAATCTTCTTCCGCGGTGCCAGCAAGGCGGTCATGCGCGAGCCCCTTCGAGCGCCTCGACGGCGATGCGGACGCCAAAGGTCCGCTCGAACAAGTCGGCTCTCTCCATCGCTTTGCTCACTTCGCCCGCCACGTCGCCGTCGGCCTGCGCCGCGATGACGACCCGGCCGATCTGCTGGACGGCTGCGACTTCCGTCACCACGCCCAGATGCCGGACGTCCAGGGCGTCGGCGATCCGCAGCAGGGAGGCCAGCATCTCGACCCGGCGGCGGTCCGTCGGCGCGAGGGCCATGAACTCCGGGTGCGTCGGCTTGGGCATCGACTTGCGGTAATAGCGCGCGATCAACGCCACCAGCTGCAGCTCTTCGTCACGCCAGCCCTCGAGCGGCGTGTTGCGGATCAGGTAGGCGGCGTGCTTGTGATGCCCGCTCTCGGCGATGAAGCGTCCGATCCCGTGCAGCATCGCCGCGGCCCACAACAGGTCGCGGTCCGGTGGTGCCAACCCGTGCAGCGGCGCCAGCCGTTCGAACAGCTCGAGCGCCAGGCGCGCCACCAGCCGTTGATGGCCGCCCAAATGCTCGTAGCGCGAGGCCATCCGTTCGACCGCGGCCAGCCGGCGCGCGCGCGCGTCGCCGAGCCGGTCCGCCAGCTCGCGGTCGCGGCGCGCCAAGTCGACCACGACGCCGTCGCGCAGCGCGCGCTCGCAGACGATGAGCTCCTCGCGGCCCAGCAGCTGCAGAACGCCGATCAGCACCGCGTTGCCGGCGACGATGATGTCGGCGCGGCGCGGGTTCATCCCCGGCATGCGCCGCCGCTCGGCTTCGCTCATCGGCAGCATCAGCCGCTGCAGCGCCTCCAGACGCGAGCGCCGCAGCGTGTAGCCGTGAACGCGTTTGATCGCTAGGCCCCGCGCCGCCGCGTCGAGCGAGGCCAGCCCCATGATGGTGCCGGACGTCCCCAGCGCGAGATCGAGCTGGTAGTGCCGCACGCGCTCGGCGACCGGGCCGACGACGTCCGCGACGTACGCGTCCAATCGCTGCGCCGCGCGCAGCGGATCGCTGCGCCCGCGCAAGAACGCGTCGTACAGACGCAGGCTGCCGAGCTTGACCGAGTCGACCAGATACGGACGCTCGCCGTCGGCGACGACCAGCTCGGTCGAACCGCCGCCGATGTCGACGATGCACGCGACGCGGTCGTAGATCGGGAAGCCGCTGGCGACGCCCAAGTGAATGAGCCGCGCCTCCTCGTCGCCGTCGAGGATCTCCAGCGGAACGCCGGTGCGCGCCTCGACCAGCGCCCGGAACTCCTCGCCGTTCTCGGTCTCGCGCACGGCCGACGTCGCGACCGCGCGAATGCGCTCGGCACCGCGGACGTGCGCCGCTTCGACGAAGCGCGCGATCGCTTCGACCCCGCGCTCCATCGCCTTGCGCGAGAGCCGGCCGCTGACCAGCGCGTCGTCGCTGCCCAGCCGCACCATCTCGCGCGCTTTGTAGACCACGCGCGAGGTGTCGAACGCGGCGTCGAGCTCGACGACGATCAGGTGGATCGAGTTCGTGCCGACGTCGATGGCACCGAAGAGCATCGGAGCGCTCGAAACGACGCGACTAGACGGGAGCTTCGGCCGGCTGCGCGACCCGTACGCCGGCCGCGCGCTCGTAGATGGTGGCGACGCTCGAGTAGTCGTCGCGCCCGTGCCCTTCACCCGAGCTCGCGGTGTAGAGCTGATAGGCGAGCGCGGAGGCCGGCATGGTCGTACCCAGCGCGCGGGCCGAGTCGAGCGCGGCGGCGAGGTCCTTGCGCAGCAGGTCGAGCATGAAGCCCGGCTTGAGCGAACCGGCCAGCCAGCTCTGCGGCAACCAGTTCTGCAGCAGGTAGTTCTGGCCCGTCGCGGTCAGGATCACCTCGCGCACCTTCTGCACGTCGGCGCCGGCCTTGGCCGCGAACACGAACGCTTCGACGTTGGCGATCATCACGTTCGAGATGATGATCTGGTTGACGAGCTTGACGACCTCGCCCATGCCGACGGGGCCCAGGTGGTTGGGTGTTCCCATCCCGCGCAGCACCGGTTCGGCGTCGGCGAAATCGGCGTCGGACGCGCCGACCATGATGGTCAGCGTGCCGGTGGTCGCGCGCGCCGGACCGCCGGAAACCGGCGCGTCGACGAAGCGCAGTCCGGCCGCGCGCAGGCGCTCGTCGAAGGCGCGCGTCGCGACCGGCGAGATGGTCGACATGTCGATGACCAGCGTCCCGCGCTTGGCACCGGCGAGGACCCCGCGCTCGCCGAACAGCGTCTCGTCGACCTGCGGCGCGTCCGGTACGCACGTGACGACGACCTCGCTCGCGGCGGCGACGCCGGCCGGATCGCCGCCGTCGCTCGCGCCGAGCGCGACCAGCCGCGCGAGCGGCTCGCGATTGCGATGCGCGCACACGCTGACCGCGAACCCCGCGCGCAGGAGCGATGCCGCCATCGGCTCGCCCATCGCACCGATACCGACCACGCCGACGTGCTTGCTCACGCGCCGCCCTTCCGTCAAGGTCGTCCGCGCTCCCCCGCGAAGCTCGGGCACGATGCCCGCCAGCACCGAGCTCCGTCCGCACCCCGCGCCGATCCGTCACGATTGGACCGACGCGGAGCTGCAAGCACTCGCCGACCTGCCGTTGCTCGACTTGGTCTACCGCGCTGCTGGCGTGCACCGCGCGTGCCACGATCCGGCCGACGTGCAGCGCGCGACGCTGCTGAGCGTCAAGACCGGCGGCTGCCCCGAGGACTGCGCGTACTGCCCGCAGTCGGCACGCTACGCGACCGGCGTGCAGGCCGAAGCGCTGCTCGACGTCGAGGTCGTGCTGGCCGCGGCCCGCGCGGCGAAAGACGACGGCGCGTCGCGTTTCTGCATGGGCGCGGCCTGGCGCAGCGTCAAGGACGGCCCGCAGTTCGACGCGGTCCTGGCGATGGTTCGCGGGGTGCGCGCGTTGGGGATGGAAGCCTGCGTCACGCTGGGGATGCTCGAGCCGCACCAGGCGCGCGCGCTGGCCGAGGCCGGCTTGACCGCGTACAACCACAACCTCGACAGCGGCCCCGACTTCTATCCGCGGATCATCCACACGCGGACCTACGAGGACCGGCTGCGCACGCTCGACGCGGTCGAGGCGGCCGGGATCGGCGTGTGCTGCGGCGGCATCGTCGGAATGGGCGAGACGCGCGCCGACCGGGTCGCGATGCTCGGCGTCTTGGCGCGCCGCGACCCGCACCCCGAGAGCGTGCCCATCAACGCGCTGGTCAGCGTCGCGGGCACGCCGCTGGGCGGCCGGCCGGCGGTCGACGGGTTCGAAGTCGTCCGCGCGGTCGCGGTCGCGCGCATCGCGATGCCGCGCGCGCGCGTGCGTTTGTCGGCCGGCCGCAAGGAGCTGGGCGCGGGGATACAGGCGCTGGCGTTCATGGCCGGCGCGAACTCGGTCTTCACCGGCGAGAAGCTGCTGACGACGCCGAACGCCGCACCCGACGACGACGAAGCCCTCTTCGCCGCACTCTTCTAGTGGCTTCGGCTGCGCCGAAGCCGTCGCGTTCGGGCTTCGCCCGATCCGCCCGCGCGTTGATCGCGTTCGTCCGCCTCTCGCGCCCGCTCTTTCTCTTCGGTGGCATCGCCGGCGTCGGTCTGGGCGCGGCCGTGGCGGCGTGGAGCGGCCATGCCGTCACGCTCGCGACCTATCTGTGGGTCCAGGCGATGGTCAGCGCGTTCCACCTGATGGTCCACTACGCGAACGACTACTTCGACCGCGAGACCGACGCGGGCGCGCGCCGAACCGCCTGGTCGGGCGGCAGCGGCGTCGTCGCGGCCGGCGGCGCGCTCGCGCCGGTGGTCGCCCTGCGCGCGGCCCTCGCGTGCGCGGCCCTGGGCGCGCTGGCGGCGGCCCGCTTCGCGCTGGTGGGCGACCCGCTGGTCGCGGTGCTCGGCGCGGCGATCCTGGCCGGGGGGTGGCTCTACTCAGCGCCGCCGCTGCGGTTGGCCGCGCGTGGCCTGGGCGAGGTGGACGCCGCGCTGGTCGTGGCCGGCCTGGTGCCGGCGGCGGCCGATGCCGCCTTCGCCGGCCGGCTCGACCCGGTGCTGCTGCCGGTGCTGACCGGCCCCCTGCTGGCGATGGTGGCGATGATGCTGTGCGTCGAGCTGCCCGACTGCGGCGAGGACGCCGGTGGCGGGAAGCGGACCTGGGTCGTCCGCTGGGGGCCGGCGACGACCTTCGTTCGACTGCCGCTGGTCCTGGCGGGCGCCGTCCTGGCGACCGCGTGGGCGCTGGTGCGCGCCGGCGGCTCGCCGGCCGTCGCGGCCCTCGGCTTGCCGGCGCTGGCCTGCGCGGTCGGCCTGGTCCTGTGCGCGCGCGGCGACTGGCGGCCGGCGCGCGTCGCGCTGGGCGGGGTGGCCTTCTACGCGACCACGGCGAGCGGGCTGGCGCTGGCCTTCGGGCTGACCGCCGGGGCCCGCTGAGCGCCCGGCGGCGGCGACCGGCGTCGTTGCGCGCGCCGGGCCGGCGGGGCACAATGGACGGGAGTCCGGCCGCGCGAAGCGGTGCGGCCGACGCACTCGATTACCAAGGGGAACCGCACGACATGCTCGCTTCGATCCGCCGCCCGACGTTCGACGACCTCAACCTCTCGACCGGGAAGCGCGCGCGGCTGTACTCGATGATGTACCAGCACGGCCCGGCCAACGGGACGCTGATGCTGTTGCCGATCGACCAAGGGCTCGAGCACGGTCCGGTCGACTTCTTCGACAACCCCGACGCGATCGACACCGACTGGGTGCTGCGGCTGGCCGTCGCGGGCAACTTCTCCGGCATCGCCTACCACATCGGCCTGGCGGAGAAGTATCACAAAGCCTACGCCGGCAAAGTGCCGCTGGTGCTCAAGGTCAACGGGAAGACCAACGTGCCGCCCGACGACGAGTCGTTCTCGTCGATGACCTCGAGCGTCGAGGACGCGGTGCGGCTGGGCGCGAGCGCCGTCGGCTACACGCTCTACGTCGGCTCGCCGTCGCAAGACATCGACATCGCGCAGGCCAACGAGGTGCGCCGCGAGTGCGAGAAGTACGGCATGCCGCTGATCGTGTGGTCGTATCCGCGCGGCTCGGCGATCAAGGCCAAAGGCGGTCAGGACTCGCTCTACGCGGTCGACTACGCGGCGCGCGTCGCCTGCGAGATCGGCGCCGACATCGTCAAGCTCAACGTGCCGAACGCCGAAGAGGCCGCGCCCGCGGCGCCCAAGCCGTACAACACGCTGACGATGAGCGAGCTCGACGGCTTGCGCAAGGTCGTGAAGTCGGCGGGCCGCACGCTGGTGCTCGTGTCGGGCGGCTCGAAGCTCGGCGACGACGCGACCATCGAGAAGGCGCACCTGGCGATGGAGGCCGGCTGCGTCGGCTTGATCTTCGGTCGGAACATGTGGCAGCGCCACTGGGACGACGCGGTCGCGATGTCCGGCCGCATGCACGAGCTGCTCAAGAACTACGGTGACTGAATGACGACCCTCTCGGTCCAGGACCGCGTCGAAGCGGCCCTGGACCGGATTCGGCCGGCGATCCGCCGCGACGGCGGCGACGTCTGGCTCATCGACATCAAGGAAGACGTCGCATACGTGCAGATGATCGGAGCTTGCGGCGGCTGTCCCGCCTCGAACGCGACGCTCAAAGGCGGGATCGAAGCGGTCGTCCGCGAGGACGTCCCCGAGATCCGCACCGTCGAACACATTTAGGCGCCGGCGCGCGCTTCGGCGAAGGCGTCGCGCAGCGCGGCCATCGTCAGCGGCACGACCGCGCGCTGGATCGCGCTGGCGCGCGCGTCGGCGCCCGGCACGGCGTTCGCACCCATCCGCGCGACCTCGGGGAAGCGATCGCGCTCGACGCGCTGCTTCTCGAGCGCCTTCTCGGCGTCGGCGGCGCGTCGCACCTCGCCGCCGACGTCGACCAGGATGCGCACGTTCTCGAACCGGCCCAGCAGCGAGACGCGCAGCGCGACGGTGACGCCGAGCGCGATCGCGTGGCCGCCTTCGCGCTGCACGATCCGGCGTTCCGCGACGCCCAGGCCGGGCTTGGGCGCCGGAACCTCGATCACCGCCGGCAGCTCGTACGGCGCCAGCGTCAGTCCGTCGACCGGGACCGTGCGCGTGCGACCGAGTCCGTAGACGGTGACGCGCGCGTCGTGCAGCGCCAGCCGCATGCGAATGCCGGCGGCGGACAAGTCCGCTGGGCACAGGTGCGGCGCGTCGGCCAACGCTGCGGGCGCCGCGAACGCGCCGATCGTCGCCGCCCGGCTGGGCGCGAACGTGACGGCGTGCAGCTCGGCGATGTCGGCGACGTCGACGATCGCGCCCTCGCCCGCCGCCGGCTCGAGCACGAGGCCGAGCAGCGGGCTGGTTCCGGCCCGGTAGCGCGTGCGCTCGCGGTGCATGAACCCTTGCGCGTTCGCTTCGCGAAGCGTCATCGCGAGACGGCTTCGGTGCCCTCTCGCGATGACCCTTACTGCAACAGCCGGTCGACGCGAAGAGCGGTTCCCAGAACGTCGACTCGTAGGCGTAGATGGGCGAGGGTACGGCCTGCTACAGAGCGAGCGCGCCGGCGTAGCCCGTCAGCTCGACGTACCCGACGCCGAGATGCCGTCCGCTCGCCGCATCGTACACGTCGACGTCGCCTTCCCAATACGCGACACCGCCCGCGCCGTCGGCCAGCTCCTGATCCGCCAGCACCGGCGTCAGCACGAGGTCGAGCCGCGCGCGTGGAACGCGCACGCGCCACCCGCTGGGATAGACGCCGTGCGTATGCGGGCTGGTCCAGCGCCCGGTCGCGCCGACCGCGACGTCGGCCAGTGCGAGCGGATGCACGCGCCCGCGCGCGTCGACCAGCGAGCCGCTCGACTCGGGCACGGCGGTCCCGTCGCGGCGGCGCAGCCGGTAGTCCATGATCTCGCGGCGGTCGTCGAGCTGGATCGCGAACCAATCCCAACCGGCTTCGTCGGGCTGCAGCTCGTCGGAGCCGAACTCGTGATCCATCCACGAGAGGCCGCCGACGGCGCTGCGCACGCCGTCGTAGACGAGCGTGCCGCGCGTGCGCAGCCGCGTGAGCGAGTAGTAGTGCGAGGCACAGGTCGCGCACGCCCCCTTGAGCGAGACGCCGTTCCGGCCGTGGATCGCGGGCGGCTTCTCGGCGCTCTGGACGAGGTCGAGCGTCAACCCCGCGCCGCGCGCGTGCAACCGGAACGGGCCGTCGCCGCGCAGCGTCCAGTCGTCGACGGCGACGTCGAGCGCGCGCGTCGAAGCACGGCCCATCCCCAGCGCTTCGCGCGCGAGCACCTCGTCGTAGACGAAGCGCCGTCCGCGCTCGTCGGTCAGCGCCAGATGCGCCGGATAGAGCTGGTTGCCGCGCCAACGCGATTGACCCGGCGCCGGCGTCGGATCGCCGGGACGCAGGCCGTAGCGGAAGAACGTCAGCTCGTAGCCGAAACGCCGGCCCTCACGCGTCGCCAGGTGGCCGGTGAAATACCACCACTCGCTCTGGTACGCGACGTGCGCCGCGTGATCGCGCGGAAAGACGAAGTGCCACGGCAGCCGCGCGTTCGCGAAACCGAGCGCGGCCAAGAACAGCGCCGTCAGCCGGATCATTCGCCGCGCACCGCGTCGGCGGTGCGGATGCGCGCGGCGATCCGCGCCGGCGCGAGGCCGGCCAGCACCGCCGCGGCCAGCACCAGCAGCACCGTCTCGCCCAAGAACGCCCACGGCACGTGCAGCTCGATCAGCCAGCCGAAGGCCTGACGGTTGATGACGAAGATCAGCAGCAGCGACAGGACGAAACCGAGCCCGACGCCCAGCCCCGCGCCGAGTAGACCGACGCCGGCCGCTTCGGTCAGGACCGTCGCGCGCACGCCGCCGGTCGAGAGCCCCAGATAGCGCAGGATGCCGAACTCACGGCGGCGCTCGAGCACCAGCGCGAACAGCGTCGAGACGACGCCCAGCACGGCGATCGCGATCGCGATGACGTCCAGCGCGTACGTGATGGCGAAGGTGCGGTCGAAGACCTGCACGACCAGCGCGCGCAGCTCGCGGTTCGTTTCGACCAGCACGCGATGCGGCGCGACCGCCCGGTAGACGGCGGTGCGCAAGTGGTCCAGGTCGACGCCCGGCGACGCGTCGATCGCGATCGAGTTGACGGCGTCGTCGTGAAAGAGCCGCACGAAGGTGCGCCGGTCGAGCAGCACCACCCCGCCGTCCGACGAGTAGTCGTTGTAGACGGCCGCCACCGTGAACGACGTGACGCCCGACGGCGTCGGCAGCGCGATGCGGTCCCCGGTCCCCACGCCGAACTTCGACGCGAACGGCTCGGAGATCAGCACGTCGCGCGTGCCGGGAACGGCGCGTGCCAGCTGCGCGGCTCGGGCACCGCCCAGCAGCCGCAGCTGGGGCCCGCTGCGGCCGAGCTGGGCCAGATCCGTCGCGCCCAGCGTCGTCAACCGTCCGCCGTAGGGAATCGTGACCGCGCGGAAGGTCGAGACGGATGCGACGCCCGGAACGCGCGCGATCGCGCGCACGACGCCCGCCGAGAAGCGCGCGTCGGTCGAAGCGTCGCCGAGCGCCAGCGGGCGCACGAACAAGTCGGCGCGCAGCGTCTCGTTCGCCCAGGCGACGACGGTGGTGCGGAACGAGGCGACCAGGACGCCGACCGCGACCATCATCGCGATCGCGATCGCCAACGAGGCGACCGCGACGGCGACCCGCAACGGCGCGCCGCCGACGTTGGCGGCGGCCAGCGCGACGATCGGACGGCGCGCGCTGAGCGCGCGTCCGGCGCGCGCGAGCAGCAGGACGCCGGCCGGCGCCAGCAGCGAGCCGCCCGCGATCAGCAGCAGCCCCGCCGCGTAGCCGAACACCGGCACGCCGTCGAGCGCCGGGACGCGCGCGCACGCTGCCGCCAGCCCGAAGCAGCCCAACGCGACGAGCGTCGCCCGGCGCGCGATCCCCCGCCGCGGGCGCTCAAAGCCCCGCGCGCGCATCGCGATCGCGGGCGGCGTCGCGGCGCCGTCCAGCGCCGGCACTGCGGCCGCGACGACCGACGCCAGCACGCCCAGCGCGAACGCGAGGACGAACGGCCCCGGCGTGAACAGCACACGGTCGGCGTGCGAGGCGACGTAGAGCGAGTCGACGGTGCGCGAGACGGCGCCGACGGCCAGCGTCGCGAGCGCGGCGCCCAGCGCGAGCCCGGCCAGCGAGCCGGCGCCGCCCAGCAGCGCACCTTCGGCCACGAAGGTGCGGAACACGGCCGCGCGGCTCGCGCCGAGCGCGCGCACCGTGCCGATCTCGGCGCGCCGCTGCACGACCGAGATCGCGACCGCGTTGTAGACCAGGTACATCCCGACCAAGAGCGCGATCCACGCCAGCGCTTCGAGATTGAGGCGGAAGCTCTGCAGCATGCGCTCGATCTCGCGCGTGCGCGTCGCCGGCCGCACGACGCGCGCGCCCGCCGGAACGACGGCCTCGAGCGCGCGCTGCACGGCGGCCAGGCGCGCCGGCGCGACCACGCAGTCGATCCGGTCGAGCAGGCCGATCTTGCCGAACACCTCTTGCGCGGTCGCGACGTCGACGAACACGACGCTCGAGTCGATCCGCACGCTGCCGCTGGGCACGATCCCCGCCAGCCGCAGCACGACGGCGCGATCGGCGGCGAGCGCGTGGATCGTCTGGCCGACGCGCCAGCGATGGCGTGCCGCCAACGCCGCCGACACCAGGGCGCCATGGCCGTTCACCAGCACCCACGGATCGACGGCCGTCGCGCCCGGCGATCCCGGCGTCGCCTGCGGCGGGGGCGCGACGCCCGGCAACGGGCGCAGCAGATCGACGCCCAGCACGCGCAGCACCTCGCCCCCGAACGGATCGCCGCGCCGCACGCCGACCGTCAGCGTGTCCTCGATCGCGGGCGCGGCGAGCTCGACGCCGGGGACGGCCTGCACGCGCAGCAGCGCGCGCTCGTCGAAGCCGCTGCCGATGCCGAGCACCTGCAGCGTGACGTGGTTCGAGACGACGTCGACGCTCGAGGCGAACGAGGCGATCGCCGTCGCGTCGGCCAGATCGATCGCCAGCCCGATCGCGACCGCCAGCGCCACCGCGACCAGCGTGACCAGCGAGCGCAGCCGGTCCGCGCGCCACGGCCCGAGCACCAGCGCGCGCAGCAGCGGCAACGCGCTCACGCCAAGCGGCCGTCGCGCATCGCGATCGTGCGGTCGCAGATCGCCGCCGCCTCGGCGCTGTGCGTGGCCAGCACGATCGTCTCGCCGCCGTCGGCCAGCGCGCGCAGCAGCGCCAGCACGCCGGCGCCGGTCTGCGAGTCGAGGTTTCCGGTCGGCTCGTCCGCCAGCACGATCGCCGGGCGGTGCACGATCGCGCGCGCGATCGCGGCGCGCTGCAGCTGACCGCCGGAGAGATCGGCCGGGAACGCGTGCGCCTTCTCGCTCAAGCCGACCTGCGCCAACGCGGCACGCACGCGGGTGGCGATCTCGGCGCGCTCGACGCGCTGCAGCGCCAGCGGCAGCCCGACGTTGTCGGCGATCCGCATCGCCGGTAGCAGGTTGAAGAATTGGAAGACGGTGCCGATCCGCTCGCGGCGCAGCGCCGTCAGCGCGTCGTCGCCGAGCGCCAGCGTCGAGGCGCCTTCGACCAGCACCTCGCCGCTGCTCGGCACGTCGATGCAGCCGATCAGGTTGAGCAACGTGGTCTTTCCGCACCCGCTGGGACCGACGAGCGCGACCATCTCGCCGCGCTCGACCGCCAGCGAGACGCCGTCGAGCGCGCGCACGATCTCCGTCCCGCTGCCGTACTCCTTGACCACCGCGCGCGCGAGCACCGGCGGCTCGGCGCCGCGCCGGTCAGAGCGCACGCAGGACCAACGCCGCGTTGATGCCGCCGAATCCGGCCGAGCTCGAGAGCACGCTGCGTACCGGGCGCTCGAGGCGCGTGCGCGTGACGGCCAGGCCGCAGTCCGGGTCGAGATCGTCGGCGTTGACGCTGCGCGGGATCACGCCCCGCTCGATCGTGCGGCAGGCCAGCGCCGCTTCCCAGGCACCGGTCGCGCCGAGCGCGTGCGCGTGCTGTCCCTTCGTCGCCGTCACCGGCACGCTCGCCGCGCGCTCGCCGAGCAGCGCGCGCACCGCCAGCGCCTCGCACGCGTCGCCGAGCACGGTCGCGCTGCCGTGCGCGTTGACGACGTCGAGCTCGTTCGGCGTCAGCCCCGCTTCGTCGAGCGCACCGCGCATCGCGCGCAGGTTGGCCGAGCCGTCGGGCCGCGGCGCCGACATGTGGTAGGCGTCGTTGGTCAACCCGTAGCCGGCGATCTCGGCGTAGACGCGCGCCCCGCGCGCGAGCGCGTCGTCGAGCCGCTCGAGCACGAGCACGCCGGCGCCTTCGGCCATGACGAAGCCGTCGCGCGCGCGATCGAACGGCCGGCTCGCACCGGCCGGATCAGCGTTGTTGGTCGACATCGCGCGGATGACGGTGAAGGCGCCGAACACGAGCGGCGAGAGCGGCGCCTCGACCCCGCCGGCGAGCGCGGCGCGCACGTCGCCGCGCGCGATCGCGCGGAACGCTTCGCCGATCGCGACGGCGCCGGCCGCGCACGAGTTGCCGTTGGCCAGCACCGGCCCGCGCAGGTCGAACTCGAGCGCGACGTTGCACGGCGCCGAACCGCCGAACACCGAGAGCGCCAGCAGCGGCTTGACGGCGTCCAAGCCCTGCGCGCGAAAGATGTCGTGCTGCTCGTCGGCGTAGGCTAGGCCGCCGAGCGCCGAGCCCAGCGAAACCGCGACCTCGCCGGGCGCGCGCGCCGGATCGAACGCGGCGTCGGAGAGGGCCAGCCGCGCGGCCGCGATCGCCAGCTGCGCGAAGCGGTCGGTCCAACGGATGCGCTTGGTGCTCAGGAAATCGTCGGGCGCGAAGTCGTCGATCTGCGCCGCGATCGCCGACCGGTAGCCGTCGGTCGGAAAGCGCGTCAACGGCGCGACCGCGACCCGTTCGGCCAGTACGCTCGACCAGAACGCGTCGATCCCGATGCCGAGCGGCGTCACCACGCCCAGGCCCGTCACCGCGACCCGATGCGCGGCGGTCACGCGCCCTGCTCGGCCAGACGTTTGATCGTCGCCAGCGTCTTGTTCGCGACGCCGTCGACGAAGTAGTCGCAGACGACGTGCTTGCCGAGCCAGTCGGCCGCGAACGGAAAGCGGAAGGCCAGGCGATGCTCGATCGTCACCCGCGTGCGGTCGCCGTGCGGCTCGAAGATCCACTCGACGTCCATCCCGCGCGTCCACCCGCGCAGGTGATGGAAGGCGATGTGCGGCGTGCTCGCGTCGTTCGTCTGGCGCGCCACCCAGCCGATCGGGATGCCGTCGTGGCGCGCGCCCATCGCGACCAGCCGGCTCGAGCCGAGCTGCTCGATCACCCGCACGTAGCGGTAGTGCGGCAGGATCGCGGGCCACCGTTCGGTCGCCGAAGCCAGCGCGAAGATCGCCGCGGGCGAGGCCGCGATCTCGATCGCGGTACGGGTGACGATCATGCCAGCAGTCGCACGAGCACGCCCGGCCCGAACGCGCGCCGCGGAGCGAGGGTCCCCGCCAGCGCGTCGAGCAGCGCCGCGCCCAACTCGGGCGAACGCGCCAGCCGCGCCGAGGCGCGCCGCGCGAGCGGCGGCACGTCGACCAGCAGCGCGACCGCGCGGCACAGGCCGCGTCGCCGGCGCCGGTCCGCGCGCCGGTCGCGATCGTAGGCGGCGAACGCACGCGGCTCGTCCGCCGGCGCGCGCAACGCGCGCAGCGCCGTCTCGGCCGCGCGCTCCGCGTCGAGCAGCGCCAGCGCGACGCCTTGTCCGGTGAACGGGTCCAGGAATCCGGCCGCGTCGCCCGCCAGAAGCGCGCCCGGCGCGGCGACCGCGCGCACGTCGTGCGCCAGCGGGCCGACGCTCACCCGGGCGCCGAGCCGCGTGGTGCCGGCGAAGGAGCGCGCGCCGTGCGCCAGCGCCGCGGCGGCGGCGCCGACGCCGGCGTCGAGGTCGTCGGCCCACCGGGCCAGCCGGTTCCGCGGTACGACCACCATCACGTTGGCCGCATCGGCGTCGAGCGGGTTGAGCGCGAAGTACGCGCCGCCGCCGACGTACATCTCGACGCACCCGTCCAGCGCGCCGAAGCCGGCGTAGTGACCGCCGACCGCCCAGCGTGCGCCGCGGCGCGACGGCCGCGCGAGGCCCAACCGGCGCGCGACCAGCGAGCCGGTCCCGTCGGCGCCGACGACGATCCGCGCCCGGCGCTCGACGACCTCGCCGCGTTCGTCGCGCGCGCGCACGCCCGCACAGCGGCCGTCCGCGTGCAGCAGCTCGTCGACGCGCGCGCGTTCGACCTGCGCGCCGGCCGCGCGTGCGGCGTCGAGCAGCAGCGCGTCCAAGCGATCGCGCGCGCACGCCAGTGCCGGCTGCGCGAACCGCAGCGCGACCGGCGCGGCGCCGGGCGCGACGAGCCGCACGCCGTGCAGCGGCGCGCCGGCGGCGCGGGCCGCCTCGCCGACGCCCAGCCGGTCGAGCGCCGCCAGCGCGCCGGCGTTGAGGTACTCGCCGCACACCTTGCGGCGCGGAAACTGCGCGCGCTCCAGGACGCGCACGCGCGCGCCCGCCCGCGCCAGCAGCAACGCCGTCGCGCTGCCGGCCGGGCCGGCCCCGACCACGACCACCTCGTCGCTCATCGCGCGTCCGCCAGCGTCATGCGAAAGAACGGCTCGCGCCGCACCACCGGCGTCGTCCAGCCCGCCGCGCGCGCCAGCGCCAGCGCTTCGCCGGGCGTGTAGGCGCGGCGCACCGAGAGCGGCGCATCGTGCCGGGTCAGGCGGTTGCGCGACGTGCGCGACCACAGCCACGTCGCTGCCAGCGCCACCGGCGAGCGGCGCAGATCGCAGACCAGCGGCGTCACCCGCGCGACGCGGCGCAGCTCGCGCAGCAGCGCGTGCGCGGCCGTGCCGTCGAAATGATGCAGCGCCAGCGTGCACAGCACGACGTCGAACGAGCCTGCGCCGAACGGCAGTTGCGTGCCCTCGGCGCGCACGAAGGTCAGATCCGGGTGGTGATCGCAGCGCTCTCGGGCCAGCGCGAGCATCTGCTCACTGTGGTCCAGACACGTGAGGTGAATCTGAGTGCCGCGCTCGCGCGCGTCCCGCGCGACCGCGAGCGGGATGTCGGCCAGGCCCGAGCCGACGTCGAGCACGCTGCGCGCGCCGAGCGCACGCAACGCGCGCAGCACCGGCGCAACTCCGCCCAAGCGGCGGTTCGCGAACGCGATGTCGCGCAGGTTCCCGGCGAGCTCGTCGACGTCGTCGACGGGCTCGTCCATCAGCTCGCGGGCGACCGTGCGGCGCACGCGCGCCTCAAAGGGCTACTTCTTGTACCACTCCGCGTTGACTTCGATGAAGTTCTTCCACTTCTCGGGGACGTCGGAATCGGCATAGATCGCCTCGACCGGGCAGGCGGAGACGCAGGCGCCGCAATCGATGCAGACTTCCGGGTCGATGAACAGCTGCGTGTCCTCGTCATCGCCGTGAATGCAATCGACCGGACAGACGTCCACACACGACTTGTCCTTGGTGCCGATGCAGGGTTCGGTGATGACGTACGCCATGGGGCGAAGGGGTTGCGCGGCCGGGGGGACGGCTCCTACCGACAAAAGCAGCAGGCGCCGCGCCGGAAGCCCGGGCGGCGCCTGCCGCGGGAAGGGGTGTCGCGGTCAGTAGGTCGCCCGGCGGCCGCTGATCGCGCGCAGGATGAACAGCAGGATGACGGCCCCGACGAAGGCCACGACGATGCTCCAGATGTTGATCCCGGTCAGCCCGGTATGGCCGAACATGTTGAAGAGCCAACCGCCGATGAACCCACCGATGATGCCCACGACGATGTCGCCCAGGATGCCCCCCGGCCCTTCGCCGGGCACCACCCATTTCGCGAGCAACCCCGCGATCAGGCCGACGACCAACCAGCTCAAGATACTCATGATGACGCGGTAGCCTTTCTCCTCGAGTTTCGTGGCGCTTGGATCGGCGCCGGTGCTCCTTAGGATTCCCCGCACCCCGGCCCCGAAACGGGCACGAGGCGCCTGCCCGCTCCGTTGAGGTGAACATGAAACGCTTCCCACGCATCGCACACGTGGCCGTTCCGGCGTTGGCGCTCGCCGTCGCGCTGCCGGCCGCCGCCCCGGCGGCCGAGCCGCCGCCGGCGCCGACGCTCTCGGTGACGGGCGTCGGCGTCGTCGAACGCGCCCCCGACCGGGCGATCGTCACCTTCGGCATCATCACCAACGACGATCGCGCGGCCGCCGCGACCTCGGCCAACAACGCCGCCTACGCGGCGCTCGCGGCGAAGCTCGACGCGCTCGGCGTCCGCGGCCCCAGCCTGCGTACGCTCTCGTTCGGGATCACCTTCCAGCCGCGCCCGCCCGTGCCGAATCCGCAGTCCGGCGAGCGTTACGGCTTCGTGGTGACCCGCAACGTCTCGGCCACGACCGACGACGTCAACCAGGTCGGCGCGCTGATCGACGCCGGCGTCGCGGCCGGCGTCACGAACGTCGACGGTGTCGCCTTCACCGTCCGCGACGAACGGACGGTCGAACGCACCGCGCAAGCCGCCGCGGTCGCCGACGCGGCCGCCCAGGCCGAAGCGATCGCGGCGGCTGCCCACGTACGGCTGACGGGGATCGCCTCCATCGGCAGCCAGCCGGTCTTCTATCAACCGCAGCCGATCGCGTTCCGGATGGCGGACACGTATCAGGCCAACGTGCCGACCAACGTCCAGCCCGGCAGCCTCTCGATCCGCCAGACGGTCACGGTCGTCTACCGCATCGCCCCGTAGGCGCTCGAAACCGGGCCGCGACCGGCCGGGTAGGTACGGTGCGATGACCGCCACTTGTGAGGTCTGCCGGCAGAAACCGGCCAGCGTCCACGACTACGCCATGCGGGGTGGGCGCTGGGTCGAGGCCGAGGTCTGCGCGGACTGCGCCAAGCGGCGCCGCCGCACGCCGCTGGCGATCCTCGGGGCGGCCGCGGCCGCCGCCGCATTGGTCGGCGGCGCCGCCTTCGCGATCGACTCGGTCAACCGCCGCGGCAACGCGGGCGAGAAGGGCGAGCCGGCCGCGCCCAATCCGACCCTGCGCGACCTGGGCCGCGTCTTCACCGGTCCCTCGACGCTGGCCCAGTACTCGCGCGACCTAACCGAAGCGGCGCGGCGCAACGAGCTCGACCCGGTCATCGGACGCGACGACGAGGTCGAGCGCGTCGTCTCGATCCTCGCCCGGCGCAGCAAGAACAATCCGGTGCTGATCGGCGAGCCGGGCGTGGGTAAGACGGCGATCGTCGAAGGGCTCGCCCAGCGCATCGCGCGCAACGACGTACCGAGCGCGCTGCGCGAGAAGCGCGTGCTGGCGCTCTCGCTCGGTCCGCTGGTGGCCGGCACGAAATATCGCGGCGAGTTCGAAGGCCGCGTCAAGAAGATCATCGACGAGGTCAAGCGCGCGGGCCGCGAGGTGATCCTGTTCATCGACGAGCTGCACACGCTGGTCGGCGCCGGCGCCGCCGAAGGTTCGCTCGATCTGAGCTCGATGATCAAGCCGGAGCTGGCGCGCGGCGAGCTGCAGTGCATCGGCGCGACGACGTTCGACGAGTACCGCAAGTACGTCGAGTCCGACGCCGCGCTGGAACGGCGCTTCCAGCCGGTGCAGGTCGACGAGCCGACCATTGAACAGACGGTGACGATCCTGCGCGGCCTGCGGCCCAAGTACGCCGCGCACCACGGCGTGCGCATCGACGACGACGCGCTCGAAGCGGCGGCCGCCCTCTCCGCGCGCTACATCGCCGACCGCTATCTGCCCGACAAGGCGATCGACGTCGTCGACGAGGCCGCGGCCGGCGCGTCGATGCGCGGCGAGGCGCGCGTCGACGTCGAGCGGGTCGCGGCCGTCGTCTCGCGCTGGACCGGCATCCCGCAAGGGACGATCACCGACGCGCAGCGCGCCGGCCTGCTGGCGCTCGAAGGCGCGCTCGAAGCGCGCGTGGTCGGGCAAGGCCAAGCGGTGCGCGCGGTCGCCGAAGCGATTCGACGCGCGCGCGCCGGCCTCAAGGACCCGCGCAAACCGGTCGGCGGCTTCTTGTTCGTCGGGCCCAGCGGCGTCGGCAAGACCGAGCTGGCGCGCGCGCTGGCGCACGCGCTGTTCGGCACCGACGACGCGCTGGTGCGCCTCGATCTCTCCGAGTACACCGAAGCGCACACGATCTCGCGGCTGCTGGGCGCGCCGCCCGGCTATCAGGGCCACGAGGAGGCGGGCCAGCTGACCGAGCCGATCCGCCGCCGGCCCTATTCGGTGGTGCTGTTCGACGAGATCGAGAAAGCGCACCCCGACGTCGCCGCGATCCTGCTGCAGATCCTCGACGACGGCCGCGTCACCGACGCCAAGGGCCGCACGATCGACTTCCGCCACGCGATCGTCGTGCTCACGTCGAACCTGGATCGCGACGAGGTCGAGGGAACGTTGCGCCCCGAGCTGCTCGACCGCATCGACGAGCTGATCTTCTTCGCCGAGCTGGGCCGCCCGCAGATCGAGCGGATCGTCGAGCTGCAGATCGCGCAGTTGGCGGATCGGGTCGGCGCGCACGCGATGCGGCTCGACCTCTCCGAGCCGGCGCGGTGTTTCCTGGCCGACGAGAGCATGGCGCAGGGCAGCGGCGCGCGTTACGTCGCGCGGACGATCGCCCGCCACGTCACGACCCCGCTCTCCGAGGCCATCCTGCGCGGCCGCCTGGGCGGCGGCCAAACGGCCCGCGTCGACTACGACGGAACCGCCGTCACGGTGGAAGCCGCCTGATTGCAGGGTACAAGGAGACCATGAGACGCCCCGTCGCCGCGTTGCTGTTGGCCTTGGCGATGCCCGCCGTCGCCGGCGCGCAGGTGCCGATCGGCCCGCGCGTGCCGCAGCCGCAGCCGGGGACGAACTCGACCGCGACGCTGCTCTTCAACGCGATGATGTCGATCGCGCGCGCCGCCGCGACCAACCCGCAAGCGGCGTCGGCCGCCACGCTGAACTACTCCGTCGCCCTGCAGCGCTACGGCAGCGGCGATCTCAACGGCGCGCAAGCCTCGGCGATCCGCGCGATGATTCAAGCCAACACGCCGCAGACCACGGCGATCCCGACCATCGCCCCGCTGGTGCCGAACGAGCACCCGCGCGTCGACACCTATCCGGCCAACAGCATGGCGCAGATCGACGCCGACGCGATGGTCGCGCAAGCGCGCGGCGCCGTCGCCGCCTGCACCGCCAAACGCAGTCCCGATACGCGCCGCGCGAACGATCTGCTCGCCAACGCGCAAAAGGAAGACCTGGCCGGTCTGTGGCTCAACGCGAAGATGGACGCCAAGGCCGCCATCGACCTGTGCGCTACTTCAGCGCGTTCTTGATCTGCGCTTCGATCTCGCCCGCGTTCATCTCGCCCATACGGGCGTAGACGACGTTGCCCTTGCGGTCGATGAAGACGTGCACGGGCATCGCGATCGCGCCGTAGCTGTGGCCGACCGCGCCCGAGTCGTCGATGCCGACCAGGCCGTACGGATCGTGATACTTCTTCTCGAAGGCCGCGCCTTGGCCGTTCCCGTCGAGCTCGTCGATACCGACGAACTGCACGCCGCTCTTGGCGTACTTCGCGCGCAAGTCGGCGATCGATGGCGCCTCCTCGTTGCACGGCCCGCACCACGAGGCGAAGAAGTTGAGGTAGACGGGCTTGCCCTTCAGGGTGCTCAGATCGAGCTTCTTCCCCTGCGGCGTCGGCACGCTGAAGGCGGGCGCGGGCTGCCCACTCGGGGGCACCGCGAGCGCGGCGAGGGGAGCAAACGAGACGGCCGCGGCCAGCGCGGTACCGAGAAAACGACGGACGTGCACGTTCGTAACAACGCCGCGCCGGGCGAACGCGTTGCGCCGTCGGACCGAGCAGGCCCCTGGCCCGAGCCGGCTCGAATCGACGGGCGATGAAGGCCGGGCTTCGCCTGCTCAGACGACGGTCGGGAACTTGACGCCCGAGGCGTCTTCGCGCATCTGCGCGACCAGGTCGTCGACGGAGTCGAAGCGCCGCTGGCCGCGCACGAAGCGCAGGTCGCGCAAGGCCAGCTCCTCGCCGTAGAGCGAGCCGTTGAAGTCGAGCAGCCACGCCTCGACGGTGCGGCCCGTGCCCGCGAAGGTCGGGTTGGTGCCGATCGACACCAGCCCCGGGTAGTCGCGGCCGTCGTGCCGCCCGGTGATGCGATAGACGCCGTCGGGCGGCAACAACTTGTTGGCCGGCACGCCGACGTTGGCGGTCGGGAAGCCGAGATCGTGACCGCGCCCGGCGCCGAAGGCGACCGCGCCGCGCAGCGTGTACGACGCGCCCAGCAGCCGGTCCGCGGTCTCGAGGTCGGCGGCCTGGATCGCGGCCCGAATGCGCGTCGAGGAGACGCGCTCGCCGTCGAGCAGCGTGTTGGTTACGCCGATCGCGAGCCGCCCGTTCGCGGCCATGTGCGCGTGCGCGAACGGGACGTCACCGGCGCGTTTGTTGCCGAAGCGAAAGCCGGCACCGGTCACCATGGCGCGGGCGCCGATGCGCCCCACCAGCACGTCGTCCAGGAACTGCGCCGGCGTGAGCGAGGCGATCGAGGCGTCGAAGTCCAGCACGTACGCTTCGTCGACGCCGGCGCGCGCGAAGGCGTTGACACGCTCTTCGAGCGTCGCGATCATCGGCGGCTCCTGACCGGGCCGCAAGAAGGCCGAGGGGTGCTCGCGGAACGTCAGTACCGCGCTGCGTTCGCCCGCGCGCCGCTCGCGCAGCGCCTCGCGGACGATCGCGCGATGGCCGAGATGGAAGCCGTCGAAGAAGCCGACCGCGACGACGCGCGCGCGCTCGGGCGCGCGCTCGGGCAGCGTGTGATGGATCTTCACGCCGGCTGCTTCTCCGCCGGGCTCACACGAACACCTTGCGCGGCGCGAGCAGCGCACCGACCGTCTCGCCGACGCCGACCAGCGTGCGCGCGCCGTCGCGCACGAAGACGTGCGTCTCGGCCGGCAGCTGTTCGAGCGGCACGACGCGTCCGGCCCGAAAGTCCGCCGCCTGGCGCCCGTCCAGCACGACGGTGGGCAGCGGGATCACGCGTTCTGGCGAGACCAGGGCGGCGGCCGGATCGCTCTCGACCTCCTCGAGCAGCCGGCTCTCGGAGAGGACGAACGGTCCCGACGCCTCGCGCAGCAGCGCGCCCATGTGCCCAACCGTGCCGCACGCGGCGGCCAGGTCTTCGCACAAGGTGCGAATGTACGTCCCCTCGCTGCACGCGACGCGCAAGCGGACGACGTCGCCCTCGCGCCCCAGCAGCTGCAACGCGTAGAGCGTCACGTTGCGGGGCGGCCGCTCGACGCTCTGACCCGCTCGCGCGAGGTCGTAGAGCCGCTTACCGTCGCGTTTGAGCGCCGAGTACATCGGCGGAATCTGCGCGATCGTCCCGGTGAATCGCGGGAGCGCCGCGACCAGCCGCGCGTCGAGATCGGGCGGCACGTCGCGCTCGACCAGCGTCTCGCCGGTCGCGTCGCCGGTCGTCGTCGCCCGCCCGAGCACCAGCGCGCAGACGTACGCCTTGCGCCGGTCGCGAATGAGCGGCAGCAGCCGCGTCGCTTTGCCCAGCGCGATCGGCAGCACGCCGGAGGCCTGCGGATCGAGCGTGCCGAGGTGCCCGATGGCGAGCTTTTCCGCCGAGTCGCGGTACAGCCGCCGCAGCCGCGCGCCGAACTGCGTCGACGTCGGCCCCGCCGGCTTGAACAAGTTGACGAACCCGAGCACGTCGTGCGCTCAGCGCGCGCAGCGCGTCACAAACCCTGCGCTTTCAGCGCCGCGCGCACGCCGTCGATGGCGGCGGGCAAAGCGCCCTCGTAGGTGAGCCCCGACGCCATGAAGTGTCCGCCGCCGCCCAGCGTCACCGCCGCCGCCTGGACGTTGATCCGACCGCTCGACCGCAAGCTGACCCGCACCGCGCCGTCGTAGTCCTTGAACAGCGCGGCCGCCTCGACGCCCTCGACGGCGCGCAGGTGCTGCACGATCTCTTCCGTGTCCTCGCCGTCGGCGTGCGCCGCCGTCAGCATCGCCTGGTCGACGTACGTCCAGCAGTAGCGCCCGTCTTGCTCGAGCACGGCGCGCTCGAGCGCCATCCCGAGCAGCTTGGTCGCCGCGAAGCGCTTGTTGGCGAAGATCTCCTCGGTGATGAGCGGCTTGTCCGCCCCCAGCTCGATCATCTCCGCCGACATCCGCAGCACGTCGGCCGTCGTGTTGGTGTGCATGAACGCGCCGGTGTCGGTCATGATCGTGGTCAGGATGCAGGTCGCGATGTCCGGCGTGATCTCGACCTCGAGCGCGTGCAGCAGCCGCAGCACGCAGGTCCCGGTCGAAGCCTCGGTCGGGATGACGTAGTTGAGCGCGCCGAAGTGCGAGTTGCCCAGGTGATGGTCGATGTCGAGCATGTTCGCCCGCGCGATCGCCGGCAAGAACTCGCCGGCCCGCGTGAAGTCGCTCATGTCGCAGAAGACCCACAGCGTGTCGGCCGGCAAATCCGCCGGCACCTCGCGCGTCACGAACTGCGAATCCGGCAGAAAGCGCAGATTCCGCGGCACCGGATCCTGCTGAAAGTACCCGATCCGCTTGCCCAGCTGCTTGAGCGCCAGTCCGAGCGCGAGCCCCGCTCCAAGCGTGTCGCCGTCGGGCTTCACGTGGGAGACGAACACGAACGACGAACGCCGCCGCAGCTCCGCGACGACCTGTTCGGTGGTGTTCGAGATAGCCACCGTCCCGGCGGTACTACTCATCGATCACCTTCGCGGCGCGCTCGAGCGTCTTGTGCAGCGCGATCGCCTTCTCCGTCGTCCGGTCCTCGACGAACGTCAGCTCCGGCGTATACCGAAGGTCGATCGCGTTCCCCAGCTCCCCGCGCAAGAACCGCGACGCCGACGTGAGCGCATCCATCGTCTGCCGCGCGACGTGCCGATCGCCGATGATCGACACGAACACCTTGCAGTGCTTCATGTCCTGGGTGATCTCGCACCGCACGACCGTCACGAATCCCAGCCGCGGATCCTTGAGGTCCTCGCTGATGATCTTGGCGAGCGCCCGCTGAATCTCATGATCGATCCGCGCCTGCCGCTGCTGCTTCATGTCGCCTTGTTCCCTTGCCCCGCGCCACGCTCATACCAGCGAGGCCCCGCCAGCCGCTTGCGCCAGCGCGTAAAGCTCCACGCGCCTGCGCTGACGATCAGCACAACGACTCCCACCCAGAGGTGCAGCGCAGAGAACGCGTGCTCGTACGTCTGGTGAAAATACAGCGCCAACGCGCCCGCAACGATCGGCCAACCGGCGGCGCCCGCAATCCCAACATACAGACGCCGACGCTGCGCGGCGAGCTCGCGGCGCTCGCGCTCCGCGCCCTCACGCGTCCACGAAGGCAACAACAGCCGCTCGTACTCCGCCGGCAACTCGACGTTGTCGACGACGCCCGCACGTGCCATCACGTATGACCCCGATCGTGCCAGGCCGGCGCGGGGGCGACGTGCTCCCGCGGGGGCCTCGCAGCGGCGAGCGAAGCCCGGAGGGCGAGAGCGAGCCGTGCGGGAGTAGCGTTTTCCCAGGGATGGGAAAACGCGGACGTCCCCCGCGGGAGCACGTCGCCCCCGCGCCGGCCCGCCACTCGCGCGGACATTACGCCGGCTGCAACTCCGGCGCGACGAGCTCCGAGGTCCACGCCTCGATGACGTCCCCGTTCTTGAGGTCGCCGAACTTCGCCACCTGGATGCCGCACTCGAAGTTTTCGGCAACCTCGCGAACGTCGTCCTTAAAGCGCCGCAGCGACTCGATCTCCCCGTCGAACACGACGGCGGCATCGCGCAGGACGCGGACCTTGGCGTTGCGCGTGATCTTGCCGGACTGCACGTAGCAACCGGCGATCGTCCCGACCTTCGAGACCTTGAAGATCTCGCGCACTTCCGCGCGACCGAGCACGATCTCGCGGAACTTCGGCGCCAGCATCCCGACCATGGCCTTCTTGAGGTCGTTCTCGACGTCGTAGATGACCTGGTAGAAGCGCAGGTCGACCTGCTCCGACTCGGCGAGGCGTTTGACCGCTTCGTCGGGACGAATGTTGAAGCCGATCAGCACCGCGCTCGACGCCGAAGCGAGGTTGACGTCGTTCTCGGTGATGCCGCCCACGCCGGCGAGGATGACGCGGACGTCGACCTCGGCCGTCGAGAGGCCTTCGACGCGAGCACGCAACGCCTCGACCGAGCCTTGGCCGTCGGCCTTGAGCACGAGGTTGAGGGTCTTGCGGCCGCCGTCGGCCGGCATCGACATGAACGTCTCGAGCGAGACGCGCGCGCCGCCGGTGGAGACCGCCATGCGGACGTCGCGACGCTTGGTGGAGCGTTTGGCGGCCGCTTCGCGCGCCGACTTCTCGTCGGAGACGACCATCAGCGTGTCGCCGGCGGACGGGACTTCGCCCAGGCCCATGATCTCGACCGGGATCGAGGGACCGGCCTTCTTCGTCTGCTTGCCCTTGTCGTCGATCAGCGCGCGGATCTTCCCGTAGGTCGGTCCGACGACGACGACGTCACCGACGCGCAGCGTGCCGTTTTGCACGAGCACCGTCGCGACCGCACCGCGACCGCGGTCGAGCGCGGACTCGATGACGACGCCGGCGGCGCGCCGGTGCGGGTTGGCTTTGAGCTCCCGCAAGTCGGCTTCGAGCAGCACGGTCTCGAGCAGCTGATCGATGTTGTTGCCGGTGCGCGCCGAGACCGGGACCATCTCGATCTTGCCGCCCCACTCGACCGGCTGGAGGCCTTCGTCGGTGAGCTGCTGCTTGACGCGGTCGGGCTGGGCGTCTTCCTTGTCCATCTTGTTGATGGCGACGACGATCGGCACGCCGGCGGCCTTGATGTGCGAGATCGCTTCCTTCGTCTGCGGCATGACGCCGTCGTCGGCGGCCACGACCAGGATCGCGACGTCGGTAACCTTGGCGCCACGCGCGCGCATCGCCGTGAACGCTTCGTGGCCCGGGGTGTCGATGAAGGTGATCTCGCGCCCGTTCTGCGAGACGGTGTACGCGCCGATCTTCTGCGTGATGCCGCCGGCTTCACCGGCCGCGACCGACGCGGAGCGGATCTTGTCGAGCAGCGAGGTCTTGCCGTGGTCGACGTGGCCGAGGACGGTGACGACCGGCGGCCGCGGCTGCAGCATCTCCGGCTTGTCCTCTTCCTGCTCGACGACGACTTCCTCGCCGGCTTCCTTGACGATCGCGTTGAACCCGAACTTGCGCGCGACCGCGATGGCCTGATCGGAGCTGATGTTCTGGTTGATCGTCGCCATCGTGCCCATGCGGATGAGCTCGCGGATGACGTCCGCGGCCGGGACGATCATCGAGGTCGCCAGCTCTTGCACCGTGAGCACGTCCGGGATCTCGATCGACTCGAGCTTCTGCACCGGCTGCCCGTCGCGGTCCAGACGCGGACCGCCCTTGCGCTGGCGCTTCTCGAGCAGCATCTCCTGTTCGCGCTGCTTCTTGGCCTCGAGATCCTCGCGGCTGCCGCGGCGCGCGGCAGGGCGTCCCCCGGGCGCACCGGTGGACGGATTGGGGCCTTGCGGGGTGAGCGGGGGACCGCCGCCGCCGGGGCGCGGGCCGAACGGACGCGGGCCCGGTGCTTGGGCGCCCGGGATCGGGCGGAAGGGGCCGTTGCCGACCGGACGGCGACCGGGGACGGGACCGCCGGGCGTGCCGGGAGCGCCCGGGCGCGGCTGCTGGTACTGACCGGGGCCACCTTGGCCGGGTCGCGGCGCGACGCCGGGACGGCCCGGGATCTGGCCGTTGCCGCCGGCGGCCGGCGGGTTGAGCGGCCGCTGCGGCGGGCGCTGCGGCGGCCGGATCGACGACTGACCGGAGGGGACCGGACGCAGGGTCGGCACCGGCTCGTTGGGTGCCAGCGGGCGACGGGGCGGCAACGGGCCCGGCTGACCGGGACGCGGGGCGACGCCGGGGCGCTGCGCGCCGGCGGACGGCGGCTGGCCGGCACGCGCGGCGGGCTGCTGCGGGGTCGCCGGGCCGGGCTGCGGCGCGGCCGGACGGCGCGCGGGCGCCGGCGGCGGGACCGGCCGCAGCTGCGGGACCGGGGTCGGCTCGGGGGCGGGTTGGGCGGCCGGGACGGACGCTGGCGGCGGTTCGGGCGGCGCTTCGGGCACCGCCGCGACCGGCGACGGCTCGACGGCAGCGACCGGCTCGGCCGTCACGGCGACGGCCGGGCTCTCGGCGGCGGCCCTAGCAGGCTTCGCGGTGGCCTTGGCCTTCGCGGCCGGCTTGGCGGCGGGCGCGAGGGCCTCATCCGACGCGTCCGCGGCGAGCGGGGTCGGCGCGACGGGCGGCGCCGCGGCGACCTTCGGCGCGGCCGCCGGGGCGGAGACGGCCGCAGCGGGCGCGGGCGACGCGGCGGCGGCCGGCGCGGCAGCCGGCTTGGGAGCGGCTTTCGCCCCCTTGAGCTGTGCGCGGAGCAGGTCGGCGACCTTCGGCTCGACGACGCTGAGTTGGTTCTTCGCCTCCAGACCCAGTCGCCCGAAGAGCGCGACGAGGTCCTTCGACGTCATGCCGAGCTCTTTGGCGAGCTCGAAAATTCTGACCTTACCGGTTGCCATGCAATCCTTCTAGATTAGGGCGCCACGAGGACGCCACCGCCCTTATATCATTCCGACGTCTCCGCGTTCCGGAGTCACCATTGTAGCAGAGCTTCGACACTGAACCCCGGAAAACGTTTGTTCTTTGCGACGCGTTCCGCGCACGCGCGCGAGCACAGGTATGCGCCGCGCCCCGCGGCGCGCGGACCGCGGTCGGCGATCCAGCGGCCCTCGCTCCGCACGAAACGCCGCAGGGCCGCCTGATCCAGAACCCGCCGGCAGCCCACGCAGGTGCGCTGCGGGCTCATTCGTTCGTGAACATCTCCCGCTTGAACTCCTCGAGCCGGCGCAGCAGCTCGTCCTGGTCGACCGCGCCTTCCTCCTCGTCGGCCTCGGCCTCGACCTCGGTGCCCTCGACCGGCAGCAGCTCCTCCTCGGGCTCGGCGGTGGCGGCCGCCGCCGTGGCGGCACGGGCCTCCCGCTCGGCCGCGTAACGCTCGCGCGCCTCGGCCGCCTCGGAGTCGCTGGTGATGTCGAGCCGCCACCCGCTCAAGCGGGCGGCCAGGCGGACGTTCTGCCCCTCGCGGCCGATCGCCAGCGAAAGCTGGTGGTCGGGGACGACGACCAGCGCGATCCCTTCCTCCTCGTACAGCTCGACGCCGAGTACCTTGGCCGGCGCCAAGGCGTTGGCGATGAAGGTCGGCAGGTCGGGCGCCCAGCGGATGACGTCGATCTTCTCACCGCGCAGCTCGTCGGAGACGTTGGCGATGCGGGTGGACTTCGGCCCCAGACACGCGCCGACCGGATCGACTTCCGGGCGCCGTGAGGTGACCGCGACCTTGGTGCGCGCGCCCGGCTCGCGAGCGATCGCCATGATCTCCACGATGTCGTCCTGGATCTCGGGGACCTGGAACTCGATCAGCCGCTGCACGAGCCCTTCGGCCGCGCGCGAGAGGACGACCAGCGGACCCTTGTTGGTCTTGCGCACGTCGAGCACGTAGGCCCGGATGCGGTCGTTGATGCGGTAGTTCTCGCGCGGAACCTGTTCCGAGAACGGCAGCAGCGCTTCGGTCTTGCGATCGTCGAGCAGCACGTACATGTTGCGCTGCTCGTAGCGCTGGACGGTGCCCAGCACGATGTCGTGCAGCTTGGCGGAGTACGTGTTGTAGACGGTGTCGCGCTCGGCCTCGCGGATGCGCTGGACGATGACCTGCTTGGCCGTCTGCGCGGCGATGCGGCCGAAGTCGCGCGGCGTGACGACTTCGTCGTAGAAGTCGCCCGGCTCGTAGCGCGCGCCGGCCTCGCTCTTCGCGATCTCGAGCTTCGGATCGGTCACCTCGCCGTCGGGCACGACGGTGCGGCGGTGATAGACCTGATAGTCCCCGCTCTGGCGATCGATGGTCACGATCGCGTTGGCTTCACCGCCGAAATTCCGCTTGTAGGCGGAGATCAGCGCGGCCTCCAGCGCTTCGAGCAACGACTCGAAGCTGATGTTGCGCTCGTTCTCGATCTCGCGGAGCGCCGCGATCATCTCTGCGTTCATCGGTGTTTCTCTCGGTTCTTGGCGCGCTGGAGGTCGGCGCGAACGTCGTACTCCAGGTTGGCCGACTTGATGACGGCCAGCGGAATCGGCAGCTCGCCGTCCGCTCGGGAAAGGATCACGTTGCTGCCGCGCACGCCGTCCAGGCGCCCGCGGTGCGTCTTGGCGTTCTTGATCGCCAGGGTGGTGACGACCTTGACGTCGCGTCCGCTGAAGCGCTCGTAGTCGGCCGGCTTGATCAGCGGACGGTTCAGCCCGGCCGACTCGACTTCGAGCGTGTACGGATCGGGAAACGCGTCGAGTGCGTCGTTGACGCGCGCAGCGATCCGCTCACAGGTCACGACGTCGACGCCGCCCTCGCGGTCGACCGTCAAGTGCAGCGCGGTCCGGCGGCCGTGGCGACGGGCCGCCGACGAGACGAACTCGACGCCCGCGAACGCGGGCTCGTGCTGGAGCTGGTCGACGACCTGCGCAAAAGCGGCATCGAGCGCGATGCCGTCGGTGGCATGCGCCGGTCGTTCCGCGCCGTTCGTTTTCTCGCCCATGCTTGCTTGTTTCAGACCCCTGAACAGCAGGGAAGCGCGGGCGATGCCCACGCTTCCAGCGTTCAACTTCCGTCCGCCATCATACGACGCCGGCGCAATTCCCGCAAGGCTAGGGGTCGAGCGGGAGCGGCGTCGCGAGCGAGCCCGGCGTCACCCGGACCACGTTCGGGCCGCTGCACGGCACCTCGACCGGGTCGTCGATCTCCGGCTTGAGGTCGGGAGCGCCGCTGGGGAACTCCGCCCCCTTTCCGTTGGGGTCGTGATAGGCCGGCGGCGGGGGCAGCGGGTGGTGGACGATCCGATAGCCCCGGCAGACGGTCTGGCCGAGCAGATTCTTGTGCGGGGGCCCGTAGACGTACGTCAGGCTGGCCGGCTGCCAGTAGCTGCGCACGATGCGGATGATGGCGAAGGTCGCCGCCAGGATCGGCGCCGGGATCGGAATGACGGTCTTGGCCTCGGCGCTGGTGGGGGTGGTCCCGGCGTAGGCGTGCATCGTGTCGACCGGGCCGCTGGGAAGCAGCGAACGGAGCTTGGCGTTCAGCTTGGCGTTGGCGTCGTTGCCGGTCGGTGCCGGTGCCGGGTTCGCCGCGACCGTCGTGCCGGGTGCGGCGGGTGCCGTCACCGCCCGGACCGGGCGCGGCGAGCCGGCGCCGTGGCCTGGCTGCGCGCCGGCACCCGGCTTGGGGCCACCCGGACGCGGGCCGGTCGAGCCGGCCGGACGCGGCGAGGCCGGCGGCCCGCTGGCGGCCGGGCGCGGGGTCCCCGGCGGAGCGCTGGCGGGCGCCGGGACGTGCGCGACGGTGGCGGGGGCCCGGGTCGGCGGCGCGACGGGGGCTGCGCTCGCGACGGCGACCGCGGTCGGATGCGGCGGCGCCGGCGCCGCGGTCGCGGGCGGGGCGGTGGCCGGGACCGCCGTCGGGCGGGCCGTCGCGGGGACGACGGTCGGGACGGGACTGGCCGGCTGCGGGCGCAGGGTCGGGGTGCGGGTCGGCGGCGCGGTCGGGCGCGCCGTCGCCGGCGGCGCGGTCGGCACCGGACGCGGCGTCGGGGCGGGCGTCGGCGGCGCGGTCGGCGGCAGCGTCGGCGGGCGGGTCGGAAGCTCGGTCGGCGCCACCGTCGGGACGCGGGTCGGCAACGGCGTGGGCGCCGGCGTCGCGATCGCCACGACCGCGACGGTCGGCGGCGCGGTCGGTGCCGGCGGTGCGCTGACCGCGACCTGCGGGGCCTGCGTCGGTAGTTCGGGCGGCGCGGTCGGCTGCGGCGGGGCCGACGGGCGCTGGACCGACAGCTCGGGGCGGCGAGCGGCGGGCGGCCGGGGTCGGGGCGGCGCCGGCCGCGGGCGCAGCACCGCGATGCGGCGCGGCTGCGGCACCGGCGGCGGAACGGTCGGACGCGGCGGCGGCGGCGTCACGACCGGCGCGGGCGCGACGCTGGCCGCGAGCGCGGGGGCCGGCGAGCTGATCGGCGCCGGCGCCGCGGCCGCTTGCTCTTGGACGATGATGTCGGCGTTGACGTCGCCTTCGGGCGACGCGCTCTCGTTCAGCGGGATGACGGCCAGCAGCAAGCCGACGAACAGCGCCAGCGCGTGCAGGATGCACGAGATGCCGAGCGCGAGCAGATCGCGACGCCGCGACGGGCGGTCGATATGTGCGTCGGCCTCCGGGCGTTCTTCCGACACGGCGGCTGGCTACTTCCCCCGCGCCGCACGCACTCCATCCTGGCAAGCGATCTGCTCGCTCGGAGTGTGAGCGCGGAGCTTTCTCCCATACCGCAGGACCAGCACAGGGGTCGCGGAAGTCCGCGCGCCGTGCAGCCGCCTCCGAAACGCACCAAGATCGTCGCGACGCTGGGCCCGGCGTCACGCGATCCGGCGATGCTGCGCTCGCTCTTCTTGGCCGGCGTCAACGTCGCTCGACTCAACTTCTCGCACGGCACCCACGAAGAGCACGCGCAGACGATCGCCGACGTGCGCCGCGTCGCCAAAGAGCTCGGGCTCCACGTCGCGATCCTGCAAGACTTGCCGGGTCCCAAAGTGCGCACCGGGACGTTCTCGAACGGCACCAGCTCGGTGCGGCTCGAGCAAGGCGCGCCGTTCGTGCTCTGTACCGACGCCGTCGGCGGCGACGCCGAGCACGTCTCGGTCAGCTACGCCGGCTTGGCGCGCGACGTCGAGATCGGCAAGCGCATCTACTTGGCCGACGGCTCGATCGCGCTGCGCGTGCAAGCCGTCGACGGCGCGCACGTCCACACCATCGTCGAGACCGGCGGCGAGCTGCGCGAGAAACAGGGCATCAACTATCCCGACGGCACGCTCGAGCTCGACGCCGTCACCGACCGCGATCTCGAGCACCTCGATTTCGGCATCGCGCAGGGCGTCGACTGGGTCGCGGTCTCGTTCGTGCGCACCGCCCAAGACGTCTGGCGCGTCAAGTCGCACATCGGCGAGGCCGGAATGTCGATCCCGGTGATGGCCAAGATCGAGAAGCACGAGGCGCTCGATCACATCGACGACATCCTCACCGTCGCCGACGGGATCATGGTCGCGCGCGGTGACCTCGGCATCGAGATCCCGCTCGAAGACGTGCCGCTGGTGCAGAAGGATCTGATCGCGCGCTCCAACCGCGCCTCGAAGCCGGTCGTGACCGCCACCCAGATGCTCGAGTCGATGATCTCCGCGGCCCGGCCGACGCGCGCCGAGGTCACCGACGTCGCCAACGCGATCCTCGACGGGACCGACGCGGTCATGCTCTCGGGCGAGAGCGCGCGCGGGCTCTACCCGCTCGAGGCGGTGCGCACGATGGCCACCATCGCCATGCAGGTCGAGTCGAAGTATCCCTTCCAGGACTTGCGCGAGCGCCGTTCGATCGACGGCGGCAAGGTCGACACCGACGAGGACATCGGGATGTCGATCGCCGAGGCCGCGGTACGCTCGGCCGACGCGCTCGGGCTGCGGCTGGTCGTCACCGGGACGACGACCGGCAACACGGCGCGCCACATCTCCTCGTTCCGCCCGCAGGCGAAGATCCTCGCGCTCACGCCGCTCGAGGACGTCGCGCGCAAGATGGCCGTCGTGTGGGGCGTCGACTCGGTCGTCGTGCAGACCTATCGCTACATCGAGACGCTGATCGAGATCGCCGAAGCGCGGGTGGTCGCCGAAGGCCACGCCGCGCCGGGCGAGACGATCGCGATCACCAGCGGCATGCCGGTCGGCGCCGGCGGGACCAACGTCCTCAAGATCCATCGCCTCCCGGCGCACTAGCGGCTACGCGGTCGTAATCGCTTTGGGGCGCGGGGCGATGCGCCAGACGGCGTCGGCGAACGCGTGCACGTCCTCGGGCGTGGTGTCCCAGGAGGTCATCCAGCGCACGACGTCGCGCGCCTCGTCCCAGACGTAGAAGCGGCGCTCGGCCTGCAGCGGCGCGATCGCCGCGCGCGGCAAGATCGGAAACAGGCCGTTGGCCTCGACCGGATAGGCGAAGCGCACGACGTCGTCGAGGTCGCGCAGCCGCTCGGCCAGCAGCCTCGCCATCGCGTTGGCGTGCGCGGCGCTGCGCAGCCACAGTCCCTCGCGCAGCAGCGCCTCGAACTGCGCCGCGACGTAGCGCATCTTCGAGGGTAGCTGCAAGCCCGACTTACGAGTGTATTTGAAGTTGTCGGCGGCGGCGTGACCGCGCGGAAAGACGACGGCCTCGCCGAACACCAGGCCGTTCTTCGTCCCGCCGAAGGTGCAGGCGTCGACGCCGGTGTCGACCAGCATCGCGCGCACGTCGCAGCCCAGCGCGGCGACGGCGTTGGCGATGCGGGCGCCGTCGAGGTGAAAGAATAGACCGTGCGCGCGGCAGACCTCACCGAGCGCACGCAGCTCCTCGAGCGTGTAGACGGTGCCGACCTCGGTGCTCTGCGAGATCGAGATCGCGGCCGGCTGCACGTGATGCTGGTCGCCGATCCCGTGCAGCTGGCGCAACACGTCGTCGGGCGTCAGTTTGCCGTTCTCGACCGGAACGTCGATCAGCTTGGCGCCCTGGAAACGCTCAAACGCGCCGCACTCGTCGACCGCGACGTGCGCGCCGGCGGGACAGATGACGGCTTGCCACGGCTGCAGCGCGGCGGCCAGCGTCACCACGTTCGCGCCGCTGCCGTTGAACGCGAAGAAGACGCGCGCCTGATCGCCGAGCAGCGCGTGGAACGCGGCCTGGGCACGCTCGGTATACGGGTCGTCGCCGTAGGCGCTCACGTGGCCCGCGTTGCACGCGGCCAGCGCGGCCAGGATCTCGGGATGGGCGCCGGCGTTGTTGTCGCTGGCGAAGTGTCGCTCGACCATTGGTGAGACGGGACTACGCCCCGGTACGCGCGATCTCCGTCAGCGGCGGCGCGCGGCCAGCAGCTCGGCCGCGTGGTCGAGCGCGACCCCGTGCTCCACACCGGCCAGCATTCGTGCGATCTCGGCGCGCCGCGCCGCGTCGTCGAGCGCGACGGCGGTGATCGCGGTCGTCCCGTGCGCGGTGCTCTTGCGCAGGGCGACGTGGTCGGCGCCCACGGCGGCGATCTGCGCCAAGTGCGTCACGCACAGCACCTGCCCGTCCTCGGCCAAGCGCGCCAACCGCGCGCCGACGGCGGAGGCGGTCGCGCCGCCGATGCCGGCGTCGATCTCGTCGAACACGAGCGCGGTGCGCGGACGGCGATCCGCCAACACGACGATCAGCGCGAGCAGGACGCGCGAGAGCTCGCCGCCCGATGCCACCCGCGCCAGCGGCCGTTCCGGTTCGCCGGGGTTGGCGGCGAAGCGCAGCTCGGCACGCTCGGCACCGCCCGGACCGATCGCGGGCGCCGGTTCGAGCGCGACGCGCAGGCGCGCGGCCGGCATCGCCAACGCGGCCAGCTCGGCGTCGACCGCGCTCGCGATCGTCTGCGCCGCGGCCCGCCGCGCCGCGCTCAGCTCGGCCGCGCGCGCGTCGAGCTCGCCCGCCAGCGCCGCGGCGTCGCGCTCGGCTGCGGCGAGCCGCTCGTCGCGCTCGTCGACGTCGGCGATCTCGGCCGCCAGCGCGTCGCGCTGCTCTCGCACCGCGGCCAGCGTGCCGCCGTACTTGCGTTTGAGGCGGTCCAGCGCGTCGAGCCGCGCGCCGATCGTCTCCAGCTCGGCGGGATCGAGCTCGACCGCGTCGCGCTCGTGCGCGATCCGGGCCGCCAACTCGTTGACCTCCGACTGCAACGCCGCCGCCGCTTCGGCCAGCGCGGCGAAACGCGCGCCGACGCGTCCCAGCCCGGCCAGCGCGGTCTCGGCCGCGCCCAGCGCGTCGACCGCGCCGCGCTCGTCCTCGAGGGCCGCGCCGGCGATCGCCAGGCCCGCGACGACCCGCTCGGCGTTGGCCAACAGGTCGCGCCGCTCGCGCAGCCGCTCGTCTTCGCCCTCGTCCTCGATACGCGCCGCGTCGATCTCCGCGATCGCGAAGCGCGCGAACTCGGCGCGCGCCAGCGCGCGGCCGTCCGCGTCGCGCAGCGCGTCGGCGCGGGCGCGCGCCGCGCGCAGCGCGTCGTAGGAACGAGCCACCTGCGCGCGCGCCGCCAGCGCGGCTTCACCGGCGAAGCGATCGAGCAGGTCGAGCGCGAACGCCTGGCCGAGCAGCCGCTGCGCCTCGTGCTGCGAGACGACGTCGACCAGCTCGCCGATCAGCTCGCGCACTTGACTGGCCGCCGCGGGCGTGCCGTTGATGCGCGCCTGGGAGCGGCCCGCCGCCAGCACTTCGCGCTGCACGATCAGGTCGTCGTCGGCGGCCAGGGTGAAGCCGGCTTCGGCCAAGCGCGCGCGCAGCGCCGCGTCGGGCACGATCTCGAGCGTCGCACGCGCCCGCTGCGCGCCGGCGCGCACGACGTCGCTCTCGGCGCGGTCCCCCAGCGCCAGGCCCAGGCCGTTGAGCAGCATCGTCTTGCCCGAGCCGGTCTCGCCGGTGATCACCGTCAGGCCGGCGCCGAACGCGATCTCGGCGCGCGCGATCAAGCCGACGTCTTCGAGCGTCAGCCGCAGCAGCGCGCTCATGCCGCGCTCACCGCGATTTGATCGGGACGCCCCATTGCAGCTTCTGCTCGAGGCGCTCGAAGAACGCGCCCGAACGAACGCGCGCGAAGCGCACCGGCATCGCGGCGCGGCGGATCAGCACCCGGTCGCCGGCGTGCAAGTCCGCCGCGACGACGCCGTCCGTCTCGAGGTTGGCGCTGGTCAGCTCGCCGTCGCAGGTGATCTCGATCGTCGCATCGCTGGGGACCAGCAGCGGGCGCGCGAACAGCGTGTGCGGCAGCAGCGCCGCGATCCCGAGCGCGTCGACGGCGGGGTGGATGATCGGGCCGCCGACGCTCAGCCAGTACGCCGTCGAGCCGGTCGGCGTCGCGACCATCACGCCGTCGGCCGGCAAGCGCGCGACCAGCTCGCCGTCGAGCACCAGGCCGTAGGGCGCCAACCGCGCCTGCGCGGTACGCCGGATGACGACCTCGTTG
Organism: Candidatus Sulfotelmatobacter sp.; assembly: GCA_035504415.1. NCBI lineage: Bacteria > Pseudomonadati > Acidobacteriota > Terriglobia > Terriglobales > Candidatus Korobacteraceae > Candidatus Sulfotelmatobacter > Candidatus Sulfotelmatobacter sp. The sequence goes on along the minus strand of DATJRY010000007.1, from coordinate 44,175 downwards.
AGCGCGAAGCTGACCTCGTGCTGCCCGGCGACCTGCGCGTGCAGCGCGACCCGCTCGTCGTAGGCGACGTCGCCCTCGAAGACGCGCGCCAGCGCGGTGAAGCCGTCCTCGTTCGCTTCGACCTCGGTCAGGAAGCCGAGCCGCCCGGTGTTGACGCCCAAGATCGGAATCCCGCGCTCGTGGACCATGCGCGTCCCGCGCAGCAGCGTCCCGTCGCCGCCCACGGTGATCAACAGATCGGCGACGTCGAGGTCGCACCGGTCCTCGATGAAGTCGAGCCCGTCGCCTTCGGCGCCGCACAGCCCGACCGCCACGCCGTGCGCGCGCGCGATCTGCGTCACCCGCAGCGCCGTCTCATGCGCCTTCGGCCGCTCGGTATTCACGTAGAGTGCCACGGACTTCACGGTGCGTGTGCCTCGGCCACGAGCGCGTCCAGGCGCGCGTCGTCGACGTCGGTTCCGTCGCGACGCAGCTCGTAGAAGAACTCGACGTTGCCGGACGGTCCGCGCAGCGGCGAGCGGATCGCGGCGACCACGTGCAGGCCCAACGCCTGGATCGCGTCGCGCACTTCGCGCAGCACGGCCGCGTGGACGGCCGGGTCGCGCACGACCCCGCCGCCGCCGAGCCGCGCCCGGCCGGCCTCGAACTGCGGCTTCACCAACGCGACGATCGCGCCGCCGGCGCGCAGGTACGCGACGGCACGCGCGACGATCGTGCGCAGCGAGATGAAGGACGCGTCGATCACGATCAGGTCGAAGCCGCCCGGAAACGCGTCGTCGGCCAGGGTGCGAAAGTTGGTCCGTTCGACGACGGTGACGCGCGGGTCGGTGCGCAGCGACCAGGCCAGCTGACCGTAACCGACGTCGAGCGCGGTCACGTGGCGCGCCCCGCGCTGCAAGAGCACGTCGGTGAAGCCGCCGGTCGACGCGCCGACGTCGAGCGCTTCCAGGCCGCTCGGGTCGAGGTCGAACGCCGTCAAGGCGCCTTCGAGCTTGTCGCCGCCGCGGCTGACGAAACGCGGCGCCGCTTCGACGGCGACCTGCGCGCCGGGACGTACGTTGGCACCCGGCTTCGTGGCGGGCGCTTCGTCGACGCGGACGCGGCCGGCCAGGATCAGCCCGCGGGCTTGCGAGCGGGTCAATCCGGTCTCGGCGGCGACGACGGCGTCGAGCCGGCGCGCGTCGGTTGGACGTTCACGCGACACGATCACGCGGCGTCCCGCGCGCGACTAGGGGAGCCCATCGACGCAGCGGCTTCGTGCTCCCCAGGAGGACCGCCTCGTACGGCGGGCCAAGGCCGCGCGGTGAAGCTCTCTCGCGCACGTATCCTCGCCGGCGGCGCCGCGGCCGGCGCGTTCGCCTCGATCGGGATCCTGCGCTGGCCCGGCGAGGCCGCGCAGTTCACCCTCACGATCGGCAACGACCAGACGCCGACGCACCCGATGAACGTCGCGACGGCCGAGGCTATCAAGCGCATCCAGGATCAGTCCGGCGGTCAGGTCGCCATCAACCTGCAGGGCAACAGCGTGCTCGGCACCGACACCGGCATGATCACGCAGCTGCGCAGCGGAGCGATCGCGCTGCTGCAGATCGGCAACAACATCCTCGGCTCGGTGATCCCCTCGGCGACGCTGCTGAGCATTCCGTTCGCGTTTCGTTCGGCGGAGCAGTATCGCAGCGCGTGCGACGGTCCGCTGGGCGCGTACATCGGCGCCGCCGGCGCGAAGGTCGGCATCCGCAAGTTCTCCACCGCGTTCTACGGCGGCTTCTTCGAGATGCAGAACCGCGTGCGCCCGATCGACAAACCGGCCGACATGACGGGGATCAAGTTCCGCGTCCCGGCCGGCCCGATCGACGTCGCCACCTTCCGCGCGCTGGGCGCGACGCCGACGCCGATCAACCTCTCCGAGGTCTACACCTCGCTGCAGACGCATTTGGTCGACGGAATCGAGGTCCCGCTGCCGACGGTCCGCAACTTCAAGTTCTACGAACAAGTGAAGTACTGCTCGATGACCAACCACATCGGCTTGGCCTATCTGCTCTTCGCCAACGCCGACACGTGGCAGCGGCTGCCCAAGAACGTCCAAGACCTGCTCGACCGCGAGCTCGACGCCGCCGCGCAGAGCGCGTCGAAGATGATGGCCGCGCAAGAGGTCAGCCTGCAAGCCGAGCTGGCCAAGGACGGGATGGCCTTCAACCGCCCCAATCCCGAGCCGTTCGCGCAGACGATCCGCGCGGCCGGACTCTACAAGCAGTGGCGCGATCAGAACGACCCCAAGGGCTGGGACGAGCTCGAAAAGACGACCGGCAAGCTGACGTAGCGCCGCGCTTCGCGGTCGGCGTCGACTACTGGCCGCGCGGCACCGGGCTCGCGCTGTGGCGCGAGTTCGACGCCGCCGCGCTGCGTGACGAGCTGGCGCACGTCGCGGCGCTCGGCTTGAACACGCTGCGCTTCTTCGTGCGGTGGGACGACTTCCAACCGCAGCCGGGTGCGCCGGACGCGACGATGCTGGCGCGATTCGCGACCTTCGTCGACCTGGCCGGCGAGGCCGGGCTGCGCACCATTCCGACGCTCTTCTGCGGCGCGATGGACGGCGCGTTGCTGCTCCCGCCGTGGGCGCGCGGCCGCGACCTCTACACCGGCACGCTGCTCGACGAGCAGCTGCGCTTCGCGCGGCTCGCCGGCGAGCGGGTGCGCGCCCACCCGGCCGTGCGCGCCTGGGACATCGGTCACCGATTCACCGACGTCTCCGCACCGCGGCGCGGCTCGATCTCGACCGGCGGCCACGGCAGCGTCCCGGTCTCCGAGCGCGACGTGGCGGCGTGGAGCCGCCGCCTGAGCGAGACGCTGCGCGACAGCTCGTCGATCGGCGCGACCGCCGGGACCTTCGCCGGCGATTTGACCGCTGACCGGCGCGTGCGCTTCGACTCGTTGTGCGCGCCGTTCGCGTTCGCCTCGATGCAGGGCTCGGGCGCCGACGTGCCGGCGGCGCGCGGCAGCCTCGACCCCGAAGCGGTGCCGTTCCTGGCCATGCTGACGGCGGGCTTCGCGAACCAGCCGGTCTTCGTGACCGGCCTGAGCGCGGCCGGCCTCACCGACAACGTGCAGGCGATCTGGTGCACGCAGGTACTCGAGCGGCTGCACGCCGACGGCCGGTTGGGCGCGCTGTGGTGGGAGTGGTGCGACCGCGCCGGTGCGACGAGCGGGATCGTGCGCGCCGACGGTACCGAGAAGCCGGTCGCGCAGGCGCTGGCCGCGTTCGCGCGCGAACGCCGGCCGGTGCTCGCGGCGCACGACATGCCGATGATCTCGAGCACCTACTACTATCGCACGCTGCCGACCAGCATGACGACGCTCTACGAAGCGTACCTCGGCTTCGTGCACGAGCGACGCGGCGAGGACTGACGATGTCGGGCGCCGACGAACGGATCGCGCTGATGCTGGCGCTCAACGCGATCGAGATCCGCCTGGCGAGCGCACCGAACGACGTCACGCTGCGCTTCGACCGGGCGCGCTGCATCGAGGCGCTCGGGCGCGAAGACGACGCCCTGCGCGCGTATGGCGAGGTCTTGGCGCTCGAGCCCGCGCACGTCCGCGCGATGAACGCGTTCGGCGTGCTGCTGCTCGGCAGCGGCGATCGCGAGGCCGCCGAGTCGGTGTTCGCGCACGCCGCGGCGTGCCACCCGGACGACGCGAGCTCACACGCCAACCTCGCCTTCACGCTGGCGCGGCGCGGCGAGCTGGCGTCGGCACGCGCGCATTACGAGGCGGCGCTGCGTGCGGAGCCGCGCCTCGCGCTCGCGCACCACGGCTTGGCCACGGTGCTCGAACGGCTCGGCGAGGACGCTGCGGCGCGCCGGCACCGTGCGCTCGGCCTGGCCCACCGGCCGCTGACGGAGCTGCGGTACCGGGGAGCAGGCGCGCCGACGCGGCTGTTGCTGCTGGGCACAGCCGCCGACGGGAACATCGTCACGACGCGCTTGCTCGACGACCGGCTCTTCGCGACCTCGGTTGTGGTGGTCGAACACTACGATCCGGCCGTCGCGTTGCCGCCGCACGACGTCGTCTTCAACGTGATCGGTGAAGCGGACGTCTGCGCGCGCCAGCTCGACGCCGCCGGGCTGTTGTTGCGCGCGACGAGCGCGCCGATCGTCAACCCGCCGCAGGCCGTGCTCGCGACGACGCGCACCGCCGTCGCACGCCGCTTGGGCGGCATCCCGGACGTGCGCACCCCGAGAATCGTGCCGTTGACGCGCGCACAGCTCGCGGCGCCGACGGTGGCGGCGACGCTGCGCGCGCACGGTTTGGAGGTGCCGTTTCTCTTACGCGCGCCGGGCTTTCACGGCGGCCGGCACTTCGTGCGGGTCGACGCCCTCGGCGAGCTCCCGACCCTGTTGGATACGCTACCGGGAGACGGGCTGCTGGCGCTCTCGTTTCTCGATGCGCGCGCTGCCGACGGGCTCGTGCGCAAGTACCGCGTGATGATCGCCGACGGGGTGCTCCACCCGCTGCACCTCGCACTGGGCCGGCAGTGGAACCTGCACTACTTCAGTGCCGAGATGGCCGACGTGCCCGCCCATCGCGCGCAGGAAGCCGCGTTCCTGGCCGACATGCCGGGCGTACTCGGGCCACGCGTCATGGCGGCGCTCGAGCGCGTCCGCTCGGAGCTCGGGCTCGACTACGGCGGGATCGACTTCGGCATCGACGGCGAGGGCCGCGCGCTGATCTTCGAAGCCAACGCGACGATGGTCGTGCCCGAAGCCGATCCGGATCCGGCGTTCGCCTACCGCCGTCCGGCAGCGGAACGCGTGGTCGTCGCGGTGCGCACGATGTTGCTCGCGCGGGCGCGTTCCGGCCGGCGGCAGGCACCGCCGCCGGGCCGCTGAAACGCCTAGCCCACGAAGGAGGACGTGATGTTCAACGACGCGCGTCACGGGCCGCTGCCGGCGTTCCTGGTTGCGCTCACCGTCGTCAGCGGGATCGTCGACGCGGTCAGCTTCTTACGGCTCGGTCACGTCTTCGTCGCCAACATGACCGGCAACGTCGTCTTCCTCGGCTTCGCGGCCGCCGGCGCGCCCGGGATCTCCGCGATCGGCTCGATCCTGGCGATGCTGTGCTTCGCGCTCGGCGCGGTCGTCGCCGGACGACTGATCGTGCGGCACGGCGCGCATCGCGGGCGGCTTCTCTTCGCGGCGACGTCCGTGCAATGCGGGCTGGTCGCGCTCGCGACGTGCGTCGCCGCGCTCGATCCCGCGTTGGACGCGGTGCGCTACCTGGTCACCGTGATCATGGCGCTCGCGATGGGCGTGCAGAACGCCACCGCGCGCCGCATCGGCGTCCCCGACCTAACCACCACCGTCGTCACGATGTCGTTCACCGGGCTGGTGGCCGACTCGCCACTCGCCGGCGGCCATGGTCCCTCACCCTGGCGGCGGATAACCGGGATCGTCTCGATGTGCCTGGGTGCGTTCGTCGGCGCGCTGCTGGTGCTGCGGGTGAGCGCCGTCGCCGCGCTCGGCACCGCGACGCTGCTCCTCGCGCTCACCGCGATGGCCACCTGGCGCGCATCGACGACGGCCGCGTCCTGGACGCAAGCGCCCGCGGCCTGATCCGCACACGCCGCAGCCCCCGGAACGAAGAACGTCGCCCCGGAAACCGGGGCGGCGTTCGTTCATCCGCAGCGCGGCAGAGCCGGGCTCAGTGCTTGCGGGTCTTGCCGTTCACGCTGAACGACGAGCTCGTGTACGAGGTGTCGAGCTCGACGAGCGGCACACCGTCGCCCAGACCGTTGCTGTCGGTCGTGTTGCTCAGGAGCGCGTCGCTGATCGTCAGCGGGCAGGCGCCGGCGGTCGGCGACCCGACCGCGGTGACCGTGAAGACGGTACCGCTGGTGCCGTTCGCGGCGCCGGCGACGGTGGCGTAGTTCGAGAAGCTGCCGCCGGGGGGCGCGCACGCCAGGTTGGCGAACGCGTCGAGCGCCTGTCCGTAGGGAGCGTCGGTCCAGCCCGCCTCCGTGTACGTGATGCTGCCGGTGCTTCCGAGCCCGGTCGTGGCGAAGAGCGCGATGCCGCCGCCGTCGGTGGCGACGCCGGTCGGCGTTGCCGAGCCGGACAGCTCCACCGGCACCGCGAGGACGGGTTGGAAGCTCGCCGTACCGCTGGTCACGGTATACGCTCCGGTCGCGCTGCCGGTGAGCGTCTGGGGATTCTCGCCGATGCCGCCGTAGCAGAAGTTTCCGGCACTGCTATCGGAGGTGAACGTCAGCGACGTGGCGGCGGCTGTGGGCGACGAATACCCCGTTTTCGTTGCCGGACAGGTCCCGGTGGTGAGGTAGGAGCCGTACTGCGTCGCATCGGGATCGGCCAACGTCACCGGTTCCATGTAGGTGCCGGTGATCGCGTTGCCGTCTGCGTCGAGTTCCGAGACCGCGATGCCGCCGCTGCTCGGGCCGCCCACGGCCGTCGACGTGCTCGCGTCCACACCCGGTGCCGGGACCCCGGTGACCGTGATCGTCACGGGAATCCCTTGCAGGGTCACCGTTTCGGCGTTGTTCGTTCCTTGCACGATCGTGAAGGTCTGGGTCGCGATGTCGAGCTGGTTGCCGACACCGTTCTGCTGGTCGTACGTCGTCAAGGTGAACGAATCACTGCCGAACGGCGAAGGCGGACCGGTGAGCGTGCAACCGCTGCCGCAGTTCGAGCTATTCTTGTTCGCCACTGCCGGATTGCCCGTGATGCTCCCAGGCGGGTTCCCGTTCACGGTGTTCAGCGTGATCTTGATCGACTCTACCGAGGACGAGATGTCCAGCGGGGTCTTCCCGTTCTTCTTGGCCGCTGCGCGTTTGGGAATCGTGATGTAGAAGGTCGGCGTCGCGTACTTCGACGAGGGCGCCGCGGTTGGCGTCGACGACGGCGCCGTCGACGGCGCGATCGTCGGCTGTCCACCGCCGCCGCCACCGGGAACCGGCGTATTTCCGCCGCCGCCGCCACCGCAGGCTGTCAGCGCGAGGACCGTTGCCAGCGCCAGGTACTTCCGCATCGTGGGTGAGCTCCTTGGGATTCCGGGGAGAGTTCGGCACTACCATACCGTGACGACCGTCGCAATACCGTCGCCCGATCGCGACGGTATTGCGCGCGAACCGTCAGTGGCGGTTGTGGGCGTCGACGGTGAAGCCCGAGGATGTGTACGAGGCCGAGAACGTCGGCGGCGTGTACGCGTTCGTCCCGGTCACGCCGTCGTAGACCGGCACGGTGCACTTGCCCGGCGTGTACGGGCTGGCCGAGGTTACCGTGAAGACCGTCGTGTTGCTCGAGAAGGCCGGCGAGACGGTGGCGAAGGTGCTGAGCGGACCGCCGGGGCTGCACGTCACGGCCGCGCTGTCGACCGCGAGCGTCTGGTTGTACGGCGCGTTCGTCCAGCCGCTCTCGGTCCAGGCGATCGTGCCCGTCGAACCGGTTCCGCTCGTCGCCTCGAGCTGCGCATCCGTTCCGACGAACGCTCCGGTCGTCGTGCCCGACACCGGCAGGTTCAGGATCGGCGAGAAGCTGCGCGTCCCGCTCGTTGCACCGCTCGCCGTCGCGGTTAGGGTGACCGGGTTCTCGGCCAAACCGCCGTAACAGAACACTGCCGTCGACGAGCTTCCGGTGAAGGTCGCGGTCGTCGCGCTGATCGCCGTGTTACCGGTCGGGTAGGTACCGGGGCAGCTCGCCGCGACCACACGCGTCCCGTCGCCGTTGGTATCGGGATCGGTCAGCGTGACGGCGTTCACATAGGTGCCGGTGATCGTGTTGCCGAGCGCGTCGGCCGCGGTAACGGAAACCGTCAGACCGGCGCCGCCGCCGTTCGCCGTCCCTGCGCTCCAGGTCGTCGGCAGCACGGTGAACGACAACGTGGCCGGAATACCCTCGAGGATCATCGACTCGGCGTTGCTCGAGCCTTCGGCGATCGCGTAGCTCTGCGAGCCCGTGTCGAGCGCGGTGCCGCCGGCGTTCGCCAGGGTGTAGAGCGTGATCGTGTAGCCGTCGGTGCCGGGCGGCGAGGGCGGTCCACTGACGGTGCAGCCCGTGTTGCAATTGATGCCGGTCGAGCCGTTGACGTTGGTGACGGCCGGGTTGGGGGCGAGCAAGCCAACCCCGATTCCGGCGGAGTCGCTGGTGAGCGCGATCGAGACCGACAGCGCTCCCGACGAAACGAAGGCTGGATTCTTCTTCGCGTTCGCGCTCGGCGTGGACGGGATCGTGATGGTGAACGTCGGCCGCGAGTAGGTCGACTGCGTCCCCGTCGTCGGCACAGGAGTCGGCGTCGGCGCGGTCCCGCCGGGATTGCTCGGCACGCTGGTGCCGCCGCCACCGCCTCCGCACGCGCTCAGCGCGAGGATCGTGGCCAGGGCAAAGAATCTCCGCATGACGTTGACTGGCTCCTTGCGACTGAGAAGTTTGCGAGAGCAGAAGGTAAGCGCGATGCTGAAGCACCGCGCCGCGATTCCCGCGTTCGCCGGACCTATCTGACTAGCAAATCGTCAAGACTTCCTGAAGGCAGGATACAGCCTCGACGGTCGTGCCGCCGGGAACCTGCCTTCTCCATGTGACCCGACGCACGCCTGCCCTGTTTGTCCGCCCTCGTCCATATCCGCCGAAATTGGGGGGAAATGCGAAGCGCGGCAGGCTTCGGTACTAATCGCGCCGAGGGCGCCGCAGCGTGAAGCTCTCGAACGGTGCCAGCCGGCCCGCCGTACCGACGACGTCGTAGTAGGTGACGGTGAGGGTCGTCGGCCCACCCGGCCGCGAGCCCGGGGCGAGCCGGAAGGCAGCGAAGCCGTACGCGTGCGCGGCGTTACGCACCGCCGACCAGGGGCGCAGGGCCGACGAGTGCCGTCGCGGCGAGGGTCACCCCGGCGGCGGCGAGCAGCGCACGGCGACTGAGCGCGAGGCGAACGTCGCTATCGTCGGTAGTCATGGCCGCCCGATTCTAGCAAGCCCGTTCGCCCGGCCCACAGGAAGACGAGCTTAAGAAGCGCTCGCGTCCGTGCTCTGCCCGACCTCGATGATGTAACCGTCGGGATCGCGGATGTAGCAGCGAATCTCGCCGTACTTGGGAATCGGCTCGGTGATGAACTCGGCCCCGCGGCTCTTCCAGAGCTCGTAGCACGCGTGAATGTCCGCGACGCGGATATTCATGAAGCTGCTGACCTCGTCCGGAGCGGCCGGGACGCTGAGCGTTACCGTCGGCTTGTCCGGCGTGGGCCCGCCCCCGACGTTGACGATGAGCCAGGCGTTCGCGATCTGAATGTGCCCGGAGGCGCCCTTGCTGTCGCCCAGGCTCAGAATGCGGCCGCCGAAGACCTTTTCGTAGTAGCGGGCCGATCGTTCGACGTCGGCGACGGTGAGAAAGTACGTGAGGGTGAACCCCTCGTGCGGAGGCATCTCGTAGCTCTTCTGCCCGACGTGTACGCTCATCGACGACTCCCATCTCTCTCTTCGGTCCCTCACGTCGTTGGAAGAGGGCCGGCAGGCCGGTAGGTGTTGAGGATGACCCCACTGGGCGTGCTGCGCGTTGCGATCAGCGCGGGTCCGTCGAGGTCGTCAAGGGGGACGTAACGAACGGCGAGAGGACGCCTACTCTCGAGGGGAGCAGCGCCCATGCGGTTCGCGTCCTCGTCCTCACGCGCGGTGGTCGTCGCGGTGCTCCTGGCAGGCTGCGGCGGCCGCGGCGGCGCGGTGCCTTCCGGGGAGGCGCAGCCGGCGGGGCACGCGCGCGGCGCAGTGCGCTTCACGATAGCGATCCCGAAGGCGACCGGAACGGCGAGCGCGCGACGAATGCCGCGCTACCTATCGCCGGCGACGGTGAGCGCGACCGTGAACGTCGTGACGGACCCCGGTGGGACGAGCGTGGTGAGCGAAACCGTCGGGCTGACGACGACCTCGACCGGCTGCAGCTCGACGCTGGCCTCGACGCTGTGCACGCTGACGCTCCCGCTGGATCCGGGCTCGTACAGCGCGTCGATCTCGACCTACGACGGAGCGAACGCGACCGGGAACGAGCTCTCCGCGGGGCAGCTCGTCGACTTCACGATCGCCCAGGGGCAGACGAACACGGTCGCGCTCGTTCTCTCGGGCATCCCTGCGGCGCTGCACGTGGGCAGCGGCGCGCTCGCGGTGCACGGGACGCAGAGCGCGGGCTTCAGGCTCTACGGGATCACGGCGCGGCCGTTACTCGTGGAAGCACTCGATGCGGACGGGAACGTGATCGTGGGTCCCGGCTCGCCAACGTTCACCGTTGCGTCGCTGAGCGGGAGCGGGTTCACCATCGCGAACCCGACGACGACGAGCCCGAACACGGTGACGCTGACGCCACCCGGGACGAACGGGTCGAGCGAGGTGTTCTCGCTGACGGCCGCTTACGGGGACAGTACCTGCTCGCTCTCCGGGGCGGTCTGCAGCGCGACGTTCAGCGTGGAGAACGACGTGCAGACCCTTTTCGTTGCGAACCAAGGCGTCAGCACCGTGACGGAGTACGCGCCGCCGTATACCGGGACCCCGACGACGACTTCCAGCGGCGTGGACCTTCCCGACGCCTTGGCGTTGAACGGCGCCGGCGATCTCTTCATCGCAGACGTAGGCAACTCCAGGGTGACGGAGTACGCATCGCCGTATACCGGGACGCCGACGACGATCTCCAGCGGCGTGGTCGGTCCGCAGTCCTTGGCGTCGAACGCGGCCGGCGATCTCTTCGTCGCGAACGGAAGCAACAACACGGTGACGGAGTACACGCCGCCGTACACGGGGACGCCAACGACGATCTCCGCCAGCGTGGAACCCTTTGCCGTGACGTTCGACGGCAGCGGCGATCTCTTCGTCGCGGACTTGGGCCCCGGTAACGGCTCGGTGGCGGAGTACGCGCCCCCGTATACGGGGACGCCGACGACGATCTCCAACGGCGTGAATGGTCCGTTCGCCCTGGCGTTGGACACTGCCGGCGATCTCTTCGTCGCAAACAACGGCAACAACACGGTAACGGAGTACGCGCCTCCGTATTCGGGGAGCCCGACGACGATCTCCAACGGCGTGAACACGCCCTATGCCGTGACGTTGGACGGCACCGGCGATCTCTTCGTCGCCAACTACGGCCGCAACACGGTGACGGAGTACGCGCCGCCGTATACGGGGAGCCCGACGACGATCTCCACCGGCGTGAACACGCCCGCGGCCTTGATATTGGATGGCGCCGACGATCTCTTCGTGGCGAACTACGGCAACAGCACGGTGACGGAGTACGCGCCGCCGTATACGGGAGCGCCGACAATCGTCTCCACCGGCGTCGGCAATCCACTGGCGGTGTTGCTAACGCCGTAGCTCACCGTGGCAGCCGAGGCGCTGTCCGGGTTTCTTGTTTTCCGACGAGACGACGCTAGAACGGGGTTGTCTCACTGCAAAGGGGCAATTTCACATTAAGTCCGGTCTGGTGTTGCGCATTTCACAGTAAGTACCCAAATCGAGCCGCTTACGGGCTGACGCGGTCGCGCACGGGACTGCCCACGTCGACGCCTGCATCGTGAGACTTTTTCGACTGCGTGTATTGCGAGATAACGTCAAGAGGGACGCCGCTAGTGCCGCCTACGCTTAGCAGGGTGTACTGTATCCACTGGCCCCGTTGGACTTGGCCGTGGCTGACCGACGGATCCTCCAGTCAGATTGTCCATCATGGCGAAGCGAGGCACGTCCCTGCGATTTATATTCCTTTTCAGCTTTATAAATTCGACTTGCCGCTTGTTTCAGAGCCGATCTAATCAGTCCAAGCTTTCCCAAGCGGCTCATAAGACTAGTGAAATCTGACGTATCCGTGAAGCCGACTGCACGCATGATCTCGTTAGTGGTAAGCAGTCGGCCGCCGCGAGCCAGCAGCAACACCGCTTTTTCCTCGCGAGAAAGCTCATAGGACTTGTAGCGATCTAGCCACAGGAGTTCGTCGTCCGAATACACGGGCTTGTTGTTTAAGGTTACTGAGAACGTCGTTTCGGTTGTTTCAAGTATTGGCGGTGCCAACTCATTATTGCTCATTAGCGAAAATATGCGGCGCACGCCCTCTCCCAACTCCTGCATGTAGCCAAGAAGTTTGAGCGTCTTGGCTACAAAGGTGTTTCGACTTTCGTGAATGCCCTTTGCAGACCGAAGAACATCTAACTGCACCGTCGAAAGAAGCGCTCCCGGGCTCTTGATCTCGATCCGGTCGTGGAAGATAAAGATCTCAATTCCACGCCCCTCTTGAGCATAATCGCGGTGGGCCACCGCATTGATGAGAGCTTCCTGACAGGCGGCGTCTGGATAGATAGCCGAAGGCTGAAACGTACCCTCTGGGGTCAACCGCATAACAACGAGGTATTCGCGTAGGGAGTCCCAGGAAGCTCGAATGAGCTCTATAATGTTACCCGAAACGACCTTATCCGGCATCGCATTGTATTCGGCCCCTAACCGCAGCTCGGTTCCACCAACGCGAACAATTCGGATTTGCGAGCGCGGATGCCAGCGATTGATGTCCTTTGCGAATAACAATAGCGCAGCACGACGCAGGCGTAGCCCAGTGTTTGAGTATTCGGCAAGGCCATAATGCTGCAAGAACCGCCAAGGAGTCATCCCGGCCTGAAGCTTCGATCCAGCCTCCTCGACGAGCGACTCTTGGAGATCGTGGATTGTTGCGCCGTCGACGAAGGCGCGGTCAAATTCACGCGAGGCGATTTCGAGTTGCTCAAAGCGAAGCGCGCTTGCGGCAATGGGAATTGTCGCAAGTTCTCGTCTCTTCATAGCTCGGCCATCAGCCGTTTGATAAATAAAGTCTGTCCCCTTAAGGATCGAAAAATACAAAACGTTCTTGCCGTCAATCCTAATCATGTCCGCCCGGACATTTTGAAGCGGCGAAGATGCGAGCACTCCCTCGACCGGTGCCCGACGAAGAACGGCTATTTCGTCCTCGGCAAATCCGGGCAGGCCCGTTATGTCGCGATTATCTTCGACTCCGATAATAATCGACCCACCATCGCTGTTCCCAAACGCGACTAGTGCTTCAGCTATGTCATGGCTGATTGCGCTAATCGGGCGCTTCTTCTTTTGTTCTGGCGGCCCATGAAGCGCGCTCTTGAATTCGGTAAAGTGTCCTTCACCTAGCGCAATCGTCGTGCGAACGCGCTCTTCTAGGCCTTCAAAGCTTTGGATTTCGGACATTGCGGCTCCAACCACTCTTGATGCGAACGATGATGGGCGTGGAAGAGGCACCATAGCGGCGCTGCCTCCTGCGCAAACGGCGACCCTGCACGGCTTCAATGTGCACTACTCTAATGCTGCCCTCACCCCACGACCTCTAACCTCTTTGATGCGTGACATTCCAGGACCGGCCGCGCCTTGGGCCGAGGAGTTCACCGAGGGCGGGCACGAGCGTCCGCAGAAGTGCGATCGAAGACCGCTTCCTCAACGTCCCGAGCCGCGCATGCAGCCGCTCCAACACCGTCGCCATCGCGCGTTGCGATTCCGTGAAAGCCGAAATGCTCGGCTAACGGCTAGAACGGGGTTGACTCACAGTCAGGGGTCAATTTCACAATTTGAGACCAGGGGCGCCTGCATTTCACAATGTGGGGCTTCATACTGTATTTTTGCCTCGCTCTCTAGCAGCCCGACAAGTCGAGCCAGGTCGGTGGTTCGGTGCGGTCAAAATCGCTACTGTTCACGAATTCCGGCTGTTCCTGGAACTCCCGGGAAACGAAGACCTCCGCCCCAACTGCAGACCGGTGCAGATAGCTGAGTTGCCGACACTCGTCGTCGAGGGCCCGGTGTTCGATTTCGAGGATGGCTGTCTCGTGGTCCAGAGGCCAGTACGCGATTCGCTCGATCTCGCTACTGTCCGGCCTCGGGATCTTCTTTCCGGTCCCAAGACAGGCCTGAGCCCAAGCCCTGGCTTCGGGATTCAGCCTAAATCGGACGCGGGTCGTCTGACTCGTGAACCCCTTACCGTCTTTACGGACTAGGGTCGGGACGGGCGCGATGAGATACTCGAACGTGACTTCGTCGTCCATAGAAATGCCTCGGGCATGGTGAGCCGCCGTCATAGGCCGGCCTTTACCTCTTAGACCCCGTTCGAGGGCGAGTGGCTGCTCTTCGTTGAGATTCGCTTCGAAGAATCTGATCGCCGAGAAGCCCCTCGACGAATTCGTGGTGCGTTGCGGGACGGCCGACAGGCTCTCCGTCCCTCCGCCGCAGCCGAATCGTCGCCTGACGGAAGTCCGCGCCCTCGGGAACGCTCTTATGGTTTTCTTCCACGACGTCGACCGCGAACATCGAGCCTCCCATGCGCAGCCAGTCGGTGAAGCCCTTGAGCCATGGCCACTGTCGCTCTCGGAGACCGGCAGCAATGATTCGCTCCGCTTCCCGCCTCTGGGGCCCTCTGAGAATCTTGCGGTTGTAGAGATCGCGAACGACGGCTTGCGCGATGATGTCGACGGAGTTCGGATGGATAGCCGCAGTGGCTCGCAGTAGCGGGTCTTCTTGCTCTTTGGGCCATTCGGGATAGTCGGCCCAAGTCGTCGCCTTTCGATGCTCGATCAGCCGTGCGTACCACCTGTCCGCGTCCCAGCCGTGGACTCTACGCCAGCTCGCCGCGACTGCGGAAGTTTCGAGTGCATGAAGGGCAAGGCGTGCAGTCGCCACCGGCACAGCTCGGCCGAGAGAATTCTCAACCAACTTCCCGATTTGCGCGGCCGTGCGATAGCCCGCATTGCGCAATGGATTGTGATCGCTTTGAATGCCGATCCGGACCGCGTGCAGATCCTGTGCTGTCGGGGTCTTCCTGAACCGCCGACCGACCCTCGCCGGCGTCGTCTGATATTGGCTCAGTCCTTCGCGAAGGAAGGCCCGAAAGGCCGCCGCTTCTTCGGCGGCCATCGCGCGCCGTCTAGGTGCCGCCATGAAATCTCCTCAAAAGTCTCCGTGGACTCAGAAAATCACCGCGCTCTGAGGAGAGCGGAGCGTTAATGATAGAAGCACCATGAATAACAAGCCCAAGGACGCCGTCCGCCTCGTGCTCTCGTTCGCCCTCTCGATCCTCGCTTCGATCGTCGCCAACATCTTGACCGGCCATCCCTAGCAGCCATCCCGAATGCTTCGTCTCCGACGGGTCACCTCACCCGGTGCACTTTAATCGTCGGTGGACCACTCGGTTCACCGAAGATCGGGACGGCGTCGTCTGTCGTTCGAAACAGAGTCGTCTCTCCGCAGTCGCACGCCATGCGGTACCGCTCTTGCAGTTCGTCCATCGAGTATCCGCCGCTGCTCTGAGCCACGATGGGTTGATCGTCGCCGTCTAGGACGGGCAGAATCGTGCCGCGCTCCGCGAGCCGCATACCGCACTTGGCGCAGTCGACTTCTTTCTTGAACCTGACTAACTCGTGCTGCATGCTGTTCTATACCACCGCTACGCGGCCGTAGGGCCAGTCTATCGCCGCTAAAATATCTTTCACGTTCTGGTCCAGCCCCAGCTCTGACGGCGATGCCATGAAGTCCAGAAGCAGCGGAAAAGACCGGGCGACCTCGTCTCGGTCAATGTTGTGCCAGATCGGCAGTATGCGGGGACGTCCGTCTGCCATCTGCATTCCGAACAGAGCGCTGAGTTCAGCCTGAGCCCACCGTTTGTTGAGGAAGCTCGGACTGAGAACAACAACGCCAAACCGTGACCGCGCGAGCCCTTCCTCGATTTTTTGGCGCAGGCTGTCGCCCATCTTGACGACGGACTTGTCATACCAGACCTCTACGCCTTCCGCTTTGAGCGCATCGTAGAGTTGATCGGTGAACTGCTTGTCCTCCGAAGCATGGTTAATGAACAGGTCCCATCTTTGCCCTGCTGACGTTGTATCCTCTGCCGGGCGATCTGGTGTGGCGCTCGCCGGACCTCGGGATATGGCCTCGAGGTCGTCGGCGAAGTGACACGCCGCCGCGGCGTTGTCGTCCGTCGCCGGGATCATCCACACGAGGCCTTTGCCGCAACGGACGAGTTGTCCCAGCGCCGAATCGACGCGGTCAACGACAATGGACTGCGCTTCTAAGTAATCGCCCTGCCGCGCTCGCAGGGGAATCTCCGGGCCGCTCCTTAGCATGCAGCGTATCGGATTGGTGATAGCGAGTGGAGGATCCCATGACGAGATCAGAGCTGCGAGCGGATTGAGCACCGAGAACTTGCGTGCTTCCGTCATCCCTGTCGCCCATCCGAGTCCTACAAACGCGGGGAATACGTGGCCTCCCGTTCGCAATACCCATTCCGGATTCAGGAAGATGATGGCGGGAATGCCCGCGAGGGCGATGGCTTGCCGTATATCGTTCGGCCCGAATGCGCTCGGTGCGCTCATTCGCTCGATTTGAGTTTCGTAGATGAGACGATGAACGACCTCTCGCGTTGGTGGTGCGCCGTTGATTGCGGCTAGTCGAGAGTCCCAATTCAACTGATCGCCCGGAATGATGGTGCAGTTGAAGTTGCTGTTGCCCGTCATCCCCCATCGCGTGCTATCGAAGCACGCTGGCTTTCGAAGATCGCAGACGATTAGATCGAAATCCTGCGGCGCGCGCTGGAGGGATCGAACCCCGTTGCGATAGCCAAACAACGCCGGAAAGACCGTATGCCCCGCGTCCTTGAGTGCCGCGATCGTTTCTGGCTCTGTGTCAAGGCATAGTATGTCAGCCATACCTCTCGGCTCCTCGATTCATCCGCGTTGTTGGCTTGTCATTGCTGAATGCGCAGACAAGCGACATGGTGCTGTGCTTCGCTGGACGGGAAGAACATCGCGACAAGGCCTACATTTCGAGCAAAAACAAGGTCATCTATCGGCGTGCCATCCGCCTTGGTATCGCGAAAGGTGTGGGCTTTGGGGTATTGACCGTTCCCGGCGTCGAAGTCTTCCTCTCCGGCATAGATCCTAATCGTACCAAACGGCGACGTGCTGGTGAAAGTCGCGGAGGGATCAATGGGTACAACCACGACGGGTGTTGTTGGTACGAGTTTTTTCGCCACAAAAACGCCGAGCAGTATAGCATTGCCAGCACCGTCATCCGCCTCGAGGCTTTCGGAATCTGCTGACCTTCCGTTTGTCTCTGTTCTTGCGTAATGAACTTGCATGGCAGATGGCCAGCCCCAAAACGGGAAGGAGCGCATTGTGATCGTCTGACGGGAGCCGTCGCTGCAAGAGAACGCTGCATGCCAGCCGTCAACGTAGGGCACGTAAGTATCATGAGAGGCGTTGCTGGCCGGCGTCGGTGCTGGCTCCAGAGCGGTCTGTGTTTCGCGCGGTGCCGGAGAGGTAGGGACGTAGGCCTCGGATGCTCCTGCGTTTTGCAGAAACGCCGCTAGATCTGGCGCATCAATCGCCAGATTCGCTTCGCGATCCCCGACCTTGTACGTGACCAAGCCATAAACGAGGCCGGTGTCTGCATCGAAGAGAGGGCCACCACTATTGCCGGGCTCGACTTGCGCATCAAACTCGAGGTAATAGCCGCCTGCGACCAAAGCGCTCACCACGCCAGCATGAACGGATGGCGATAGGCCAAGCCTCATTAGCGCGAATTTTAGTTGTGTCCTTGGGTAGCCCGCGACGCCGATGGCGGTACCGGGGTCCGGCGGAGTATTCGATAGGTTTAGATGTGGGATGTTCGGAAAATCAACTACGAGCACTGCTGCGTCGAGGGAACCGGTCCCGACGCGGGCCACGCGTGCGTATAGGTTCCTGTTCGTTGTCCCTTGGATAATCAATTGGACATTTGTATCGGTTCCCACGACGTGACGATTGGTTATGAGTACGGATTCGTGATCGTTTGACTTGATACAGAAAGCCGTTCCTGAGCCCTGGCTGGAGAGAACGAGGGCAAGTGCATTTTGTACGTCGTCGTAAGCCGGTACCGATGCAGCGCCAGCCGGTACCGACATTACCAGTAGTGATTGCGCGACAATAAAGGCACGCAGAATATCCATTGCGTGACTACTTTTGATTCGCTTTGTCGAGTTCATTGGCGTCGGCATTCTTCTCCGCTCGGGAATGCTCACTGTACGTCTGACGTGAGCGGATGGCTCGATCATACAGCCAAAGTCCGCGCCGTATCAAATGCGCCTTCCCCCGGGGCCGCTCGGCCCCGATCTTCTCGAAAGCGCGTCGGACCGATACAGCGATGTCCGGCGAGGTCTGGACGTAGGCCCGCAACAGGTTCCTCTAGTTCCATTTTCGCGGGGAACGCGTCGAGAGGGTGAGGACCCGGACGTTGAGTCCGCTGCCGCGCGGGCAGCCTCCCTGCAGGATGCCATCGTCTTCAAGCCTCCTCCCCTCGCCGCTCGAGCCTCTGATCAAGGTTGCGGTCTGGCGCGGCACTCCGACCGCAGCAAAAAGAGAAAGCCTCGGAGGCAATCCGAGGCTTCTTTTTTGACGCTCTATCAACGCTCGGTGCGCTCGTCGACGGGTTACTGTGAAATGGTCGACGACTTCTTGTGAAATGGCGGCGAGTTATCGTGAAACGCGAAACGCGCTAAGAAAATGCGTTGGGCGCCGTTCTTACGTTCGGGATGCAGAAAACGCCGCGCGTTTGCGCGGCGTTTTCTGCGGGCTTTCGACTGCTGCGGCACCCATTTCACGAGAAGTACCGCATTTCACACTAAGTGGCCGAAATTCGGCACTTACTGTGAGACAACACTAGAACGCTAGAACGCTAGAACGGAATCTCTTCTTCTTCGAGCGGTTCTTCGGCGGCCGGGGCGGTGTCGGGGACCGCGGTTTGGCGCAGGCGCTCTTCGGCGGCCACGAGCATCTTCTCGCACTGCGCCACCAAGGCGCGGCCTTCGTCGAACAGCGCGACCGCGCGTTCGAGCTCGACGCCTTCGCGTTCGAGGTCGGTCACGATCTCGCCGAGACGAGCGAGGGAGGCCTCAAAAGAGGCCGATTTGTTCTCCGGCATCCGTGATCTCCGATTCGACGCGGGCGGCCAGCTCTCCGCGAGCGAGCTGGACGCGCAGGCGCGTCCCGCTCGGCGCGTCGGCCGGGTCGAGCAAGACGTGGCCGTCGGCGCGCGCGACGATGGCGTAACCCCGGCGCAGCAACGCGCGCGGGTCGGCTCCGCCCAGCTGCGCGGCCGCCACCGCGACCCGCCGGCCGGCCCGCTCCACGATCCGCCGAAACGCGTCGTCCAGGCGCAGCGCGTGGGCGTCGCGCCGGGCTCGGCGGGCGGCGACGAAGTCGCGGGCCAGCCGCGCCCGCAGCTCGCCCAGCCGCGCGCGCCGCGCCGCAAGCAGCGCGTCGGGCGAGCGGCGCAGGAACGCACGTTCCACGGCGACCAGGCGCGCGCGACGCGCGTGCAGCCCGGTTCGCAACCCGCTGCGCAACGCGGCCGCGGCGGCGTCGAGTCGTTGCCGGCGGCCGGCCAGCAGCAGCGCCGGATCGGCCAGCGGCGTGCGGTGCTCGATCCGCTCGAGCGTCGTGCGCGCGCGCACGATCTTCGTTCGCAGCGCGGCGGTCAATCGTTCGCGGTCACGGCGCAGCTCGCGCAGCAGATCGTCGCGCCGCGGCAGCACCGTCTGAGCCGCGGTCGAGGGCGTCGGGGCCTGGTGATCGGCCGCGTAGTCGGCCAGCGAGGTGTTCGACTCGTGGCCGATCGCGGTCACGACCGGAATCGGCGAGGCGACGATCGCGCGCACCACCCGCTCGTCGTTGAACACGAACAGGTCTTCGAACGAGCCGCCGCCGCGCGCGAGCACGATCAGATCCGGTTTGCGCGCGGCGGCGGCGCGCAGCGCGGCGACGATCTGGGTCGCGACGTCACCCTGCACCGCGGTCTCGGCCAGCTCGACCGTCACCTGCGGCGCGCGCGCGCGGGCCTGGGTGAGGAAGTCGCGCGTGCCGTCGCCGGTGCGCGAGCCGACCAGCACGACGCGGAACGGGTAGCGCGGCAGCGGGCGCTTGCGCTCGGCCCGGAACAGCCCCTCGGCCTCGAGCTTCTTGCGCAGCTCTTCGACCCGCGCGTGCAGCGCGCCGACGCCCTCGTGCTCGAGGTGGCGCGCGACCAGCTGATACTTGCTGGCGCGCTCGTAGCTCGAGATGCGGCCGTAGACGACGACCGCGTCGCCGTTGCGCGCTTCGGGAAAGGTGGCGGCGTCGCCGGCGAAGGCGAAGCACGCCAGCACCGCGTCGCGGTCCTTGACGTCGAAGTTCCAGCCGCCGGTGGTCTGCACGCGCAGGTTGGTGATCTCGCCGCGCACGCCGAGCTGCGCGAGATTCGCGTCCGCTTCGAGCTTGCGCTTGAGGTAGTTCGCCAAGCGCGCCACGCCGACGACCCGCACGGTCGACCAGTCGCGCGGCGAGATCACGGCGGCGGCGTCGCGTCGGCGGGGCCGATCGGCACCGAGTTCTGACCGTCGGTGACGGTATCGGTCGTCGGCGCGGCCGGGGCGACCGCGGCGGGCGGTACCGGCGCGGCACGCACCGGCGCGACGGTCGGAATCGCCGCCGGCCGTGCCGCACTCGGCACCGCCGACGCTTTGCTCGGCTCGAGCGGGAGCGTGCACATGTCGGGCGGCTCGGTCCCGGTCAGGAACACCTCGACCTTGCCGGTGCCGCACATGCGAACTTTCTTGACCTCGCCGCCGGGGAAGGTGAAGTCGTGCTTGGGCGTGTGCGCCAGCGCGGCTTTCATGAAGCGCGCCCAGATGCGTGCCGGCACGTTGCCGCCGTACGACTCGTTCATGCGCGCGTAGTTGTCGTTGCCGATCCACACCGCCGCGACCAAGTCGGGCGTGTACCCGACGAACCACGCGTCGCGGAAGCTCGAGGTGGTGCCGGTCTTGCCGGCGGCGGGGCGGCCGATGTCGGCGTTCGGATAGCCGGTCCCCGAGGTGATGACCGACTCCAGCATCGAGGTCATCACGTAGGCGACGCCGGCGCTGACGACCTCGGTCTGCTCGGGGTAGGTGTTGTCGAGAACCGGCGTGCCGAGCGCGTCGCGCACGATGCGGATCGGCGAGGGCGTGATGTGCACGCCTTGGTTCGCCAGCGTCGCGTAGCCGGTCGCCTGATCGAGCGGGGAGACGCCCGACGAACCCAGCGCCAGCGAGAGGTTCGGCTCGAGCGGCGCGGTGACGCCCATCCGCTTGGCGTACTCGATGACGCGATCGATCCCCAGGTCCTGTGCGATCTTGACCGCGACGACGTTGCGCGACTGCGCCAGCGCCGTGCGCAGCGTCATCGGCCCGTCGAAGCGATCGTCGTCGTCCATCGGCGCCCAGCGCGTGCCGTTCCCCATCGGGAAGCTGATCGGCGAGTCGTCGACGATCGTCGTCGGCGGATGGCCGGCGTCGATCTCGGCGGTGTACTCGTAGATCTTGAACGACGAGCCGGGCTGCCGGCGCGCCTGCCAGGCGCGGTTGAACTGATTGGTCACCGAGAACGGCGTCGCCCCGCCGACCATCGCCAAGATCTCGCCGGTCGACGGTTTGAGCGCGACCAGCGCACCTTGGTGCGCGTTGATCCCCTCCGCGGCGGCTTGCCGAATGCCCCACGACACCGCCGCCTCCGCCGCCTGCTGCATGGCCGGATCGAGCGTCGTGTAGACCTGCAGCCCGCTCTCGAACGTCGCCTGGGTGCCGAACTGTCCTTCGAGCAGATGCGTGACGTAGGTCGTGAAGTACGGATAGCGGTACGACTGCAAGCCCTGCGGGCGTTCGCCGATCAGCCCCAGCGGCGCGCGATACGCCACGTCGGCCTGCGCCTGGGTGATGAAGCCGGCGTCGACCATGCGGTCGAGCACGTGGCGCTGGCGTTCCTTGGCGCGCGTCATGTCGACGTACGGCGAGTAGTCCGACGGCGCCGCGGGCAGACCGGCCAAGATCGCCGCTTGCGCCAGCGTGAGCCGCCCGACGTCGGTGCCGAAATACGTGTGCGCCGCGGCATCGACGCCGTACGCGCCAGAGCCGAAGTAGATCAGGTTGAGGTAGCGCTCGAGGATCTCGTCCTTGGTGTAGTAGCGCTCGATCTCGATCGCCAGCAGCGCTTCCTGGATCTTGCGCGAGAACGAGACCTCGTTGCTCAGGAACAATCCGCGCGCCAGCTGCTGCGTGATCGTCGAGGCGCCTTGGAACTGCTGATGGCGCCAGTCGGCGATGGCGGCGCGCATGATCCCGCCGAAATCGACGCCGTGGTGCTGGTAGAAATGCGCGTCCTCGGTCGCGATGAACGCATCGCGCACGCGGATCGGTACCCGGTCGATCGTGACGTAGATGCGGTTCTCGCGGTACAGGTTGGCCAACAGCAGGCCGTTGCGCGCGTAGACGCGGGTCGAGCGCGAGGGCTGATAGTCCGCCATCCGGTTGATGTCGGGCAGGTTGCGCGAGTACGAGGCGACGATCCCGGCCACGATGCCGGCGAACAGCAGCACGACGAAGAGCGCGATGATCCCCAGCGTCTTGAGGATCCCCATCGCGTTGACGGGGCCGCCGCGCTTGCGGCGGCGCGCCGGGGCACGCGGTCGCGCGACGGCTCGGCTCACGGGGTCGCCGACGTCCGTTCGAGCAGCCGCGCCAGCACGCCGTTGACGTAGCGGCCGGAGTCCTCGGTCGAGAACTTCTTGGCCAGCTCGACGGCCTCGTTGAGGACGACGGCCGGCTCGGTCTCCTTGCGGTGCGTCAGCTCGAAGGCGGCCGTGCGCAGCACGATGCGATCGATGGTCGGCAGCCGGTCGAGGGTCCACCCTTCGAGCAGCGGCGCGACCAGCGCGTCCGACTCGTGCGCGTGCTCGAGCGTTCCGAGCACCAAGTCGCGCACGAAGGCGCGGATCTCCGAGGAATCGGTGCGCGCCAGCGTCTCGGTCAGCATCTCGTCGGGCTGGCGCTTCCCGATCTCGGTGCCGTACAGAGCCTGCAAGGCCAGCTCGCGGGCATGCCGGCGGGAGAAGGTGGCGGCCATGATCAGACCGGTTGCGCCCTCCGCGTGAGGTAGGCCGGCAGCCAACCCACGCCGATGCCGCCGGCGCGGAACTCCGGATCGGCCAGCACCTCGCGGCAGAACTCGACGGTGGTCTTCACCCCTTCGATACGCGTTTCGCCCAGCGCGCGTTCCATCCGCAGGATCGCCGACTCGCGCGTGCGCCCGACCGCGACGATCTTGGCCAGCATCGAGTCGTAGAACGGCGGGACCAGCGCGCCGCCGTAGACGTGCGTGTCGACGCGAATGCCGGGGCCGCCGGGGAACACGACCGTCGTCAGCGTGCCGGCGGCCGGCGCGAAGTTATGGTCGGGATCCTCAGCGTTGACGCGCACTTCGATCGCGTGACCGTGCGGGTGCATGTCGTCCTGCGAGAAACCCAGCGGCTCGCCGGCCGCGATGCGCACCTGCTCCTTGACCAAGTCGACGCCGTAGACCAGCTCGGTCACCGGGTGCTCGACCTGGATGCGCGTGTTCATCTCCATGAAGTAGATCTGCTCGCCGCTGACCAGGAACTCGAGCGTTCCCGCGTTCGAGTACCCGACCGCGCGCGTCGCGGTCGTCGCGATGTCGTGCAGCCGGTCGCGCAGCGCCGGATCGAAGTCCGGCGCGGGCGCCTCTTCGATCAGCTTCTGGTGCGAGGGCTTCTGCACCGAACAGTCGCGCTCGCCGAGGTGGACGACGCCGCCGTGCTCGTCGGCCAGCACCTGCACCTCGATGTGGCGCGGATTGACGATCAGCTTCTCGACGTACATGCGCCCGTCTTTGAACGACGCCTCCGCCTCGGCTTGCGCGGTCGCGAAGGCGGTCGCGAGGTCCTCCGGCCGGTGGACCTCGCGCATTCCCTTGCCCCCGCCGCCGGCGGTGGCCTTGAGCAGGATCGGGTAGCCGATTCCGTCGGCGATCCCGCGGGCCTCGTCGACCGACGCGACGATGTCGCTGCCGGGCGTCGTCGGAACGCCGGCCTCGCGCATGATGCGGCGCGCCGTCGCCTTGTCGCCCATCGCCGCGATGACGCCGGGCTTGGGCCCGATGAACGTCAGGCCGTGGTCGGCCGCGATCTCGGCGAAGCGCGCGTTCTCGGCCAGGAAACCGTAGCCGGGATGGATTGCGTCGCAGCCGCTGATCAAGGCCGCACTGATGATGTTGGGAACGTTGAGATACGAGCGCACGACGGGGCCGGGCCCGACGCAGAACGCCTCGTCGGCATAGCGCACGTGCAGCGAGTTGCGATCGGCTTCGGAGAAGATCGCGACCGTCGCCACGCCCAACTCATGGCAAGCGCGGTTGATGCGAAGCGCGATCTCGCCACGATTGGCGATGAGAACTTTCTTGAACATAGTTAAACGGCGCTCCGCCCCCGGCTCCGCGCCCCCCACGCGCTTCGCGCGCGGGGCCCCCATGGACCGCGCGCGCTCACCACGTCCGTACGTTCAACGTGCCCCGAGGGCGCGCGCAACATCATGCTGCTTTCTGTCACCGTTCTACCGTGAAGAGGGGTTGGCCGTACTCGACGGGTTGGCCGTCGTTGACCAGGACGGCGGCGATGCGGCCGGTGCCGCGGGAGCGGACGGGGTTACGGATGCCGAGCGTCTCGACGTAGGCCAGCTCGCGGTCGGTGTCGAGCTCCTGGCCTTCGGTCACCGGCGGCCGTAGGAAGCGGACCACGCCGACGACGTCGCTGGCGACGACGTCGGCCCGGCGCTCGGCCGGAGCGGGGGCGCCGTTCGCCGGCGCCTCGCCCGCCGCCGGCGCCACGGCCACGGCACCGCGGACCGAGCGGCGCAGCTCGATCTCAGTTTCACCGTCACGGATCCGCAGCCGGGCGAACCCGCTCTCCGTCAGCGCACCCGCCAGGGCGCGAGCGCGCGTGGCGATCACGTCATCGGTCATCCGGCCCGCAGTTCGACGCCCCGGCAGGCCCGCCCCCGGGGGCGATTCGCGCTCGCGTCTAAGTACTCACCGAGGAGGTCCGTGCTCATTCCGTCTACCATCGTAGGCGCTCCCTCGCTGGCCCTCGTGTACCCCGAAGGGCTGGCATTGCCGGCGCCGGCCGCCTCCGCCCTCGACGCCGCCGGGATCGTCCACCGCGCGGCGCCCTTTCCGTACGCCGGCGAGCACGCCGGCCGGGCCGTCGTCTACCTGGTCGACGAGGGCCGGCTGCTGCGGCTGGGGGCGCGTCCGGCGGTCGAGCGCGCCCTCGCCCTGATCGCCCGCACCCAGAACGCGACCACCGTCGTGCTGGCCGAGTCACCCAGCCGCGCGCCGTGGCTGGCCGAGTGCGCCGACGTCGGGGGCTGGGTGACCAGCCCGCCGGACGGAGCGGCGCTGGTGGCGACCGTGCGCGCAGCCGCCGCGCGGCTGGCGGCGCACGGCGAGATCCAGGCGCTGCACGGCGAGGCCGACCACCTGCTGCGGATCGGTCTGGCACTCTCGGCCGAGCGCGACATCGTCAAGCTCGAGAGCACGATCGTGCGCAGCGCGCGCGAGCTCACCCACGCCGACTCCGGCTCGCTCTACCTGCTCGAAGACGGCGACGACGGCGAGCGCGTGCTGCGTTTCGCGGTCGCGCAGACCGGCCCGCACGACCGCGGAACGTATCTGGGCGCCGTGCTGCCGCTCTCGCGAACCTCGATCTCCGGCTACGTCGCGATCAGCGGCGAGACCGTCCGCGTCGACGACGCGTACACGATTCCCGAGAACGCCGAGTACAAGTTCAACCCGAGCTTCGACCGCGCCAACGGTTATCGCACCAAGTCCGTGCTGGCCGTGCCGATGCGCGACCACGAGAACACCATCGTCGGCGTCATCATGCTGCTCAACCGCAAGCCGGCGTTCGAGGTCGTGCTCGAGTCGCCCGCGCACACCGAAGCGGTCGTCGAGCCGTTCACCGACCGCGACGAGCGCGTCTTGCGCTCGCTGGCCTCGCAGGCCGGCGTCGCGCTCGAGAACAAGGCGCTGCTCGACGGCATCCAGGACCTCTTCGAGCAATTCGTCCGGGCGTCGGTCAAGGCGATCGAGGTGCGCGACAAGTCGACCCAGGGCCACTCCGAACGGGTCGCCGAGCTGACGGTGCTGCAAGCCGAGGCGATCAACGCGGTCGCCAGCGGCACGCTCTCGGCCCTGCACTTCGACGCCGACCAGCTGCGTGAGATGCGCTACGCCGCGCTCTTGCACGACTTCGGCAAGGTCGCCGTCCCCGAGTACATCTTCGGGAAGGCCAAGAAGCTGCCCGACGGGCGGCTCGACACGATCCGCCTGCGCTTCTTGCTGGCGATCGAGCAGACGACCGACGAGCACCGCCGCGCGCAGCTGCGCGAGCTGCTGGCGTCGGTCGAGGGCGCCAACGAGCCGCGCGTCGTCGCCGCCGAGATCGGCGACGTCCTCGACGCCCTCGCCCGCATGACCTATCGCGAGCTCGACGGCGAGAAGCCGCTGCTCGACGAGGCGGAGCTGGCGTTCCTGCGCATTCCGCGCGGCTCGCTCTCGGTCGACGAGCGGCGCGCGATGGAGCAGCACGTCACCCAATCGTTCTACTTCTTGCGCGAGATCCCGTGGATGCGCACGCCCTGGCGCAACGTCGCCGAGCTGGCCTACGGGCATCACGAGCACCTCGACGGCACCGGTTATCCGCGCGGACTGCGCGGCAGCGAGATCGCGCCGCAGGTGCGGCTGCTCACGATCAGCGACGTCTTCGACGCGCTGACCGCCAACGATCGGCCCTACAAGCCCGCGATCACCGTCGAGCGCGCGCTCGACATCCTCGTCAAAGAGTTCGCCGACCGCGGCAAGATCGACCGCGAGCTGCTCGACCTGTTCATCGCGCGCAAAGTCTACGAGCCCGTCGTCGCCTCCCGCAGCTGAGGCGGATCGGCGACGCCGCTACGGACGGTAAACGAGGCCGACCGAGGCGACGGGCGTGATCACGCGCGTGCGCAGTTGGCCGCTGAGCACGCTCAGGTCGGCACGGAACGCCGGATCGGCGGCCAGCGGACCGGTGGCATTCGCGGTGGCGAAACCGTTGCGCAGCAGCAAGCCCCCGTCGACCGTCAGCGCGAGCCCGCGGATCAACCCGGTCCCGGTCCCCACGCCCAGATAGACGCCGGGTCGGCTGAAGGAGACCCGTGAGGTCAAGTTGCCGATCCCGCTGACGGGATAGACGTCGTTGCCGACCTGCGCGGTCGGCGCGCCCAAGCGCGCGACGTTGTCGACCTCGTCGCTGCCGAAGGTCAAGCCGCCGCTGATCCGCCAGCGTCCGCCGTAGGGGCGGAAGTCGCCCAGCACCGCGACGTTGCGGAACCGTGAGGTCGTGGTGAACCCCGTGTTCGTGTAGGTCGTCTGCTGCGAGGTGCTCAGCCAGTTGGTCTCGACGCGCAGGCTGAAGTCGTACAGAAACGGCTTCTCGAGCGTGATCCCGTCGCCGATCGTGCTGAGGTGGACGCCGACCGAGACGGGCGAGAACGCGTCCGCCCGTGCCGCCGACGGCAGCACGGCGCAGGCCCAGGCGAACGCGAGCGCGGCGGCGGCCAGGCGTCTCATTGCGGGGCGACTTCGACGACCTGTGCGCGCTCTCCGGGCGGCAGCGCATCGCGTAGTGCGACGAAGCGAGCGTCGATCTCGGCCAGCGGGACGAGCACGAAGGCGCGCTCGGCCAGCCGCGGGTGCGGGATGACCAGGTCGGGCGCGTCGACCGCGAGCTCGCCGTAGGTCAGGATGTCGAGGTCCAGCACGCGCGGGCCCCACCGATACGTCCGCACCCGGCCGGCTTCGGCTTCGATCCGCTGGAGGGCCGCCAACAGATCGTGCGGCGCGAGCGCCGTGTCGACCAGCGCGGCGGCGTTGACGAACGGCGGCTGATCGGTCACACCCCAGGGAGCGCTGTGATAGAGCGCCGAGCGCGCGACGACCTGACCGACGTCCGCCAACCGCCCGAGCGCCGCGCGTACGATCGCGAGCGAATCGCCGAGGTTGGAGCCGAGTCCGATCGCGGCGCGGGAAGTCGTCACCGCGCGGCGTGCAGGGTGACGGCCGGCGTCGCGCCCGCGAGCAGACCCGGCTTGGCCAACGTCACGCGAGCGCGGACGATGCGAGGATCGCGCAGCAGCGCGGTCAGGATCGCCTCGCCGAGGCGTTCGAGCAGCGCGAAGCGCTCGCGCGCGACGATGCCGACCACCAGCGCCTGGACGTCCGCGTAGCTGACCGTGTCGCCGAGCGCGTCGCTCGCCCGCGCCGCGCGCAGATCGAGCTCGAAGGCGAGCTCGACGTCGATCGGCTGCGCGACGTCCTGCTCGCCGGGGTTCGCGCCGTGGCGGCCCCACGCGCGAATGCCGCGCAGCTCGATCGTGTCGAGGCTCACGGCAGCTTCTCGGTCCAGCCCTCGGGCCGCCAACCGCGCACGATCGCGTCGGCGACGCGCACCGCGTCGCGTTGGCCGCCGACGTCGTGGACGCGC
The DNA here is from genome assembly GCA_035504415.1 of Candidatus Sulfotelmatobacter sp. Lineage (NCBI taxonomy): Bacteria > Pseudomonadati > Acidobacteriota > Terriglobia > Terriglobales > Candidatus Korobacteraceae > Candidatus Sulfotelmatobacter > Candidatus Sulfotelmatobacter sp. Next base: position 15,745 of record DATJRY010000007.1, on the reverse strand, counting down.
ACGACGTCGACGCCGGCCGCGATCGCGAGCGCGACCGTCGCGGCCGTGCCGAACTCGCGCGCGTCGACCGCGCGACCGGTCAGCTTGCCGATGGTCGACTTGCGCGAGGTACCGATCAGCGTCGGGAACCCCAGCCCGACCAGCCGCGGCAGCGCGCGCAGCACGGCGAGATTGTGTTCGGGCAGCTTGCCGAAGCCGATCCCGGGGTCGAGGATCACGTGCTCGGGGGGCAGGCCCGCGCGCACGCACCGCGTCGCGGCCGCCTCGAGGAAGGCCAGCACCTCGTCGACGACGTCGCGCTCGTAGACCGCGACGGCTTTGTTGTGCATGACCACGATCGGGGCACCGTGCTCGGCCGCCGCCTCGACCAGCGCCGGCGGCGCGCCCCAGATCGAGTTGAGCACGTCGCCGCCGGCCGCGCTCGCGTCACGGAAGACGTCGGCTTTGAAGGTGTCGACGGAGACGATCGCGTCCGGCGCCGCGGCGCGGATCGCCGCCAACGCGGGCAGCAAGCGCGCGCGCTCCACCCGCTCGTCGATGGGACGGTGTCCGGGCCGCGTCGACTCGGCCCCGACGTCGAGGATGTCGGCGCCCTCGGCCAGCGCACCCAGCCCCCGTTCGGCCGCGGCGGCGGGATCGGGGTCCCCGTCACCCGAGAACGAGTCGGGCGAGACGTTGAGGATCGCCATGACGTAGGTGCGCGCGCCCCACGGCAAGACGCGTCCGCGCACGCGCAGCGCGCCGCGCGCGGACTCGGCGGTGAGCCTAGACATTGGAGAGGACGTTGGCGACCCACCAGCTGCGCAGCGTCGCGACGACGAACGTCGAGCCGGTGACGACGATGACGTCGTCGGCCTCGGCGTTGCGCCGCGCCACCGCGAACGCCTCGACCGGGTCGGCGATCGCGCGCCCCCATGCGCCCAGCTCGTCGGCCATCGAGGCCAAGCGCTGCGGCCGCGACGCGTGCCGGCCGGGGACCGAGAAGCTGGTGAAGATGAACGATCCGCCCAGCTCGACGAACGGGCGGATCACCTCGATGGCGTCCTTCGACTCGCCGATCGCGATGACGAAGGTGAAGCGGCGGTCGGGAAACGTCCGCGTCAGCGCGTGCGCCAGCCCGGCGGCTTTGTCGGCGTTGTGCGCGATGTCGAAGACGACGCCCGGATGCGAGGGGAAGAACTCCATCCGGCCCGGGATGACGGTGCGCGAGAGGCCGGCCTCGATCGCCTCGCGCGAGGGCCGGAGCGACGGCGGGAGGTGCTCGAGGGCGCGCACCGCGGTCGCGGCGTTGCGCTGCTGGAAGTCGCCCAGCACCGGCAGCGCGATCTCGTAGCGATCGACCGGCGTCGTCAGCGCGAACGACTGTCCGTAGCGCTCGTCGCCGCGCGCCTCGACGACGACCGAGTCGGCGACCGAGACGAAGGGCGCGCCGACCTGCACGCAGATGCGCTCGATCTGCTCGCGGGCGGGCCCGCGCGCGACGTCGCTGATCAGCGGGATGCCGGGCTTGGCGATCCCGGCCTTGTCGCGAGCGATCTCTTCGAGCGTCGAGCCGAGGATCTCGACGTGGTCGAGCCCGACGTTGGTGATGATCGAGACCTGCGGCGTGAGCACGTTGGTACCGTCGAGGCGGCCGCCGACGCCGGCTTCGATCACCGCCACGTCGACCTCTTGGCGCGCAAACCACAGAAACGCCAGCGCCAGCAGCATCTCGTAGTAGCTCGGGCTGCCGTGCTCGTAGGCGATGCGCATCGCCGCGTCGCGCAGCTCGCCGACCAGATCGCCGAACGCTTCTTCCGAGATCGCGACGCCGTCGATGCGCGCGCGCTCGGTCACGCTCTCCAGGTGCGGCTTGGTGTGCAAGCCGGTGCGCTTGCCCGAAGCCTGCAGAGCGGCGGCCAGCATCGTCGAGGTCGAGCCCTTGCCGCTGGTCCCGGCGACGTGCACGGTCGGATAGCGGTCCTGCGGATCGCCCAGTTCCGCCAAGAACGCGCGGAAACGCTCGAGCCGGTTCGGCATCCGGCCCGACGCGTTCTCGTTGATCAGCCCCAGCAGATAGGACTGCGCCGCCTGGAAGGTCACTCTGCGTGCAACCCGGTCGGATGACGGTCGGCTTCGTCGCCGGCGAGCAGGTCGAGCGCGTGCGGGAGCGCCGGCAGAATCGCCGCCAGCGTCTCGCGCACCGCCTTCGGGCTGCCCGGCAGGTTGACGATCAGCGAACGGTTGCGCACCCCGGCCAGCGCGCGCGAGAGCATCGCGCCCGGCGTGACCTGCAGCGAGCGCGCGCGCATCGCCTCGCCGATCCCGGGCACCTCGTAGTCGAGCACGGCGGCGGTCGCTTGCGGCGTGCGATCGCGCGGCCCCACGCCGGTGCCGCCCGAGGTGAGGACGAGCCGCGTCGGCCCGTCGCACAGCTCGATCAGCGCCGCTTGCAGCGCGGCCGCGTCGTCCGGCATGACGCGCTCGTCGTCGATGCGCAGCGGCGTGTCGGCCAACGCCTCGCGCACGACCGGCAAGCACGCGTCGGGACGCGTGCCGGCCGCGGCGCGGTCGGAGAGCACGATCACGGCGACCGGGTGTTCGCGCTCGCTCACGCGCGCCACGTCCCCGACTTGCCGCCGCTCTTCTCCAGCAACCGCACCCCTTGGATCGTGATGCCCTTGTCGACGGCCTTGCACATGTCGTAGATCGTCAGCGCGGCGACGCTGGCCGCGACCATCGCTTCCATCTCGACGCCGGTGGGCCCGACGGTGGCGGCGCGCGTCTCGATGCGCAGCGTCGTCGCGTCGTCCCACGCGAACGACACGTCGACGGCGCCGATCGCGAGCGGATGCGCGAGCGGGATCAGCTCGTCGGTGCGTTTGGCCGCCATGATCCCCGCCAGCTGCGCCGCCGCGAACGCGTCGCCTTTCGCCAACGTCGCGCTGCGCAGCGCGTTCGCCGCGTCCGCCGACATCGACACCAGCGCCACGGCGCGCGCCGCACGCTCCGTCGCCGGCTTCGCCCCGACGTCCACCATCGTGAGCGACCCGTCCGCCCGCACGTGCGAGAGCTGTTTGCTCACAAGAAGTCCAGGCCGTTGGGTTGGACGGTGAGGTCGTTCTCGGCCAGCCAGGCGTCGTCGTACAGGCGCGAGCGGTAGCGGTCGCCGCCGTCGCACAGAACCGTCACGACGCGGCTCCCGGCCGGCAGCGTGCGCGCGTAGCGCGCGGCGGCGGCGACGTTCAGCGCCGCCGAGCCGCCGACGAACAGGCCTTCCTCGCGCAGGAGCCAGTGCGCCATCGCGACCATCGTGCGGTCGTCGACGCGCACCGCGTCGTCGACCGGCGCGCCGTCGAAGTTCGCCACCAGCCGTTTGATGCCGATCCCCTCGGCGACCGAGTCACCCTCGCTGGCCAGCTGCCCCGTCTTCACGTACGCGTAGAGCGACGAACCGTACGGATCGGCGAGCACGGTGCGGATCGACGGATCGGCGGCTTTGAGGGCGCGGCTCACGCCCGCGATCGTACCGCCCGTTCCCGCGGCGGCGACGAACGCGTCGAGCCGGCCGCCGGTCTGGGCGAGGATCTCGGGGCCGGTGGTGCGCTCGTGCGCGTCGCGGTTGGCGGTGTTCTCGAACTGGTTGGCCCACACCGCGCCCGGCGTCGACTCCGCGATCCGGCGCGCGACGTGATAGTAGTTCTGCTCGTTCGCGAACGGCACGGCCTCGACGACGTGCAGCTCGGCGCCGAACGTGCGCAGCAGTCCGTACTTCTCGGGCGCCTGATCGTCGGGCATGACGATGATCGTGCGGTAGCCGCGTGCGTTGCCCACCAACGCAAGCCCGATCCCGGTATTCCCCGCGGTCCCCTCGACGACGACGCCGCCGGGACGCAGCGCGCCGCGCGCTTCGAAGTCGCTGATGATCCCGAGCGCGGCGCGGTCTTTGACCGAACCGCCGGGATTGAGGAACTCCGCCTTGCCCAGGACGGTGCGGCCCAGCGCCGCCGAAAGCTTCGGGATCGCGATCAGCGGCGTTCGGCCGATCGTGCCCACGAAGCCCTCGCGAATCCCGGGATCGCTCGCAGGTGAGGGTTTCAGCACGGTGCGGTGAACGTGGAACGACAAGGATGACGGTTCCTGTTCCAGCGACGGTCCGTTCGCGATGACCACTGCCACTGACGGCGTGCTCGGCCTTTACAGCGCCGTCGGCGACGCATTGGCCGGACGCCCGCTGGGATTCGGGCTGCGGCGCGCGTCACTGGCGTCGCGCTTCGCGGCGCACCGCGGCGTCGACACCGACGGCGTGGCGGCCGCTTGGGTCGCCGGCGCGCTGGCCGACGTCGGCCTGCTCGGGGTGGTCGTCCCGCCCGAGGCCAGCGAACGGCTGCGGGGCCTCGCCGAGGCCGACGCACCGCTGTTGGGCGCGCGCTTCGTCGACAGCATCCCCGGCCTGCCTGCCCGCGCGGCCGATACGATCCGCTGGCACCGCGAGTACGACGACGGAACCGGCATCCCCGACGGCCTGCGCTGGGACGGCGTCCCCACCGAGGCGGCGGCGCTCGGCATCGCCCACGCCTTCCTGGACGCGATCGAGGACCCGCGCGAGCCGCGCCAGCCGGCCGAGGCACTCTACGCGATCATCGGCGAGAGCGGCCGCCGCTTCCGCGTCGAGTTGGTTCGCCAATTCCGCGAGTACATCGGCGCGCGGGTGGACTGGAGCGAGCCGCTGCTGCCCGAGCTGGCCCCGCTCGAGGAGGGGCTGCTGCTCGAGGAGCTGTGCGTGCGGCTGGACGCCCGCGACTCGCGCACGCGCGGTCGCAGCGAGCGCCGCGCCCAGCTGGCGCAGACGCTGGCGCAGCGGCTCGACCTGGACGTGAGCCAGGCGGTCCGCACGGCGCGGCTGCTCTCGCTCGGCCGGGCGGCGGCGGACGCCGGCCACGACGATTTCGACCCGCTCTCGCGCTTCGCGCGCGAGCACCGCATCCTCGAGGCGAAGCGCGCCGCGGCGATCGCCGCCGCGGCGCCCGGCTACGCCGACGACGCGGCCCACCTGGCGTCCTCGGCCGCCTGGTACGAAGACGGCGGCGTCGAGCCGCTGGCCGGCATCCTGGGGCTCGCTATCGCGGTCGAGTCGCTGCCGCCGATCGACGCCCCCCGCCGCATCGCCGCCGCCTCCGGGACGCAGTTCCACCCCGCCGTCGCGCGCGCGTATCTGGCCTTTCTGGGAGCACCGACGTGATCGATCTCCCCGCTCGCACCCGACGCGTCTCCGGGAGCCGACTGCTCGACCTGTGCCAGTCGCGCGGCATCCGCAGCCTGATCGACCCCTTCATGGGGATGCCGATGCACCTCAACGCGCTCAAGCGCCACGGCATCGCGGTCCACGGCGGCGATCTGCTCGAGTGGTTCGTGCGCGCCGGCGAAGGACTGGTCGTCAACGACTTCACGATTTTGCGCGACAGCGAAGTCGCCGAAGTCGTCGAGATGCTGCCGGGGCGCATCTACCCGACCGAGCTCTTCCGCGCGTGGGACGGCGTCTTCTTCAGCGAGGACCAGTGCCGGTATCTGGGCGTGTGGCACGCCAACGTGCACGGCCTGCGCAGCGACGGCCAAACCGGCCTGGCCGTCGTCGGCCTGTGGCACGTGCTCTGTCACTGGCTGCTCAAGTCGAAGTATCCCGACGATCTCGTCGACGTGCCGCCCAGCGAGCTGGCCTGGCACTACATCCGCGAGACCGAACGCTGGGTGGTCGAGAACGGCAAGCGCAACACCGTGCGGCGAGGCGACTTCCACGCCACGCTCGGCGCGGTGCGCACGGACGCGGTCTACTTCGCGCCGCCCGGACGCAGCGGCGCCAAGCGCATCGACGCGCGCGTGTGGATGTGGGAAGCCTGGTGGCAGGGCGATCCGTACCTGAACGTCGAGCGGCTCTACCGCGATACCGTCTTCGGCGGCAAGGTCAACGACGACGCCAGCTACGATCGCGCCGTCGGCGAAGTGCTGATCGCGGCCGAGAGCGCGCCGTTCGTGATCGTGCAGGCGCACGCGCGCGAAGCGCAGCGCTTCGAACGCATCGTCGCCGCGCACCGCCCCAACGTCGAAGTCGTCTCGCCCGACGAGGACGAGATCTACATCATCGGCTCGCGTTAACGAGCCGCGCTCGCGGTCTGGAAGCGGTACCAGACCAGGCACAGCAGCGCCAGCACGAAGGCCAGGATGCCGTGCTTGACGTGGTGCGGCAAGACGATGCCGGTCCAGTACAGGACGGCGACGACCAGGAAGATGACGGCCAGGATCAGAGCGATCTGCTTCATGCGATGACTTTCGTGGTGAAGAGGACGAGCGCGAGCGCGCCGGCGAGGATACAGTACCAGGCGAACGGCGCGAGATCGTTGTGGCGGAACCAGCGCGTCAGGAAGGCCACCGACGCGTAGGCGGTCAGGCCGGCCAGAACCGCGCCCGCGACCGATTCGACGAGGACCGGCCGAGCCTCCGGCACCAACAGCTTGGGCAGCTCGAGGACGCTCGCCGCGAAGATCACCGGCGTCGCCAGCAAGAACGAGTAGCGCGCCGCGGCCGCGTGGCGCAGATCGCACAAGAGCCCGGCGACGATCGCCGAGCCCGAGCGCGAGATCCCCGGCAGCAACGCCAGCGACTGCGCCAGGCCGATTGCGACGCCGTCGCGCGGCGGGAGCCGGTCCAGCTCGCGGTAGGCGTGCCCGGCGGCACCGGCGTGCTGGCGGCGGCGAAGGGCCTCGCCGAGCAGCATCAGCAGCCCGTTGGCGATCAGGAAGCACGCCACCGGGATCGGCGAGGCGAACAAACGCTTGACGGCGGACTCGAACAGCACGCCCAGGACCGCGACCGGGATCGTCCCGGCGACCAGGAGCCAAGCGATCCGTTCGTTGGGATCGTCGCCGACGCGGCCGCGCACGATCGAGGCGACGAAGCCGCGCGCCAGCGCCACCCAATCGCCACGGTAGAAGACCAGCAAGGCGAGCGCGGTCCCCAGGTGCAGCGCGACGACGAACGCGAGAAACGCGTCGGAGCCCTCGTCGACCGGCCAGCGGAGCAGAGCCGGTACGAGTACCGTGTGGCCCAGACTGCTGATCGGGAAGAGCTCACTGACGCCCTGCAGCACCGCAAGGAGCATCGCTTGCACGAACGTCACGACCGCGTCCGTTCGCACGCAGGGGGAGCTTTCCCGCTCGCTCGTGAAGGCGCGGCGCGTGAGTGAAGCACGCTCGCACCGCCGGCTCAACGACGCTCCCCTCTTGGTCTCGTTTACGATCGGCGACGAGTTCGCCGCGGCTCATACCGAGACGTACGACCTCGGCTTGGGCGGCCTGGCGATGCTTTCCGACACGGAACTCCCGGCCGGACAGGAGTTACAGCTCGAGCTGGAGCTCCGCGGCGAGCCGCGCCCGCCGCTGCGCTTGCGCGGCGCCGTGCGCTGGTGCCGCTTCGATGCCGCGCTGGGCAAGTACCGAACCGGCGTCGAGTTCACCGATCGCACCGACGCGCAGGACCAAGACCTGCTCGGCTACATCGACACGATGTACAAACTCCGCGACCTCGGCGTCCTGTAGAAAGCAAACAGGGTCCGCAACGGACCCCGTTCGTCGACGTATGCGGCTCGCGGCCGCAGGCCGCGAACGCGACAGCTTGGGCGCTCGTCAAGAGCGCCCAAGCCTCTATTGGCTGTCGAAGGTGACGCTGAAGAGGTAGTCGGCGGCGACCGGCTTGCAGTCTTTGACGTCGGTTTGGAACGTCGACTGGCGGGCCGCGCTGAGCGCCGCGTTGTTGAGCAGCGCGCTGGGCGAGCTGTAGACCTTGACGCTGGTGACGCGGCTGTGGTCGTCGAGCGAGACCTGCACCTGCACGGTGCCGGAGATGCCCTGCTGCGCCGCGATCGGCGGCATGTCGGGCTCGACCGCGCGAATCGTCGTCGCGGCCACGTTGGGGTGCGCGCACGCCAGCGGCGTCGGCGTGGGGACCGGCGTCGGGGTCGGCGGCGGGGGCGCGGGCGTGGCCGCCGGCGCGTTGACCGGCGCCGCGGTGCCTTGGCCCTGCGGGATGCCTTGGGTGTTCCCCGTCGTGTACTTGTTGGCGGCCTCGCTCGGACCGCCGCTGTGCGACTCGGTCTTGAGCGTGTTGATCTTGATCCTGGGCTGCTGCGGCGCGGGCGTCTGCGGCACCGGCGTCACCTTGGGCGGCGGCGTCGGTTTGGGCGTCGGCGTCGGCTTGGGCGTCGGCGGCGGCGTCGGCGGCGGCGTGGGAACGCGCACGACCGTCACCTTTTGCGGCGCTTCTTCTTCCGTCTGCGTGTTGTGGAACTGAATGAACGGCCCGATCAACAGATGCAGGATGACCGAGATGACGAACCCGTAGGCCAAGAAGTTCTTGGCCCGGTCTGCCGTCGAAGGCGGCGGCGTAGGCTTGGGGGGAGTCGGTGTCGTCGCCATTTAGCCGCCCGATTGTCCTTGCGGCGTTCCTTGCACGTGGTTGGCAAGGCCGAAGGTATCCAGGTGGGCCGACTTCGCGGCGTCCATGACGCGCAGGATCGTGCCGAAACTGGCGTGCGGGTCCGCCTTGATGATGACCGTCTTCAGACCGCTGCCCGTCGCCTTGACCAGTTCCGCGAACTGCTCTTTGGCCTGCATCTCGTCGACGATGTTGGAGCCGATCTGGACGTGGTTCTTGTCGTCGACCAGCACGACGATCTGCGACGGATGGACCTTCTCTTTGTTATAGGCGTCGGGGAGCTTCGGCTCTTTGACGACCGAGGCGAGGATGATGAAGATGATGAGCAAGACCAACAGCACGTCCGTGAACGGCGTGATGTTGATCGTCGACATCACTTCTTCTTCGCCTTGTCCGGTGGAAACGGCCACGTGAGCGGGGTTCCTTCTGCGGGACTACGAGGTGACGAAGCCGACGTCGTTCAGACCGGCGATCTTCGCGGCGTCGAGGATGCGGATGATGGTGCCGTACGGCGCCTTCACGTCGGCGGTCAGCGAGACGTGCTTGTTGCCCTTGGCCTTCTCGACGGCTTGCATGTCGCCGTAGATGTGTACGTCGTCCGACTTCTTGCCATCGACGAAGATCGTGCCCTTCTCGTTGACCAGCACCTCGATGTCGTCAGACTTCTTGGCCTGATGCGTCGGGGGGCTGTTGTCGCTGTTGGGCAGCTGCTTCTCGAAGCCGGGCGGCGCGACCAGGGCGGCCAGGATCATGAAGATGATGAGCAGGACCAGCAGCACGTCCGTGAACGGCGTGATGTTGATCTCGGCCATCACCTGATCGTCCTGTTGGGAGGAGACCATGCTCATGAGTCGAGTCCTTCGGTCCGGAGGTTCAGCCTAGACCCTACTTCGCCGGCTGGTACAGGTCGGTCGGGATCGCCGCACCGGTGTTGTGGAAGTGCAGCATCTCGGCGAGCTGGTTCGAGGCGACGATCATCTCCTGGTTGTACGCCTTGATCCGCGTCTTGAAGTAGTTGAAGAACACCACCGAGACGACGGCGACGAACAGACCGGCGGCGGTCGTGATCAGCGCTTCCGAGACGCCCGCCGCGACGACGGCCGGGGTCGAGTTGCCCTTGAGGGCGATGTCTTGGAAGGCGCGGATGATACCGAGCACGGTACCGAACAGACCGACGAACGGCGCGATGACGGCGATCGTACCGATGACGCCGAGGTTGCGCTCGAGCGAGTTCAGGTTCTCCATCAGCGCGATCGACAGCGCGTCGGTGATGTCGGCGCGGTTCTTCTCACCGCGCTGCAAGCCGAACTCGAGGATCTTCGGGAGCATGCCCTTGTTCTGCTTGCAGATCTTGATCGCGCCCGACAGGTCGTCGGCGGCGATTCTCTGGCCGATCTGCTTGAGCAGGCCCTTCGAGTCCGAGTGCTGGCTCGCGAAGAAGAGCAGCCGCTCGATCACGATCGCGACTGCGACCACCGAGAGCAAGAGCAGCACCCACATCGCGAAGCCGCCCGCGACGATGAAGTTGAAGAATTCTGAGAAATTCACGAGGTCCGCTAACGCCTCCGAGACGTCGAGGGGTGATTGCCGGTCATCGAATCCGGTGGGGCCGCTGCCGGAGCAATAAGAAAGACGGCGGGGCGTCGCTCCCGGCGCGGGTACGGAGAATTGGCGGTCCCGGCGCGCATTCCTACTAGTGTCCGATCTTCTTCAAGGCCGTGTCGATCTTGGCCGCCAGCGAGGCGTCGGTTCCCACGTTTGCCTTGGCCTTCTGAAGATACGTCGTGGCAGAGGCCGTGTCGCCCGCGTTCGCCGCCAACACGCCGGCCGTGTAGTTGGCGCCCGCATCGCTCGGAGCGGCCGCGACGGCCTTCTGCGCCTCGACGAAGGCCTTCTTGAAGTCGTCCTTCGTCTTGGCTGCATTACCCAGCACGCTGGCGGCGCCGACGTAGTACGCCGCGGCGTGCGCGGTGTCGAGCTGGGCGGCCTTCTCGTAGTCGTCGACCGCTGCGGCGACGTTGCCGGCTTGCGACGCCTCGTTGGCCGCGGCGGCGTAGTGATTGATCAGGATCGTGACGACCTGGGTGTTGCCGGGGTCGCGTTGGCGCAGCTGCTGCGCGAGCGCCACCCCTTTGTCGACCTGGCCGCCCGCCAGATAGACCTGCACCAGCGCGGTGTCGATCGTGTTCACCGTCGCGGGCGGCGTCTGCGCGTTCTCGAGCGACTTCGCCTTCTCGAGGTCGGCGATCGCATCGGCGTACTTCTTCTCGTACGTCTCGGCGGTGCCGCGGTAGAAGTACGGCACCGGGTTTTGCGGCTGCAGCGCGGCGGCGTGTCCCGCATCGGCGACGGCCGCGTCGTACTGCTTGTCTTTGATCGCAGCGTCGCTGGCGCCGGCGTACGAGTTGTATGCGACGGCGACGAAGGTCGGCGGCACGGTGCCGGCTTGATCGAAGGCCGCCGCCGCGTCGGTGAAGTCGTTGAGGTAGAAGTTGGCCGCGCCCAGCAGCGTCTCGGCTTGGCGATCGCCGGCGTGCGTGTTGAGATAGGCCTGCAAGTCCGACTTCGCCTTGGCGTAGTTGGCGCTCCCCATCTCCGCGTTGATGCTCGTCATCTCGCCGCTGGTCGCGGTCTTGTTGATCGCCTCTTCGCCGGAGACGTCGAGCGCGACCGACTTGCCGTTGAACGTCAGCACGTAGGTGTAGAACGCGTCACTTGGTTTTCCGTCGCGCGTCGCGGCGCGGTAGCTCGCCGATTTGGCGATCTCGGTCGCGGCGGCGTTGTCGCCGGGATTCGAGGATTTGATGATTTGGACGTTGCCGACGGAGCCGTTCTTGTGAACGAACACCTTCACTTCGACCTTGCCCGACCCGGCGATCGCACTCGACGCCGTTCCTTGCTTGACGATCTTGGGCGGAACGTAGAACGTCGCGGTCTGCGCGAGCGCGCTGAGCGGACTGGCCGCGAGCGCCGTCGCGAACACGGCCAAGGCGAGCGGGCATGACGTACGGAGCATCCTACCTCGTGAGTTGCTGGAGCATCGCGTCGCCGGCAGGGCGATCGGCGGAGCGGGTCCGCGAGCGGGCGAGCGCCGGCGCGACGCGCAGGGGTGACCGCAGGCGATTGGCCCGCTTCGCGTCCGCCACCTTTTTCCGCGTCAGGCCCGTTCCGAATCGCCGGGGCTGACCAAGTCGGGGCGCAACACGACCGCTCCCTCGAGGTAGACGTGCACGATCTCGTCCTGGCGCAGCTCGGTATTGACGTGCACCATGACCCGAATGCAGCGCTGCAGCCGGCCGGGGACGCCGATCTCGGTGAAGTTGAGCAGCGGCACCAGCGTCCAGCCCATCCGGCGCGCCGCCGCGGCCGGAAACTCGGAGACCAAGTCCGGCGTGACCGTGAACAGCGCCGAACCGACGTCCTCGGGGACGAACCGGTTGCGGTCGACGATCGTGCGCAACAAGCGCTCGGTCGCGTCGAGGATGAGCGCGGGCTCGTCCCGCGCGACCGTCGTCGCCCCGCGAATCCCGCGCAGCATCATCGGCGCTCAGGTCCGGGCCGGCGTCGCGTCCGTATGTGCATCCGCCACGATGCGACGCAGCGCCGCGAGCTCCCGCTCGCTGAGCGGGCGGACCCCGCCGACCGGCAGCGCGCCCAGCGCGATCGGCCCGAAGCGCAGCCGCGTGAGCGCGAGCACCGGATGTCCGAGGGTCTCGAACATGCGCCGCACTTGACGGTTGCGGCCCTCGTGCAGCGTGAGGTCGACCAGCGAGACGTCACGGCGCACGGCGACCACGCGCACCTGGGCCGGCGCGGCGCGGCCCTCCTCGAGCCGCACGCCCTGCAAGACCTTCTCGACGTCGCCCGGCTCGAGCCGGCCGCGTACCGTCGCGCGGTACGTCTTCTCGACGCCGAACCGCGGATGGGTCAGGACGTGCGCGAGCGCGCCGTCGTCGGTGACCAACAGGACGCCGCTGGTGTCGTAGTCGAGCCGGCCGACCGGAACGACGCGGGCGGTCACCCCGGCGCCGCGCACCAGCTCGGCGATCGTGCGCCGGCCTTCGGGGTCGCGCAACGTCGTGACGACGCCGACCGGCTTGTGCACGACGCGGTAGGTGCGCGTCTCGCTGACGCGCACCGGCTTGCCGTCGACCTCGACCCGCGCGTCCTCGCCGACCTGCGTGCCGAGCTCGCGCACGAGCGCGCCGTCGACGCGCACGCGGCCGGCCACGATCAGCTCTTCCGCGCGGCGGCGCGACGCGATGCCGGCCGCCGCGAGGAACTTCTGGAGCCTCAGACCTTCTTCAGATCGAACGCGGTGATGAACTCGTCGTTCGTCTGCGTCCGAGCCAACGCCGCGTAGATCCGCTCCGAGGCTTCGACCGTCGGCACGCCGGCCAGCGCGCGGCGCAGATCGCCGATCTTGTGGCACGCGATCTCGCTGAGCAGCTGCTCTTCGTAGACGTTGCCGCTGCGCAGCAGGTCGATCGGCGGATAGGCCCGCGCTTCGGCCAGCTCGCGCGCCAGCACCAGCTCGGCGTTGGCGGCCGGCGCGAACTCGTCGATCAGCAGCGCGTCGAACGGCGAGCTGCCGTTCCCGATCGCGGCCAGCACGGTCAGCGAACCGCCGCCCTCGATCGCGCGCGCCGCGCCGAACAGGCGCTTGGGCCGGGTCAGGGCCGCGGCGTCGAGGTTGCCTTTGGAGTGCGCGCCGGCCGCGTACGCGCGGACCAGGCGTGTGAACGAGGAGATCAGCACGACGGCGTCGCCGCCGAGCTCCGCCAGCCGCTTGGCGCGCTCGAAGACGAGCTCGGCGGTCGTGACGTGGCTGTCCGGATGATCCTCGAACGTCGTCGCGACGACTTCGACGTCGAGCGAGCGTTGCAGGTGCGTGACCGCTTCGGGCCGTTCGTCGACCAACAGCACGATGACGTGCGCGTCGGGCGCGTTGGTGCCCAAGGCGCGCGCGATCCGCGCCAACAGCGCGCTCTCGTTCGTGCGCGGAGGCGCCAGCAGCAGCGCGCGCTGTCCCTTGCCGAGCGGTGCGAACAAATCGATGGCTCGCGTCGTCAGGTCGCCGCGCGTCTCGAGCGTGAAGCGGTGCTCCGGTGGCTCGGCGCCGAGCTGCTCGAACACCGGCCGGTTCTGGATCGCTTCGGGCGAACGGCCGTTGATCGTCTCGACCTTGACGATGCCGTAGTACTTCTCGTTCTCTTTGGGCCGGCGCACTTGGCCGGCGACCAGATCGCCGCGGCGCAGCTCGAAGCGGCGGATCTGCGACTGCGAGATGTAGATGTCGTCCGTGCCGACCAGATAGCCCTCGCGGCGCAAGAACCCGTAGCCTTCGGGCAGGACGTCGAGGACGCCGTTGGCCTTCTCCAGGCCGCTGCGCTGCGCTTGGATCTCGAGGATCTGCGCGACGAGGTCGTCCTTCTTGATCTTGGTCGGGTTCTCGATCTCGAAGGTCTTGGCCAGCTCGTTGAGCTCGGCTTTGCTCATCTCGGCGAGCTGCTCGGCGGAGAGCAGCGGCGGCCCGACGGGCTGCGGAAACTCGGGTTGGGTGAAGACGTCGCTCTGCGCCGGCGCGGGACCGCCGTCGTTGTAGCGCTGTCGATTGCGTCGCGAGCGACGGCGACGACCTCCGCCTTCGGGGCGGCCGTTGTTCTGGGGTCGGTTGTCGAACTGCAGCGAACTGCTCCCTCGGGGAGACGAGCGCTCCGCGGGACGGTGTCCTACCGGCGAGGCTGCCGGGGCTGCGCGTCGTCGCGAGGCGCGAGAGGAACGGGAAGGCCGACGCGATGCGGGACCGCGCGACGCTCGGAGTCTACCACACCCGACCTCATGGCGACAAGGCGCGCCGTCCACTGACGCTCGGGTTGCCGCGCGCGTAGAAGCGGAGCGGCCGGTCGGCACCGTGGGTCAAACCGATGCGAACGCTGGTCCCGATCTCGGGGCGCACGCCGTCGTCGTAGAGCCGCAACAGCGGGTCGTCCGCCAAGTCGACGCCGTCGAACTCGGGGCCGATCGCCATCGCCCGGCAGAGGTTGCCCGGCCCGCGCGCCAGATCGCGGTCGCGCAGGTCGGGCCGCCCGCGCAGCGCGCGCATGCGCGACACCCCCGCCACCGGCTCGGCGGCGCGGATCAGCGCGGCCGCCGCGATTCCGGGCGCTTCGGCCGTCACGTTGAGGCACCAGTTCACGCCGTAGATGAAGTAGACGTAGGCGTGCAGCGCGTCGCCGAACATCGTGCCGTTGCGCGCGGTTCGCCCGCGAAACGCGTGCGAGGCCGGATCGCCGGGCATGTACGCTTCGGTCTCGACGATCCGCCCGACCAGCGGCTCACCCTCGTAGACACGGACCAGCAGCAGGCCGATCAGCGCGCGCGAGAGCGCGATGATCTCCAGGGGCAGGTCGTCGCGACCCACCCGCCGGCCGAGGGCGAGCTCAGGCGGCGGCGGCGGGGCGCTGGGCGATGTCGGCGCGGGCGCGCGCTTCGAGCTCGTTCGTTTCAACCGGTTCCGCCCGTTCGACGCGCGCGAGCGCGAAGCCGTGCAGTGCGCAGCGTGCCTTGACGTACGCCATCGTCAGGGCGGGCGGGACGCTGGTTCGGGCGGCCAGGTCGTCGACGGTGCGCCCGTCGCCCAGCCGGATCCGCACGCGGGTGAAGCCGTTGGTCCGCAGGTAGCCGGCGACGGCGGTCAGCGCCGCGTAGCCGAACTCCCGCCCGTCGAGCGCGCCCAGCGGGACCGCCCCGAACGGCACCTTGGCGAGGGTCCGCCCGGTTCCGGTCGCGATCGTCGCGTAGGCGATCCCCCGGCCCGCCGGGGTCACGGCGTAGCCGACGGCGACGTCGGCGGAACGGTGGCGGATCTTCTGCTGCGTCATGGCTCGTGCGTTCATCCTATATCGAACATGTGTTCGAGTCAAGCTGCCCGCGCGCCGAGCACCTCCCGGTAGAGGGCGAGAATTCGCCGCGCGTGCATCCCGACGGTAAACCGCGAGAATGCCAAATGTACGGCACTCTGATCGCGTCCGCACGCGATCGCGGCCTGCAACGCCGCGGCGAAGGCGGCGGGGTCGGCGGCGGCGATCCGCCCGGCGCCGGCCAGCACGTCGCGCGAGGCCTCGCTGTCGGCGGCGACGACCGGGAGGCCGGCGGCGAGCGCTTCGGCGAGGACCAGACCCTGCGTCTCGGTCGTCGAGGGGAAGACGAAGGCGTCGGCCGAGGCGTAGACGTCGGGGAGCCGCTCGCGGGGCAGCGTCCCCGCGAAGCGGACGCG